>QFOL01000027.1 GCA_003241215.1 Agrobacterium fabrum
GTTCTCGGCCGCATCATCGCCCGCAATGTCGATGTGGCTGATCTGGTCAAGAAAGGCGATGTCGTGGCGTCAATTGATCCGCTGGCGCTCGAGCTTGCGGTGAAGAGCGCGCAGTCCGATCTTTCCAATACGGAAGCGCAGCTTGCCAATGCGGTCACGACCGAACAGCGCCAGCGCGTCCTGGCTGAAGCCCGCAGCGGCACGGAAGCCGCGCTGGAAGAGGCCGAACAGGCGACACGCACCGCCAATGCCGCCGTCGCCAAGGCCCGCGCCAATCTCGACAAGGCCGAGGAGCAGCTTGGTTATGCGCAGCTCCATGCGGAATTTGACGGCGTGGTGACTGCCACGTCAGGCGAAATCGGCCAGGTCGTCTCGGCCGGCCAGACGGTGGTGACCATCGCCCGGCCGGAAGTG
Source organism: Agrobacterium fabrum (assembly GCA_003241215.1). GTDB lineage: Bacteria > Pseudomonadota > Alphaproteobacteria > Rhizobiales > Rhizobiaceae > Agrobacterium > Agrobacterium fabrum_A. Next base: position 415 of record QFOL01000027.1, read on the forward strand.
CGCGACGTGGTGGTCGATGTTCCGCAATTTGCGGCGCAGCGGCTGGAGATCGGCTCCGCCTTCGAGATCGCCCTGCAGCTCGATCCGAAAATCCGCACCACCGGCGTTGTGCGCGAGATCGCCCCGGAAGCTGAAACGGCGACGCGTACCCGCCGCACGAAAATCAGCCTGCAGGATGCGCCGCCGACATTCCGGCTGGGTTCCGTCGTCACGGCCTCGGTGCTTGCCGCATCCGAACCGCAAATCATGCTGCCTTCATCCGCCCTTTTGAAAACCGACAATGGCTGGGGTGTCTGGATCGTCAATGTCGATACGGCAACGGTGACGTTGCGCCCGGTCACGATAGAAGGTGAGCCGACCGAGGGCGGCAGCGTGCGCATCACCGGCGGCGTCAAGCCCGGCGAGCGTGTCGCCAGCGCCGGCGTTCACAAGCTCAAGGATGGACAGGCCATCAGGATCGATCAGGAGGTCCGTCAGTGAAGAAATTCAACCTTTCCGACTGGGCGCTCGAACACCGTTCGCTTGTCTGGTACTTCATGCTGGTCTTCGTTCTTGCCGGCGTTTTTTCCTATCTCAACCTTGGTCGTGAGGAAGATCCGAATTTCACCATCAAGACGATGGTGATCAGCGCGCAATGGCCCGGCGCTTCGGCGGAGGAAGTGGCCCGGCAGGTGACCGACAGGATCGAGAAGAAGCTCGAGGAGCTCGACAATCTCGACCATCTGCGCAGCCAGACGGTGGCCGGCCGCACGACAATCTTCGTGGAACTGGTGCCGGAAACCAAGGCGCGCAACGTCGAGCCGACCTGGGTGCGGGTGCGCAACATGATCGGCGACATCAAGGGCGAGTTTCCCTCCGGCGTCGTCGGCCCCTTCTTTAATGACCGTTTCGGCGATGTCTATGGCAATATCTACGCCTTCACCAGCGACGGTCTCAGCCAGCGGCAATTGCGCGATCTGGTGGAAGACGCCCGCGCAAAGGTGCTGACTGTCGACAATATCGGCAAGGTCGATGTCATCGGCGCGCAGGACGAGACGATCTATCTGGAGTTTTCCACGCGGCAGATCGCGGCGCTCGGCATCGACCAGCAGTCGATCATCAAGACCCTGCAATCCCAGAACGCCGTCACGCAGTCCGGTTTCGTCAATGCCGGGCCCGAGCGTGTGGCGCTGCGCGTCAGCGGCCAGTTCACCTCGGAAGACAGCCTGCGGTCCATCAATCTGCGGGTCAACAACCGGTTCTTCCCGCTGACGGAAGTGGCGACGATCCGGCGCGGTTATGTCGATCCGCCGTCCTCGCTGTTCCGTTTTAACGGCCAGCCGGCCATTGGCCTTGCGATCGGCATGAAAACCGGCGCTAACCTGCTGCATTTCGGCGAGGCGCTGGATGCGGAGATGAAGCGCGTGGTGGCGGATCTGCCCGTTGGTGTCGATGTGCACCGCGTGTCCGATCAGCCGGCCGTGGTCGATGAGGCGGTCTCCGGCTTCACCTCGGCGCTGTTCGAGGCCATCGCCATCGTTCTCGTCATCAGCTTCATCAGCCTTGGCCTCAGGGCCGGCATGGTGGTCGCCGTCTCAATCCCGCTCGTGCTGGCGATCACCTTCGTCTACATGGAATATACCGGCATCTCGCTGCAGCGCATCTCTCTGGGCGCCCTCATCATCGCGCTCGGGCTCCTGGTCGACGATGCGATGATCGCCGTCGAGATGATGGTCGCGCGGCTTGAGGTCGGTGACGATCTCAGGAAAGCGGCGACCTATGTTTACACCTCGACCGCTTTCCCGATGCTGACCGGTACGCTGGTCACCGTCGCCGGTTTTATTCCGGTCGGTCTCAACAACAGCGCGGCGGGTGAATTCACCTTCACGCTTTTTGTGGTGATCGCCGTTTCGCTGATCGTGTCATGGATCGTCGCGGTCCTGTTCACGCCGTTGCTCGGTGTGACGATCCTGCCGAAGACGATGAAATCGCACCACGAGAAAAAGGGCCGGTTTGCCTCCGCCTTTTCGTGGCTTCTCGGCCGGGCGCTGCGCTGGCGCTGGGTGACGATTATCCTCACCATTGCACTGTTCGGCCTTTCCGTCGGCGGCATGAGACTTGTGCAGCAGCAGTTCTTCCCGTCATCCGACCGCGTGGAGCTGATCGTTGACTGGAACCTGCCGCAGAACAGTTCCATTGCCGAAACCAACCGGCAGATGGCGCAGTTCGAGCAGGAGATGCTCGCCAAGAATCCGGATATCGACCACTGGACAACCTATGTCGGCGAAGGCGCGCCGCGTTTCATCCTGTCCTTCGACGTGCAGACGCCTGACGTCACCTTCGGCCAGACGGTCATCGTGACCAAGGGGCTGGACGTGCGCGACAAGGTGCGCGCCGAGTTGCAGGACTATCTGAACAAAACATTCATCGGCACCGACGCCTTCGTGAAACTGCTCGATATCGGTCCGCCGGTCGGAAAACCGGTACAATATCGCCTGAGCGGTCCTGACATTCAGAAGGTGCGTGAACTCGGGCAGCAATTGTCGGGCATCGTCGGCGAACACCGGCTGCTGTCCAACCTGGTCATGGACTGGAACGAGCCGACACGGGTGGTCAAGGTCGATGTCATCCAGGACAAGGCCCGCCAGCTCGGCGTCTCGTCGGAAGACATCGCCAATGCCATGAACAGCATTGTCGAAGGATCCACCGTCACCCAGGTGAGGGACGATATCTACCTCGTCAACGTGGTGGCGCGGGCGCAGCTTTCGGAGCGCGGCTCCATCGAGACCTTGCAAAACCTGCAATTGCCGGCGACAAACGGCAAGGCCGTACCGCTCTCGGCGATTGCCAATTTCCGCTACGAGCTGGAGCAGCCGACCATCTGGCGTCGTGACAGGATTCCGACGGTCACCGTCAAGGCTGCCATTATCGGCCCGACCCAGCCGGCCACGATCGTGGAGCAGCTGAAGCCGAAACTGGAGGCTTTCGAGAAGACGCTTCCCGTCGGTTACAGGTTGGAGGTCGGCGGTTCCGTGGAGTCCAGCGCGGATTCCCAGGCTCCGATCGTCGCCGTGGTGCCCATGATGCTGTTTGCGATGGCGACGATCCTGATGGTTCAGCTGCAAAGCTTCAGCCGGCTCTTCCTGGTCTTCGCCGTCGCGCCCACTGCCTTGATAGGCGTCGTGGTGGCGTTGCTCTTCTCCAATGCGCCGATGGGCTTTGTCGCCATTCTCGGCGTGCTGGCGCTGATCGGCATCCTGATCCGCAACTCGGTCATCCTCGTCGTGCAGATCGAGCATCTGAGAAGCGAAGGGGTCTCGGCATGGCGTGCCGTCATCGAGGCGACCGAGCACCGCATGCGGCCGATCATGCTGACGGCGGCGGCGGCCACGCTTGCCCTCATCCCCATCTCCCGGGAAATCTTCTGGGGTCCAATGGCCTATGCGATGATGGGTGGCATCGTGGTTGGCACGGCGCTTACCCTGCTTTTCCTGCCGGCGCTCTATGTCGCGTGGTTCCGCATTCCGCGTGAGGATGACAAGCCGGAGGTAGCGGAAATCAAGGCGTAATATCTGACGCGGGGCGAGGGTGCGGTGATACCGCACCCTCGCCCCAACAAAAATATCCGCCGTCGTTGTTCCCATGGGCAGGATAATGTTAGGAAGGTCGGCTTGGCCGCGAGAGCGGCGGCCGTCCTTTTGCGTTTGGACGGTTGTCTGGTTTTGCGTTGATATTGCGAACATATTGAGAATGCGGAGGGTTTAAAGATGGGCGGGTTGTCGGATTGGCTAGCAGATGCGCAGCCGATCAATCGCAAGAATGCCGCAGAAGCGGTGTTCGATGATATCCGTTCCGCTATCACCTCGGGGCAGCTTGCGGTCGGCACCCGGCTGCCTTCCGAAGCCGATCTGGCAGCACGATACGGCGTCAGCCGGCCGATCATTCGCGAAGCGCTGCGGTCGCTCCAGACCCTGGGGCTGACGCAGACCCGCACCGGAAGCGGCACCTATGTGATGACGCCGACGCCGCCTTCCGAATTGAATTACGGCGCCTATTCCGCCCGCGATCTGATCGAGGCCCGCCCTTTCATCGAGGTGCCGGCGGCCGGTTGGGCGGCGTTGAGGCGCACCGATGCGCAGCTGGAAATCCTGCTTGATCTCTGCGACCGGATGGAAGCCGAAGAAAGGCCGCATCCCTGGGTGCTGCTGGATGGGCAATTCCATTGCGCCATTGCGGAAGCTTCTGCCAACAGGCTGTTCGCCAAGGTGGTGGCCGACGCCCGCGAGGCCTTATCCCAGCAATCCGAGATGGTGAACCTGATGGCTGGCCGCCGTGTCGCCTCGAATTTCGAGCACCGCCGGATCGTAGAGGCGATCCGGCGGTGCTCGGCACCCGAGGCGCGCGAGGCGATGGAGCTTCACCTTGGGCAGGTGAAGCAGGTGGTGACGACAATCATTGGCGAAGATCGGCTTCGCCAGCCGTGACGGCGGGCAGGTTCGCCAGGTGCCGCGGGCTCAGCGCCTGCTGCAATTGCGCGTCTGTCAGATAACCGCGTTCCAGAACCACCTGCGGCACGGTGCGGCCGCTGGCAAGCGCCTCCTTTGCCACTTCCGTCGCCGCATAATAACCGATCAGCGGGTTGAGCGCGGTGGCGAGACCGATGGACTCTTCCACGCGCTGCGCCATGATCGCCGGATTGGCGACGATGCCGTCGACGCAGCGTTCCGCCAGCGTGCGGCAGGCGGCGCTGAGCTGGCTGATGCTCTGTGAAAGTGCGCGCACGATGATCGGCTCGAAGGCATTGAGCTGCAGCTGCCCGGCTTCCGCCGCCATGGTGATGGTGATGTCGTTGCCGATCACCGCATAAGCCACCTGATTGACCACTTCGGGAATGACCGGATTGATCTTGCCCGGCATGATGCTGGAACCCGCCTGAACGGAGGGCAGGGTGATTTCGCCGATCCCGGCGCGCGGGCCGGAAGAGAGCAGGCGAAGATCGTTGCAGGTCTTCGACAGCTTCACGGCAACGCGTTTCAGCACGCCGGAGAGATGCACGAAGGCGCCGGGGTCCTGCGTTGCCTCGATCAGGTCGGCGGCCGTCACCAGCGGTCGTCCGGTCAGCTGCGCCAGGTGCTGGCAGGCCAGCTCGGCATAACCGCGCGGCGCATTCAGCCCGGTGCCGATGGCGGTGGCGCCGAGGTTGATCTCGTGCAGCAATGCCGCGGATTCGATCAGGCGAGCCTGATCTTCACCGAGCATTACCACGAAAGTGCGGAATTCCTGGCCGAGCGTCATCGGTACGGCGTCCTGCAATTGCGTGCGGCCGATCTTGATGAAGCCGGCAAACTCCTGCGCCTTGCGGTCGAAAGCGTCCTTCAATAGGCCCATGGAAGCCGCCAGATCGTCGATGGCCTCTATCAGCCCGACATTGATCGCCGTCGGATAGGCGTCGTTGGTCGACTGGCTGAGATTAACGTGGTCATTGGGGTGAAGTCGGGCATAATCGCCCTTGTCGTGGCCAAGCAGTTCCAACGCGCGGTTGGCGATGACCTCATTGGCGTTCATGTTGGTGGAAGTGCCGGCGCCGCCCTGGATTTCATCCACCACGAACTGCTCATGCAGTGCGCCGGCGCGGATTTCGCGGCAGGCCGCGGCGATGGCTTCCATGCGTTCGGCGTCGAGCAAGCCGAGCTCATGATTTGCGCGTGCCGCCGCCTCCTTCACATAGGCCAGTCCCCTGACGAGATAGGGGTTGTGGCCAATGGTCACCCCGGTGATCTTGAAGTTCTCCACCGCGCGTGCCGTATGCACGCCCCAATAGACATCCGCCGGAATTTCCTTGGTCCCGAGCAAATCATGCTCCCTGCGCGTCACGCTCACTTCTTCCTCCAATGGCTTTTTAAGCGTTGCTATATCTGTAAAGCTGTCTTACAGATTTTTTGACCTTAATTGGGGTGGAGGAGAAGGTCAATCATATCAAATACGCTTGACGAACGGCATTATCTGCCATTATGAGGGGGCAAAATCTGTCATGCAGCTTTACAGCGCATGAGCATGCATGCTGGCCATATTCCAGCGCGGACTGTGCCAGTTTCATTTTCATTTCCGGCTTATCGCCGACTGCAAGCACTTTATCGGGAGGATAAATATCCATGCATTCTGGGAAAACGGCATCCGCCGAACGCGAGGTCTTCATCGAAGAGGATCTCGGTTACCACAAGGCTCTCAAGCCGCGCCAGATTCAGATGATCGCCATTGGCGGCGCCATCGGCACCGGGCTTTTCCTCGGTGCAGGCGGGCGTCTGGCGCAGGCAGGCCCGGCGCTGGTCTTCGTTTATGCGCTTTGCGGCTTTTTCGCGTTTCTGGTGTTGCGGGCGCTTGGCGAGCTGATCATGCATCGTCCGAGCTCCGGTTCTTTCGTCTCCTACGCCCGCGAATTCTACGGCGAGAAGCTGGCCTTCGCGGCTGGCTGGATGTACTGGCTGAACTGGGCCATGACCTCGGTGGCGGATGTGACCGCCGTCGCACTCTACATGAACTTCTTCAAGCAATATGTTCCGTGGCTGGCGGGCATCGACCAGTGGGTTTTTGCTATGACGGCCCTTCTGGTCGTACTGGCGATGAACATGCTGTCGGTGAAGGTGTTCGGCGAACTTGAATTCTGGTTCAGCCTGATCAAGGTGCTGGCGCTTGCGATCTTCCTTGTCGTCGGCATTTATTTCGTCATTTTCGGCACCCCCATTGAAGGCCACATCACCGGCTTCAGCATCATCACCGACAATGGCGGTTTCTTCCCGAATGGCATTTTGCCAGCCTTCGTCATCATACAGGGTGTCGTCTTCGCTTATGCCTCGATCGAGCTGATCGGCACGGCGGCAGGCGAGACGGAAGACCCGCGCAAGGTCATGCCGCGCGCCATCCGTGCCGTGGTCCTGCGCCTCGTGGTGTTTTATGTCGGTTCGGTGCTGCTGTTTTCGCTGCTTCTGCCCTATACCGCCTACAAGGCTGGCGAGAGCCCCTTCGTGACCTTCTTCGGTTCGATCGGCGTCCAGGGCGCTGACGTGATCATGAATCTCGTCGTCTTGACCGCCGTGTTGTCCTCGCTGAATGCGGGCCTCTATTCCACCGGCCGCATCCTGCATTCGATGGCGGTTTCCGGCTCGGCGCCGGCAGCACTTGCGAAGATGAACAAGAATGGCGTGCCCTATGGCGGCATTGCGGTCACGGCCGTCGTCACCGTTCTCGGTGTGGCGCTGAATGCCGTCGTTCCCTCCTCCGCCTTCGAGATCGCCCTCAACCTGTCGGCGCTCGGCATCATCTGCGCATGGGCGGTCATCGTCCTGTGCCAGCTGAAACTCTGGCAGCTCTCCCGCCGCGGTGAGCTTGTGCGTCCGGATTTCCGCATGTTCGGTGCGCCCTATACCGGCATTCTCACGCTCATCTTCCTGTTCGGCGTATTGGTGCTGATGGCCTTCGACTATCCTGTGGGCTCCTGGACCATCGCCTCGCTGCTGGTCATCATCCCGGCGCTCGTCATCGGCTGGTATCTGCTGCGCGACCGCATCTATCGTCTGGCTGCCGAGCGTGCGGGAGCATCGCAGTGAGCGGGCAGGGCACTATGCCTCTGGTGGCGGTCATCGCCACCGGCGGCACCATCGCCAGCCGGCGTGGTGCGGATGGCGTGAGCACGCCCAGCCTTTCGGGTGAGGACCTACTGGCGCTGGTGCCGCAGATTAGCGCCCGGCTGAAGCCCGTCGATCTGATGGCGAAGGATTCTTCCAGCCTGACATTGGCTGACATGCAGCGCATCAGCGATGCGGTGGGTATGGAGCTTGATGATCCCGCCGTTGCCGGCATCGTGGTTCTGCATGGCACCGACGCCATGGAAGAATCCTCGCTGCTCGTGCATTTGCAGCGGGCCATCAAAAAGCCGGTGGTCTTCACCGGCGCACAGTTTACGGCAGACCATCGGGATGCGGATGGGCCGACCAATCTGGCCCGGGCGATAGAAACAGCGCTTGATCAGGCGAATGCCGCAAAAGGTGTGCTCCTGTCCTTCGGCGGCCGCTGTCTGCCGGCCTGGGGGCTTTATAAGCTGAGTGCGGATGCAGCCGACGCCTTCCGCTCGGCGCGACCGATGATTCAGGCCGCCGTGCCGCATCTCGTCGCGCCCGTCGACGATATCAGGGTTGATATCGTCGCCATCCATCCCGGCTGCGACGCAACCCATATCGACGCGAGTCTCGCGGCCGGTGCCGATGGCATCGTGCTTGCCGCGCTTGGTTCCGGCAACGCCAATCCGCGTATCGCCGAAGCCGTGAAGCGCTGCGCCCAGCGCGGTATTCCCGTCATCGTTTCCAGCCGTGTGCCGGAAGGGCGCCTCGTGGCAAGTTACGGCGGCGGCGGCGGCGGGCATGATCTTGTCGCGGCCGGTGCCGTGCATTCATCCACGCTTCGCCCGGGCCAGGCCCGCATCCTGCTGGCGGCGCTGCTGGCCGGCAAAAGCCCTGCGGAAACCATCGTGTCCGCCTTTGGCGAGCCGCTCTCTCATTAAGAAGCGGCGGGTGCCCGCGTCAGCGGGCGCCGAAATTCCTATAGGATTCCTATTTTATTCCATCTGCGGCCGTCTCGAACCTTTATGCGGTTCGGGTGCATTCTTCCCGGCGTGAAGGGATGGTGTTCCCTTCTCAGCCAGAAAGAATGAAAAGCGACGTCCCACATGACGGCGCTTTTCTTCCTGTCCGGCTCCCAGATGAAAAAGGAGTCCCATCGATGATGGATGTTGTTTTGATCGGCGCGGCGGCGGTGTTTTTCGCTCTCTGCTTTGCCTATACGCGCGCCTGCGACCGGCTTTAGACGGAGGCTGCGATGACATTCGACTATATCTTGAGCGGTGCCGTCACCGTCTTTATCGCCGCCTATCTCACTTACGCTCTCATTCGCCCCGAACGCTTCTGATCGGGAAGCGGCGGCTATTGAAAGTTCAATACCATGACCCTCAATGGATGGTTTCAGATTCTGCTGTTTTGCGGAATCATTTTTGCCCTGGTGAAGCCGCTCGGCTTCTATATGGCGCGCGTCTTTAATGGCGAACGCACCCTGCTTTCGCCGGTTCTCGCACCCGTCGAGCGCGGCCTTTATGCCCTTGCCGGGACAAGCAAGCGCGAGGAACAGCACTGGACGACCTATGCGTTCTCCATGCTTCTCTTCAATCTCTTCGGTTTTGCCCTGCTTTATGCCCTGATGCGCTTTCAGGCCGTGCTGCCCTATAATCCGCAGGGGATGGCGGCCGTCGGGCCGGAATTGTCCTTCAATACGGCGGTCAGCTTCGTCACCAATACCAACTGGCAGAATTATGGCGGCGAAAGCACCATGTCCTATCTGACCCAGATGGCTGTCCTCACCGTGCAGAACTTCGTTTCCGCCGCGACAGGCATGGCAATCGCCATGGGCCTGATCCGCGCATTTTCCCGCGCTTCCGGAAAAGCCATCGGCAATTTCTGGGTGGATATGGTCCGCTCGACGCTCTACGTGCTTCTGCCGCTCTGCATCGTGTTGACCCTCATCTATGTGTGGCTCGGCGTGCCTCAGACACTTGGCCCTTATGTTACTGCACAGACGCTGGAAGGCGCGCAGCAGACGATTGCGGTCGGTCCCGTGGCGTCGCAGCTGGCGATCAAGATGCTGGGCACCAATGGCGGCGGTTTCTTCAACGCCAATTCCGCGCATCCCTTCGAAAACCCCGACGCCATTTCCAACCTTATTCAGATGGTATCGATCTTCGCCATCGGCGCAGCCTTCACCAATGTCTTCGGCCGCATGGTCGGCAACCAGCGCCAGGGCTGGGCGATCCTCGCCGCCATGGGCGTGCTGTTCATCGCCGGCGTCGCCGTCACCTATTGGGCGGAAGCGGCTGGAAATCCGCTGATGCACAGTTTCGGTCTTGCCGGCGGTAATATGGAAGGCAAGGAAGTCCGTTTCGGCTTGGCGCTCTCCTCGCTGTTTGCGGTCATCACCACGGCGGCCTCCTGCGGCGCGGTCAATGCCATGCATGGCAGCTTCACGGCGCTTGGCGGTCTCATCCCCCTCATCAACATGCAGCTGGGCGAGGTCATCGTCGGCGGCGTCGGCGCGGGTTTCTACGGCATTCTGCTCTTCATCGTCATCGCCATCTTCGTGGCGGGGCTGATGGTCGGCCGCACGCCGGAATATCTCGGCAAGAAGATCGAGGCCAAGGAAATGAAGATGGCGGTTCTGGCCATTCTCTGCCTGCCGCTCGCGATGCTGGTTTTCACGGCCACGGCCACCGTTCTGCCTTCGGCCGTTGCGTCAATCGGCACGGCTGGGCCGCATGGTTTCTCCGAAATCCTCTATGCCTATACTTCGGCGGCAGCCAATAACGGTTCGGCCTTCGGTGGACTGACGGGCAATACGACCTGGTACAATATCACCCTTGGCTTTGGCATGTTGATGGGGCGTTTTCTGGTCATCATTCCAGCGCTCGCCATTGCCGGCTCGCTGGTCACCAAGAAGACGGTTCCGGCCTCTGCCGGCACCTTCCCGACTGATGGCCCGCTTTTTGTCGGCCTGCTTGTCGGCACGATCCTGATCGTCGGTGGCCTCACCTTCCTGCCTGCGCTCGCGCTTGGCCCGGTTGCCGAACATCTGGTGATGGCGGCAGGCCAACTGTTCTGAGGTGATGTCATGAACAACGACATGTCCCGGCATGACCGCATCGTTTCCGCCCGCAAAGGCGCTCCCGTCAAGGGGAGCGCCACGCCCGGCGGCTGGTGCGCCTCCAACCTCATTCTCGCGATGATGGCGGCCCTGTTCGCCGCCGTTGTCGCTCTCGAAATTATCACGGGCTGATCGACCTTTATCGGTCGCCCTGTTTCAAACGCTGGAGCCTCTTCATGAGCCAGTCCAAACAAGCGAGCATCCTTGATTCTCGCATTCTCGTGCCGGCCATCGCCGCCGCATTCAAAAAGCTCAACCCGCGCACGCTGGCGCGCAACCCGGTCATGTTTGTCGTCGCGACGGTGTCGGTGCTGACAACCGTGCTGTTCATCCGCGATCTTGTCACCGGCGGCGCCAATCTCGGTTTCTCCTTCCAGATCAATCTCTGGCTCTGGTTCACCGTCCTCTTCGCCAATTTCGCCGAAGCCGTCGCCGAAGGGCGCGGCAAGGCCCAGGCGGATTCATTGCGCCGGACCCGTACCGAAACCCAGGCGAAGCTTCTGACCGGCGATGACCGCAGCCAATATAAAATGGTGGCGGGCACCAGCCTGAAGGTCAACGATATCGTCCTCGTCGAGGCCGGCGATATCATTCCCTCCGATGGTGAAGTCATCGAGGGCGTGGCCTCCGTCAACGAGGCGGCGATAACAGGCGAATCCGCCCCCGTCATCCGTGAATCCGGCGGCGACCGCTCGGCGGTCACCGGCGGGACGCAGGTCCTCTCCGACTGGATCAGGGTTCGCATCACTGCCGCTGCCGGCTCCACCTTCCTCGACCGGATGATTTCGCTGGTCGAAGGCGCCGAACGCCAAAAGACGCCGAATGAGATCGCGCTCAACATCCTGCTTGCAGGCATGACGCTGATCTTCGTTCTGGCCACCGCCACCATTCCGAGTTTCGCGGCCTATGCCGGCGGTTCGATCCCGATCATCGTGCTGGTGGCGCTGTTCGTCACGCTCATCCCCACCACCATCGGCGCCCTGCTGTCCGCCATCGGCATTGCCGGCATGGACAGGCTGGTGCGGTTCAACGTGCTGGCCATGTCCGGCCGCGCCGTCGAGGCGGCGGGCGATGTCGACACGCTGCTCCTCGACAAGACCGGCACCATCACGCTTGGCAACCGGCAGGCGACCGAGTTCCGGCCCGTTCCCGGCGTCTCCGAGCAGGAACTTGCCGATGCCGCACAGCTTGCCTCGCTCGCCGATGAAACGCCGGAAGGCCGCTCCATCGTCGTTCTGGCCAAGGAAAAATACGGCATCCGCGCCCGTGACATGCAGAAACTCCATGCGAGTTTTGTGCCTTTCACTGCCCAGACCCGCATGAGCGGCGTCGATTTCGAAGGCGCCTCCATTCGCAAGGGCGCAGTCGACGCCGTTCTTGCCTATGTTAACGGCGATGCGTCGCAACAGGGCAATGTGGCGCTCGCCGTCAAAACCGAAACGGACGCCGCACGTGGTATCCGGACAATTGCGGAAGAGATCGCCAAGACCGGCGGCACGCCGCTCGCCGTCGTGCGCGACGGCAAGCTGCTCGGCGTCGTGCAGCTGAAAGACATCGTCAAGGGCGGCATTCGCGAGCGTTTCGCAGAGCTTCGCCGCATGGGCATCCGCACCGTCATGATCACCGGCGACAATCCGATGACCGCTGCCGCCATCGCGGCGGAAGCAGGCGTCGATGATTTCCTTGCCCAGGCGACACCGGAAAACAAGCTGGAGCTTATCCGCGAGGAACAGGCCAAAGGCAAGCTCGTCGCCATGTGCGGTGACGGCACCAACGATGCTCCGGCGCTGGCGCAGGCCGATGTGGGCGTCGCCATGAATACCGGCACGGTGGCGGCGCGCGAGGCGGGCAACATGGTCGATCTCGACAGCGATCCGACCAAGCTCATCGAGATCGTCGAAATCGGCAAGCAGCTGCTGATGACGCGCGGCGCGCTGACGACCTTCTCCATCGCCAACGATATCGCCAAATATTTCGCCATCATCCCGGCCATGTTCCTGGCGCTCTATCCGCAGCTCGGCGTCCTGAACGTGATGGGGCTTTCGACGCCGCAAAGCGCCATCCTCTCCGCCATCATCTTCAACGCGCTGATCATTATCGCGCTTATCCCGCTATCGCTGAAGGGCGTCAAATATCGTCCGATCGGCGCCGGTGCGCTGCTGTCGCGCAATCTGGTCATCTATGGCCTTGGCGGCATCATCGTTCCCTTTATCGGTATCAAGGCCATTGACCTTGCCATTACGGCGCTCGGTCTCGCCTGAGGAGTAAAGACAATGTTGAAACAGTTTCGTCCCGCATTGGTGCTGATCCTTGTCACCACCGCCATTACCGGCCTTGCCTATCCGCTCGGCATGACGGGTCTGGCGCAGGCGCTCTTTCCCGTTCAGGCCAACGGCAGCCTGATTAAGAAGGATGGCGCTGTGGTCGGCTCACAATTGATCGGCCAGGCCTTCACCGGCGAGAAATATTTCCACGGCCGCCCCTCCGCCGCCGGCGACGGTTATAATGCCGCTTCCTCTTCCGGTTCCAATCTCGGCCCGACAAGCGCCAAGCTTATCGACCGGGTAAAAACGGACTATGAGGCTGCGAAGGCCGAAAACCCGGCAGCCGCGGTACCGGCAGATCTGGTGACGGCGTCGGGCAGCGGCCTCGATCCGCATGTTTCGCCGGAGGCCGCCTATTTCCAGGTTCCCCGTGTCGCAAAGGCAAGGGGCATGGATGAGGCCGCACTGCGCGCCGTCGTGGAGCGGCATGTCGAGGCCCCGGAACTCGGTTTCATGGGAGAACCGGTCGTGAATGTGCTGGTTCTCAATATGGCTCTTGACGCAGCCGGCTCATGAACTGAAATGGCTATGGCTTCTCCGGAAGCCATAGCCTCGACCACTGGTGGGTTAAATGCCTGACGACAATCGCGATATGCCGAACCGGCCGTCGCCCGACGCGCTGCTGGAAAATGCCCGGCGCGAGGCGCGGGGCCGGCTGAAGATTTTTTTAGGGGCAGCGCCCGGCGTCGGCAAGACCTATGAAATGCTGATGTCCGGCCGGGCGAAGCTCGCGGATGGCGTCGATACCATCATTGGCGTCGTGGAAACGCATGGCCGCCGGGAAACCGAGGCGCTGGTCGAAGGGCTGGATGTGATCCCCCGCAGGCGCATCGATTATCGCGGCCAGGTGCTGGAGGAGATGGATCTCGACGCCATTCTCGCCCGGCGCCCCGCGCTGGTGCTGGTCGATGAACTGGCTCACACCAATGCCGCCGGCAGCCGCCACCCGAAACGTTATATGGATGTTCAGGAGATACTCGCGCAGGGTATTGATGTCTATACGACGCTCAACATCCAGCATGTGGAAAGCCTGAACGATGTGGTGGCGCAGATCACCCGCATCCGTGTGCGCGAAACGGTGCCTGACAGCATCATCGACCGGGCCGACGATGTCGAAATCATCGATATCACCCCCGACGATCTGATCAAGCGTCTGCAGGACGGCAAGGTTTACCTGCCGCGCACCGCCCGGCGCGCCATCGAGAATTATTTTTCGCGCGGCAATCTGACCGCACTGCGTGAACTCGCGCTGCGGCGCACGGCGCAGCGGGTGGATGAGCAATTGCTCAACCACATGCAGTCACACGCCATTTCCGGCCCCTGGGCAGCGGGAGACAGGGTTCTCGTCTGCCTCGATCATGGCGGTAACGGTCCGGGCCTGGTGCGTTATGCCCGCCGGCAGGCGGATCGCCTGCGTGCGCCGTGGACGGCGCTGCATCTCGATACGCCGCGTTCGCAGCAATTGTCGGAGGCTGAGAAGGATCGCCTGGCCGGCACCATGCGGCTTGCCCAGCAACTCGGCGGCGAGACCGTGACCCTGCCGGCGCTCGATCTGACGCGGGAAATCATCTCCTACGCCAACGCCAATAATTTCACACACATCATCATCGGCCGCCCGCGAAAAACCTGGTGGCAGCGGATTTTTCAGCGCTCGCTGACGCATGATCTGATCGACCACGCCGGCGATATCAGCGTGCATGTCATTTCCGGCGACAAGAATGAAGAAAAGCCGGGTCAGACGGTGAAGCTTGCGCCGGCGCGGTCGCGACAGTCCTTCCGCTCCTATCTCAACAGCACCCTGTTTGTCGGACTGGCGATCGTGGTCGGCATCGTGCTCGACCAGACGCTTGATGTGCAGAACCTGGCGCTCGTCTTCCTGATGGCCGTTCTGGCGGCGGCGGTGCGCGGCGGCCTTGGGCCGGCGCTTTATGCCTCGTTGCTCGGTGCGGTCGCGTTCAATTTCTTCTTTCTGGAACCCCGTTATACGCTGACGGTCAGCTCTCCGGACAGCCTTATCGCCCTGCTGTTTTATTTTGGCGTTGCGCTGGTCGCTTCCAACCTCACGGTCGCGGTGCAGCGGCAGGCGGCCTCCGCACGCTCGAGGGCTCGAACGACCGAAGATCTCTATCTGTTTTCAAAAAAGCTCGCCGGCACAGGAACGCTCGACGACGTCTTGTGGGCAACCGCATACCAGATGGCGTCGATGCTGAAGGTGCGGGTTGTTCTGCTTATGCCGGAAAACGGCGCCATTGCCGTCAAGGCCGGTTATCCGCCTGACGACACATTGGTGGATGCCGACATCGCCGCCGCTCAATGGGCCTGGGAACACAACAAGGCGGCAGGTCGGGGTGCGGATACGCTGCCGGGCGCGAAAAGGCTCTATCTCCCGCTTCGCACCGGCAGCGGCGCGGTGGGCGTTGTGGGGCTGGATGACGACCGAAGCGGACCGCTGCTGACGCCGGAGCAACAACGGCTTTTTGATGCATTGGCCGATCAGGCCGCGCTTGCCGTCGAACGTATCCAGCTTGCCTCCGATGTCGACCGGGCAAGGCTGGCGGCCGAAACGGACCGGCTGCGCACAGCATTGCTGACCTCCATCTCCCATGATCTCAAGACGCCGCTTGCCGCTATTTTGGGTTCGGCCGGAACGCTTAAAGATTTTGCCGATGACATTCCCCCCGATGCGCGCGCCGAGTTGCTGTCGACGATCGTCGAGGAATCCGAACGGCTGAACCGTTTCATCTCCAATCTTCTGGATATGACGAGAATAGGTTCGGGTGCGATGGAGCCGAATTACGGCCTGCATTTCCTCGGCGACATGGTCGGGACGGCGCTGTCGCGTGCGGCGAAGATCGTTGTCCGGCATGAGGTGGTTCTCGATATCCCCTCCGACCTGCCGATGCTGAAGGTCGATCCCGTGCTTTTCGAACAGGTGCTGTTCAACCTCATCGACAATGCGGCGAAATACGCTCCCGAACGCACGACCGTCGAAATTCGCGGCTGGCGGCAGGGCAAGAATGTCTTCCTGTCGGTTGCCGATGAAGGGCCGGGCATTCCGCCCGACGACATTGAGAGGGTTTTCGACAGTTTCTACCGGGTGCGCAAATCGGACCATGTTCAGGCCGGAACCGGTCTCGGTCTCTCCATCTGCAAGGGCTTCATCGAGGCCATGGGCGGTTCGATCCGCGCGGAAAACAGACCGGATCGCGGCGGCGCGCGGTTTACCATCAGTTTGCCGGTTCCCGCCGATACGCCTGTGCTAAATCATGATTAGGGCGCGATTGCCGGCGACAAGCGCTTACGCGCCGCGCCATGCCGCCGAAGGAGATCGGGAATGACCAATTCCGCCGTTCGCATTCTGATCGTCGATGACGAGCCGCCGATCCGCAAGCTGCTGCGGGTGGGGCTGTCGACCCAGGGATATGCGGTGAGTGAGGCGATGAATGCGAAGGTGGCGATGGAACTCGTCGAGCAGGACAAGCCCGCTCTCGTCGTTCTCGATCTCGGCCTGCCGGATATGTCCGGGCACGACCTTCTGGCGAAATGGCGCGGGGAAGGGCTGGCGCTGCCGGTCATCATCCTCTCCAGCCGGACGGATGAGGCGGGAATCGTCAAGGCGCTGGAATTGGGGGCGGATGATTACATTACCAAGCCTTTCGGCATGAACGAGCTTGTCGCCCGCATCCGCGTCGCCCTGCGCCATCGCCTCCAGAGCCAGGGTGAAAGGCCGGTTTTCCAGACCGGCGACCTCTCCGTCGACCTTGTCAGGCGTATCGTCAAGGTGGAGGATCGGGAGGTTAAGCTCTCGCCCAAGGAATATGATATTCTGCGGGTGCTGGTGCAGCATACGGGCAAGGTTCTGACGCACCGTTTCCTGCTGGAGCATGTGTGGGACGAACTGACCGATGTGCAATATTTGCGGGTCTATGTGCGCCAGCTTCGCCAGAAGATCGAGAAAATCCCGGACCAGCCGCGCTATATTCTGACGGAAACCGGTGTCGGTTACCGGCTGCAGGAGGTTTGAGGGCGTCGCGACGCGGCGCCCTCCGATATCGTCAGACGGCGGCGCAGATCGACAGGAATTCGTCGACATCGGCCTCGGTCGTTGCGAAGCTGGTGACCATGCGGATCAGCACTTCGTCCTTGCCCACCTTTTCCGGCATGTCGCGCGGCTCCAGCCAGTCATAGAATTTAGCGCCCTTCGCGGTGGCGGCCTCCGCGGCGGCCTTCGGCAGAATGGCGAAAACCTCGTTGGCCGTGGTCGGCCAGGCAAGGCGGGCGCTGTTCAGTGAAGCGAAGCCGGCGCGCAGCCGGTTGGCCATGGCGTTGGCATGGCCGGCGAGACCCAGCCACAGGTCGTCCTGCAGATAGGCCTCGAATTGCGCGGCGATGAAGCGCGACTTGGAAAAAAGCTGGGCGGTGCGCTTGCGCAGGAAGGAAAAATCCCGGGCGAGCGAGGGATCGAAGAAGACGATGGCTTCCGCACACCAGCAGCCGTTTTTCGTGCCGCCGAAAGACAGCACGTCGACGCCGCGTTTCCAGGTCATCTCGGCGGGCGTGGCGCCGAGCGCGGCCAACGCGTTGGCGAAACGCGCCCCGTCCATATGCAGCGGCAGGCCGTTGTCTTTTGCGATTTTGGCGATGGCGTCGATTTCATCGAGCGTATAGACCGTGCCGGCCTCGGTCGCCTGCGTCATGGTGATGGCTGCGGCGCGGCCATGGTGAACCGCGTCCTGCGGATAACGGGCAATGCGCTCGATCAGGTTTTCCGGCAGCATCTTGCCATCAGGCCCTTCGACGGCGACCATGCGCATGCCGGAAAAGAAATCCGGCGCGCCGCATTCGTCCTCGATCACATGCGCTTCGGAATGACAGAAGGTCAGGCCGCCGGCGCGGGCGATGCTGGCCAACGAAAGCGAATTGGCGGCCGTGCCGGTGGCGACGAAAAACACCGCGACCTCACGCTCGAAAATCTCGTTGAAGCGCTTTTCGATGGAGAGATCGAGTTCGCTGGTGCCGTAGGCGGCGGCAAAGCGCGTGGATTCCCGCGAAAGCCGCTCGTTGACGGCCGGATGGGCGCCAGCCCAATTGTCTGAAGCAAAAAACATCTCTGAGAGCTTTCCAGTAACTGAGGTTCTGTGTTGGGCTGCGTGAAACGGTGATGGCAAAGTTCTAGGACCTAACTTTGCGATTGGCAAATCCGGCAATGAAAGCAATGGGTAGGTATGTTTTGCGACAAGAAAGTTTCGCGCAATAGGTCAGTATCGAAACTTCGCTGCAAAATGGGGTTTTCACTAATTGGATTCGCACCCTTGCCAATTCCGCCCGTTTCTGCCAAAATCCTCAGGAATTGAGACAGTCTTGCTGTCCTAAATTTGATCCAACCGGCCTGAATGCGGATTTTGCGGGAAGCGAAAATTCGTGTCGAGCCGGATCTTCGCATGAAACCGTGCAAGTAATTTTGCAGGAGGGACAAAAATGACGAACAAGCCGCAGGCGGATATCGCCGCCGCCACCATGACCACAGACTGTCCCACCGCGGCTGCGGCCGCACCCGTTTCTGCGAAAGCGCGTTTCGCGGGCGGTTTGCCGGAAAGGCAGGGTCTTTACGACCCCGCCAATGAACATGACGCCTGCGGCGTCGGCTTCGTGGCCCATATGAAGGGTCAGAAGTCGCACCAGATCGTCAAGGACGGCCTGTTCATCCTCGAAAACCTGACGCATCGCGGCGCGGTTGGCGCCGATCCGCTGATGGGCGACGGTGCGGGCATTCTCGTGCAGATCCCCGACCGTTTCTTCCGCGAGGAAATGGCGGCGCAGGGCGTGACATTGCCGAAGGCCGGTGAATATGCCGTGGGCCATATCTTTATGCCGCGCGATCCGGCCCGCATCGAGCACTACAAGAAGGTCATCATCGACGTCATCGGTGAGGAGGGGCAGCAGTTCCTCGGTTTCCGCGACGTGCCTGTCGACAATTCCTCGCTGTCCAAGGCGCCGGACATCGCCGCGACCGAACCGCACCATGTGCAGGTTTTCATCGGCGCCGGCCGCGAGGCCGCGACCAATCCCGATTTCGAGCGCAAGCTGTTCCTGATCCGCAAGGTGATCTCCAACCGCATCTATGACGAGGGCGGCGGCAAGGAGGCGCAGGATTTCTATCCCGTGTCGCTGTCTTCCTCGACCATCGTTTATAAGGGCATGTTCCTCGCCTATCAGGTCGGCGCTTATTACAAGGATCTGGCGGATCCGCGTTTCGAATCCGCTGTCGCCCTCGTGCATCAGCGGTTCTCCACCAACACCTTCCCCTCGTGGAAGCTCGCGCATCCCTACCGCATGGTTGCCCATAACGGCGAAATCAACACGCTGCGCGGCAACGTCAACTGGATGGCGGCGCGTCAGGCTTCGGTCTCGTCCGCGCTGTTCGGCGACGATATCTCCAAGCTCTGGCCGATCTCCTATGAGGGCCAGTCGGATACCGCCTGCTTCGACAACGCGCTCGAATTCCTCGTGCGCGGCGGTTATTCCATGGCCCATGCCGTGATGATGCTGATCCCGGAAGCCTGGGCCGGCAACCAGTCCATGACGGCCGAACGCAAGGCTTTCTACGAATATCACGCAGCGCTGATGGAGCCGTGGGACGGCCCCGCCGCCGTCGCCTTCACCGATGGCAAGCAGATCGGCGCGACGCTCGACCGCAACGGCCTGCGGCCGGCGCGTTACCTCGTCACCGATGATGACCGCATCATCATGGCGTCGGAAGCCGGCACGCTGCCGGTTCCGGAAGAACGCATCGTCAAGAAGTGGCGTTTGCAGCCCGGCAAGATGCTGCTGATCGACATGGAAAAGGGCTCGATCATTTCCGACGAGGAAGTGAAGCACGAGCTTGCCGCCAAGCACCCCTACCGCAGCTGGCTCGACCGCACGCAGCTCATCCTCGAAGAGCTGAAGCCGGTGGAACCGCGCGCGCTGCGCCGCGACGTATCGCTGCTCGACCGCCAGCAGGCCTTTGGTTACACCAGCGAAGATACCAAGCTCCTGATGTCGCCGATGGCGACCACCGGCCAGGAAGCCATCGGCTCCATGGGCACCGATACGCCGATTTCGGCCATGTCGGAAAAGTCGAAGCTGCTCTACACCTATTTCAAGCAGAACTTCGCGCAGGTCACCAACCCGCCGATCGATCCGATCCGCGAAGAACTGGTGATGAGCCTCGTGTCCTTCATCGGTCCGCGGCCGAACATTCTCGACCATGAAGGTGCCGCCCGCGCCAAGCGTCTGGAAGTGCGCCAGCCGATCCTGACCAATGGCGATCTGGAAAAGATCCGCTCCATCGGCCACACGGAAGACCGTTTTGACACCAAGACACTCGACTTCACCTATGATGTGGAGCGCGGCGCCGAAGGCATGCCCGAAATGCTCGACCGCCTGTGCGAGCGGGCCGAATCCGCCGTGCGCGGCGGTTACAACATCATCGTTCTTTCCGACCGCCAGCTCGGCCCGGACCGCATCGCGATCCCCGCCCTTCTGGCGACGGCCGCCGTGCACCATCACCTGATCCGCAAGGGCCTGCGCACCTCGGTCGGCCTCGTTGTCGAAACCGGTGAGCCGCGCGAAATCCACCATTTCTGTCTGCTGGCCGGTTATGGTGCGGAGGCGATCAACCCCTATCTCGCCTTCGATACGCTGCTCGACATGCACAAGCACGGCGCCTTCCCGAAGGAAGTCTCCGACGACGAAGTGGTCTATCGCTACATCAAGGCGGTGGGTAAGGGCATCCTCAAGGTCATGTCCAAGATGGGCATTTCCACCTACCAGTCCTATTGCGGCGCGCAGATTTTCGACGCCATCGGCCTTTCCTCGGAATTCGTCGAGAAGTATTTCTTCGGCACAGCCACCTCCATCGAGGGCGTCGGCCTGACCGAAATCGCTGAAGAAACGGTGACGCGCCACACGGCCGCCTTCGGCAAGGACCCGATCCTTGCCAACACGCTCGATATCGGCGGCGAATACGCCTATCGCATGCGCGGCGAAAGCCACGCCTGGACGCCGGATGCCGTGGCCTCGCTGCAGCATGCGGTTCGCGGCAACAGCCAGGATCGCTACCGCGAATTTGCCGAGATGGTGAACGAGACGGCGCTGCGCATGAACACCATTCGCGGGTTGTTCAAGGTCAAGTCGGCGGAAGCGCTTGGCCGCAAGCCGGTTTCCATCGACGACGTCGAGCCGGCGGCTGATATCGTCAAGCGTTTCTCGACCGGGGCCATGTCCTTCGGCTCGATCAGCCGCGAGGCGCATACCACGCTTGCGATTGCCATGAACCGCATCGGCGGCAAGTCCAACACCGGTGAGGGCGGCGAAGAGTCCGACCGTTACATGCCGCTGTTGAACGGCCAGCCGAACCCGGAACGCTCCGCCATCAAGCAGATCGCATCCGGTCGTTTTGGCGTGACGACCGAATATCTCGTCAATGCCGATATGCTGCAGATTAAGGTGGCGCAGGGCGCAAAGCCCGGCGAAGGCGGCCAGCTGCCCGGCCACAAGGTGGATGCGACGGTTGCCAAGACCCGTCACTCCACCCCGGGCGTCGGCCTCATCTCGCCGCCGCCGCATCACGATATCTACTCTATCGAAGATCTGGCGCAGCTGATCTACGACCTGAAGAACGTCAATCCGGAAGCCGATGTTTCGGTGAAGCTGGTGTCGGAAGTCGGCGTCGGCACGGTTGCGGCCGGTGTCGCCAAGGCGCGCGCCGACCATATCACCGTTGCCGGTTTCGATGGCGGCACGGGTGCTTCGCCGCTTACCTCGCTGAAGCACGCCGGTTCCCCATGGGAAATCGGTCTTGCCGAAACCCAGCAGACGCTGGTGCTGAACGGCCTTCGCTCGCGCGTTGCCCTGCAGGTGGATGGCGGTCTGAAGACCGGCCGAGACGTCATCATCGGCGCGCTGCTCGGTGCGGATGAATTCGGCTTCGCCACCGCACCGCTGATTGCAGCCGGCTGCATCATGATGCGCAAGTGCCATCTCAATACCTGCCCGGTGGGCGTCGCCACGCAGGACCCGGTTCTGCGCAAGCGCTTCAAGGGCACGCCGGAACACGTCATCAACTACTTCTTCTTCGTGGCCGAAGAAGTGCGCGAAATCCTCGCCTCGCTTGGCGTTACCAGGCTGGACGAGATCATCGGCGCTTCCGAGCTGCTCGAGAAGGATGAGATGCTGGCGCACTGGAAGGCCAAGGGGCTGGATTTCAGCCGCATCTTCCACAAGGTCGAAGCTCCGAAGGAAGCGACCTTCTGGACCGAGCGCCAGAAGCACCCGATTGATGACATTCTCGACCGCAAGCTGATCGAGAAGTCCCTGCCGTCGCTCGAAAACCGCGAGCCCGTGGTCTTCGAAGTGCCGATCAGGAACGTCGACCGTTCCGCCGGTGCGATGCTGTCGGGTGCGCTTGCCAAGCGCTGGGGCCACAAGGGCCTGAAGGACGATACGATCCACGTCACCCTCAAGGGGACGGCGGGCCAGTCCTTCGGCGCGTTCCTCGCCCGTGGCATCACCTTCGATCTGGTGGGTGACGGCAACGACTATGTCGGCAAGGGCCTTTCGGGTGGCCGCATCATCGTACGCCCGCCGGAAAACACCCGCATCGTCGCGGAAAACTCGATCATCGTCGGCAACACCGTGCTTTATGGCGCAATCACCGGCGAGTGCTATTTCCGCGGTGTCGCGGGTGAGCGCTTTGCGGTGCGCAACTCCGGTGCGGTCGCGGTTGTCGAAGGTGTCGGCGATCACGGTTGCGAATATATGACCGGTGGTATCGTGGTCGTTCTCGGCGAAACGGGCCGCAACTTCGCGGCCGGCATGTCCGGCGGCGTGGCTTATGTTCTTGATGAGACGGGCGATTTCGCCACCCGTTGCAACATGGCCATGGTCGAGCTGGAGCCGGTTCCGGAGGAAGACGACATGCTGGAGAAGCTGCATCATCACGGCGGCGACCTCATGCACAAGGGACGTGTGGACGTTTCCGAGGACATGACGCGTCACGACGAAGAGCGCCTCTACCAGCTGATCTCCAACCACTTCCACTACACGAACTCGTCGCGCGCCAAGGATATACTCGACCGCTGGAGCGAGTTCCGTCCGAAGTTCCGCAAGGTCATGCCGGTCGAATACCGTCGTGCTCTTGAGGAAATGGAGCGCATGCGCATGGGCGTGGCGGCGGAGTAATCCGCCGCGTGAGGATACTACACCAACTGGTCTCGCTGATGATCGCGGTCGCCGTTCCCACGGCGATCTACTGGACGAGCGGCGAGACCGGATTTGAGTTCATCGTGCTGGGGGCGGCTTTTGGTTTCGCTTACTGGTACTGGGGCCCGACAGGCGCTCCGCTTTGATGTGAGGACATAAACGTGGGCAAGGTTACAGGTTTTCTGGAGATCGACCGGCAGGTGGGCAAGTA
>QFOL01000028.1 GCA_003241215.1 Agrobacterium fabrum
TATGGAAACGGATGGAAAGACCCTTCGCCGCGGCTGGACCACGGGCACCTGCGCGGCAGCCGCCACGAAGGCGGCCTGCGCCGCCCTTCTGACCGGCGAATTTCCTTACCCTGTCGAGGTCGAACTTCCAAGCGGTGCGAGGCCTGCATTTTCCCTCGCCACTGAAGAAAAGGGTGAAAATTTCGCCCGCGCCGGTGTCGTCAAGGATGCGGGTGACGATCCAGACGTGACTCATGGCGCGCTGATCGAAAGTACGATCAGGCGGGGCGAACCCGGAAGCGGCATCACCTTCAAGGCTGGAAAAGGCGTCGGCACCGTTACCCGGCCGGGTCTGCCGCTGCCGCCGGGAGAGCCCGCCATCAACCCGGTGCCACGCAAGATGATCGAGGCCGCCATTCGGGAAGTGGCGGGACCGGATGCAGATTTCGAAGTCGAGATTTCCGTTCGCGATGGCGAGAAACTGGCGGAAAAAACCCTGAATGGCAGGCTCGGCATTCTCGGTGGCATTTCCATTCTCGGCACCACCGGTGTCGTCATCCCCTTTTCCTGCTCGGCCTGGATTCACTCCATCTGGCGCGGCATCGATGTGGCGCGCGCTACGGGCTGCACGCATGTTCTCGGCGCCACCGGCAACAGTTCCGAAAGGGCCGGGCAGGCGCTTTACGACCTGCCCGAAACCGCCCTGATCGACATGGGAGATTTCATTGGCGGCATGCTGAAATACCTGCGCAGCCACCCGGTCGAGCGGGTGACGATTGCCGGCGGCGTCGCCAAGATGACCAAACTCGCCCAGGGCATGCTCGACGTGCACTCCAAGAAAGGTCTTGCCGATCTCGACGCGCTGGCTGCGCTGGCTGCGGAAGCCGGAGGCGACGGGGAGCTTGCCACGGCCATACGCAGCGCCAATACGGTGGCCCATGCGTTCCAACTGGCCGACCAAAGGTCCATCGACCTCGGCGCAATCGTTGCGGAAAAGGCCTGGGTAACCGCCGCTGCGGCGCTGAAAACACCGACCATTGCGCTCGATATTCTGGTGTTTGACCGTCAGGGTGCACTCAAGGGCCGCACCGCCCCCACGCCGTCGCATCAGCCTACCGCATCTTCCTTCGGAGAGCGGAACCGGCGTACATAGTCGGCGCTATAAAGCGCGCTCTCGCGAAAATCCGTCGAGGCAAGGCCACGCCCCACGAAGATCAGCGCCGTGCGCTCCACCGGTTCGGCTACAAGCCTGCCCTCGATATCAAACAGCGTGCCGCGAATGACACGCTCATCCGGCCACGAAGCGCGCACCACGATAGCGACCGGGCAGTCGGAACCGTAAAGCGGCGTCAGCTCCTCCACCACCTTGCCGATGGCGTGGATGGCAAGGTGGATGGCAAGCGTCGCACCGGTCGCCCCGAAAGCCGTCAGCGTCTCGCCGTCGGGCATCTTCGATGCACGGCCGGAAATGCGGGTCAATACAAGGCTTTGGGCCACTTCCGGCACCGTCAGTTCCCGCTGCAGGGTGGCAGCGGCGGCCGCGAAGGAGGGCACGCCGGGCGTGACGGTATAATCGAGGCCCAGACGCTCCAGACGGCGTATCTGTTCGCCCATGGCGCTCCAGACCGAAAGATCGCCGGAATGCAGCCGCGCCACATCCTTGCCAGCCTTTGCCGCCGCCACGAATTCCGCCTCTATCTCATCGAGCGAAAGTGCTGCCGTATCGATGATGCGCGCACCCGGCGGGCAATAATCGATCAGGGCCTTCGGGACCAGCGAACCGGCGTAAAGGCAGACGGGGCACGCTGCGATGAGATCCCGCCCGCGTACCGTAATGAGATCGGCGGCGCCCGGACCGGCGCCGATGAAATGAACCGTCATTGTTGTTCTCCATGTTCAATGGCGCAGCCATTATCCCGTGGCGCGCTGCTTGTCGTTGCGATGGCCACAGTGACATCACCGACCACGAGTCGCGGCGCGACAAGCCTTGCATTTTCCCCCGCGGCGGCGAGAGCCGCAGATTCGCTGACGCTTGGCGTGTGGGCGTGATCGAGGCTGGCCTGTGAAAATGTCATCGTTTTTGAGGCAACGGCATCGAGCCGATCCTCAGATATGATTTCAAGCAGCAGCGACAGGTTTTGCGCCGCCTCCCGAAGACCTGCTTCTTCTGACTTAAGCGGCGCGGTCGCAAGGCTTTCGACGATCATACCAAACATCTGCTCGGCAGCACGCACGGCAGCCACAATCGCTTTCGAATCCGTGCCCCTGCGGCAACCTATGCCGGCGACAGTCACCACGGTTTGATCCAGCTCCATTGTGTCACCGGCATGGCGGGACGCCAGCCCGACATGGCGCCGACAGCCCCCGCACGCGAAACCTCCAGCCGGATCATCGAGCCACCGAATTTCGCCTGGGCGGCAAGCAATACCGCTTCCATTTCCAGCGTCACCGCATTGGCAACCAGCCGTCCGCCCGGTTTCAGGGCGTCCATGGCGGCCTCGAACACACCCGTTTCACTGCCGCCGCCGCCGATGAAGATCGCATCCGGCTCAGGCAAGCCTTCTAAAGCCCCGGGGGCTACGCCTATCATGACCTCAAGCCCCGGAACGCCGCAAGCATCGGCATTGCGGGTGATCCGCTCCGCCCTTTCCGAATGCTGCTCGATGGCGATGGCGCGCAGCGAGGGATGCGACAACATCCATTCGATACCGATCGAACCCGAACCGGCGCCAATATCCCAAAGCAATTCTCCACGCCGGGGCGCCAGCGAGGAGAGCGTCACAGCCCGGATTTCGCGTTTGGTTATCTGTCCGTCATGTTCGAACAGGCTATCATCGAGACCATGCGTAAAAGCCAGGATTCGCGCATCCGCATCCGCCACGACGTCGATCGCCACCAGGTTCAGCGGGTCTATCTCTTCAAAGGTAAAATCGGCCGCCTTGACCTGCCGCCGCCGTTCCCGCTCCCCGCCCAAGGCTTCGAGCAAAAGAAACTCCGATTGACCGAAACCGGACTCGGAGAGCAGTTCCGCAATCAAGGCCGGGTCACGCTCATCCGAGGTAAGCGCAATGATCCGCGCGCCGGCATGCAGATGAGGCCGCAGGAAATCGATGGAGCGCCCATGCAGCGATACGCATTCGGTCGACTGCAATGCCCAGCCAAGCCGCGCGGCGGCCAGGGAAAAGGCGGAAGGGGCGGGATAGCAGATCGTCTCCTTCGACGGAATCCGCCGAAGAAGCGTCACACCCACACCGTAGAAGAATGGATCGCCAGAGGCGAGAACGCAAATCCGCCTGCCACGCAGCGCCAGAACATCGCTCATCTCCACATCGAACGGCACCGGCCATGGACGGGCCTCACCACGAACGGCTGCGGCCGCGAGCTCCAGATGGCGTTTGCCTCCAAACACCACCTCCGCAGCCTCAATCGCCCGGAGCGCATTTTTCCCAAGTCCGTCAAGCCCGTCCTCGCCAATGCCGACGATGGAAAGCCAGGGCTTTTCTCTCTTTTCGGTGGAAGCCTCGCCCATTCCGGAATATTCAGACGTCATGACGCGCTCCATACTCATCCTTGGCGGCACCGCGGATGCCCGCATTCTGGCCGGCAGGCTGGCGGAAGACTCCGGCTACCGAATTCTGCTGTCCATGGCAGGGCGCACGCTCTCGCCGGTCGAACAGCCCGTACCGATGCGCAGCGGCGGGTTCGGCGGCGCGGCGGGGCTGGCGAATTTCATTCGGGCCGGGAGTTTCGATATTCTGGTGGACGCCACCCATCCCTATGCGGCGAGAATCTCCGCCAACGCTACTGAGGCGGCAAGGCTTGCCGGTATCCCGCTTATCGTACTTGCGCGTCCCGCCTGGGACCGGCAGCCGGGGGACACATGGCACAGCGTCGAGACTGTCGGACAGGCCGTTGCCGCGCTCGGCAACGAAAGAAAGCGTGTCTTTCTGGCGCTCGGCCGGCAGGAGCTTCTTCCTTTTGAAATCGCGCCCCAGCACAGCTATCTCATTCGCAGCGTGGACCCCGTGGAGCCGCAGTTGAATGTGCCGGACGCGCGCTACATCACCGCCCGCGGCCCCTTCATATTGGGTGACGAAATCCGCATGCTGCAGGAAAACCGTATCGAGACGGTAATATCGAAAAACTCGGGCGGCAGCGCCAGTTACGGCAAGATCGAAGCGGCGAGGCGGCTCGGCCTGCCGGTCATCATGATCGAGCGGCCGCAACAGTTGAGCGACACGCCTGCAAACAGGGTGACGGCGCCTGATATCGCAACCGCGCTTACCGCCATCCGCCATCAGCTTTCCCTTTTTGAAAAACGCGGCGAATAAACGATCGGTTCTTTGCCGGAACGCGCGATGAGACGTGTTTCCACCGACCCGACGATGATGCAGGTGGCCATATCCGCCATGTCGCTTGCTGCCTCCGACAGCGGCACGATCCTAATTCGCTCCTCCATACGGCCCGCGGCGCGGCCGAAAATGACCGGGACCGAGCCGGGCAAATGCGCCCGCAACACGTCGAAGGCGGTGCCGAGCTGGTGCGGACGCGCCTTGCTGACGGGATTGTAGAAAGCCATCACAAATCCGGCTTCCGCCGCCGCAATCAACCGTTTTTCGATGATGCTCCACGGCTTCAGATTATCCGACAGCGAAATGGCGCAAAAATCATGCCCCAGCGGCGCGCCGGCCTTAGCGGCAACGGCCAGCATGGCGGTCACGCCCGGCACGACGGAAAAATCGATATTGCGCCATTCGGACGGGCCGTTTTCAATCGCCTCGCAAATCGCCGCCGCCATGGCGAAGACCCCGGGATCGCCGCCGGAAACCACACAGACCTTGCCACCCTCGGCCGCAAGGGTGAGCGCCTGTTCGGCGCGGGAGATTTCCTCGCGATTGTCAGAGGCATGGCGACGCTGGTGCGGCGCCAGCGACAGGCGGTCGAGATAAGGGATATAACCGAAGAAATCTTCCGAGGCTTCGACGGCGGCAAGTGCCTCCGGCGTTACCTGCGCCACATTGCCCGGGCCGAGGCCGACAACGACGAGCTTGCCGGTCATGGCTTTTCACCCGCACCGGGTCTGGTTTTCCAGCCGGGTACGAGAACCAGCGAAAAATAGGGTGCCGGCGATGCATCACGCTCGATGAGCGGCACCGCGTGGCTGTTTGCCATGGTGCCGCGCTCGACATAAAGCGCCTCTTTTAGCTTGCCGGCCTTTTCCAGCGCCCGGCGGATTTTTGGCAGGTTACGCCCGACTTTCATGATGACGGCGCCGTCCGTTCCGGAGAGGCGCTCCGTCAGAACATCCTCGCCGAGCGTTCCGGGAAGTACGCTCAATATGTCATCCCCCTGTACCAGCGGCAGCCCTGCCATGGACCAGCAACCGGACATGGCAGTGATGCCGGCAACGACCTCGGCCTCATAGGCGGGCGCAAGCCGCAGATGGAGATGCATATACGAGCCGTAAAACAGCGGATCGCCTTCCGAGAGCACGGCGACATTACGTCCGGCATCGAGATGGGCCGCAATGTCCTTCGCCGACTGATCGAAGAATGCAGCGATCGCACCACGATAGTCTTCGCCGTTCTTGTCGCTTTCGACGGTGACGGGATAAATCAGCGGCATTTCCAGCGTGCCGGGGCGGATGAAGGCCTCGACAATGCCGCGACCATTGCCGCTGCCGCCCTTCTTGCAGAAAAAGGCAAGGACATCGGCATTTTCAATGGCGCGGACGGCCTTCAGCGTCAGCAGCTCGGGATCGCCAGGGCCGGTGCCGACACCGACGAGTTTGCCCTTGGAATGTTCAAAAAGAGCAGCACTCACAGGCCTGCCCTCGCAACCGCATTGATGGCGGCGGCCGTCATGGCTGAGCCGCCCATCCGTCCCTTGACGATGGCATAGGGAATGCCGAGCCCACTCTCCTCCAGCGCGTCTTTCGATTCCGCCGCGCCGACAAAACCAACCGGCATGCCGATGATGGCGGCGGGACGGGGGGCGCCCTTTTCCAGCATCTCCAGAAGATAGAACAGGGCCGTCGGCGCATTGCCGATCGCAACGAGCGCACCCTCGAGCTTGTCCGCCCAGAGATCGAGAGCCGCCGCAGACCGGGTGTTGCCGATCTTTTTCGCAAGTTCCGGCGTGCGCGGATCGCGCAGCGTGCAGATGACGGCATTATCGCCCGGAAGCCGGGCGCGGGTCACGCCATGGGCGACCATTTCCGCGTCGCACAGAACGGGCTTTCCGGCAAGAAGCGCGCCGCGGGCGGCCGAAACGAAGTTCGGCGAGAAGCGGAAATGGCTGGCTGCCTCCACCTGCCCACAGGCATGGATCATGCGGATGGCGATATCCGCCTGCTCTTCGGTAAAGGCGGATAAATCCGCTTCCTCGCGGATAATGGCAAACGAGCGCTCATAGATCGCATTGCCATCGCGAATATAATCATAGTCTGTCATCAGTCATCCTGTCGAAGCGCCGCACCGATCTTGTCCCTGCCCAGACGGGCAAACAGGGTGGCAGCGTTTTCCCCGGGCTTATGTTCTTTTTCGTAAAGACGGGCAAGCCGCGAAAGCACCGTCTTCTGTTGCTCGAAGGGTATAATCACAACGGGCGGGTCACCTGCGCGGCCGGAAACGGAAACGGCGAGACCATCGGCTGTGCCGCAAAGGGCAAGAAGTGAAGGGGCAGGGTGCGCGCAACCTTTGCCGCAGCCGGAAAAATGCAGCGTGAAGGAGCCGTCGAGCATCGACGCACATTCCCGGAACGCAAAAGCGGCCAGTTCGTGGGTCGAAAAAAAAGCAGAGGCGCAGCCCGGAGCACCCGAGCAGGCGGCAATGGACGAACGCGCATCGCCGGCCGCAGTGACGAAACCGGACACCTTCGCAGTCTCAATAACGGCGCTGCAGGCGGATGACGAGCCAAAGAATAGCAGGCTATGGTTCAGCGATGGCCGCAAGGCCTTGATACCGAGCAGATCGGCACGCTCGCACAGGCGCGATAAGTCGGATCCTCGCACCTGGCCAAAGGCAGGTGCAACCCAGGCAGCGGAGCGATCCTTTCCCACGGTCATCAGCCCCAAGGGCGAAAACGCTGCGGCGGCTTCGCCGCCAGTCACCTGATCCTGCAAACAATCGCCGCAGACCGCTTTTACGGTCTGCCTATCCAGATCACGGCCACGCGCGAGCGGTCCCTTGCCGGCCAGACAAAGAAGCAGTGACAGAACCACACCCGCCGCCGCACCTGTCTCAACCACTCCCACGCTCAGCGCCTTACTTTCAGGCCCTCCGACCAGCAGCCGCCAGAAGGCCTGACCATCCACCGACACTGCTTTCAGGCGAATATCGGCGAACAAATCCCCCATGGAAGGACGCCCGCCACCGTCGATGACAACGGACATTTTGGCGGCGAGCTTTTCATGGAGAGCAAGTCGGTCAGCTTCTTTACGAATCTCCGCGGCGAGGGAACGGCTATCAGCAATTTCCGCCTCGTCCCGGCCGGCAAGGGGTGAAGTCTCGACTGCCAGCCCCTCGCGCAGAGGCAGACCGAGTGTCAGGACATCTTTTTCCAGGGCGCAGGCGCTTGCCGGCGTCAGGCCGCGAAATTGCAGACTGCCGCGCGCGGTAATATCGATCAATCCGTTGCCATGCCGCTCGGCAAGATGGCAAAGCGCTATCATCGCGCGGGGCGAAATATCCGCCTCGAACGCAATCCGCGACAGGAAACCGTCGCCGGTGCGCATGGGGGCGGATAGGGCCGGGCAAAGGCCGCGGCGGCCAAATGGCTGAACGGGATCGGCTGCGGCCACCATCATGCCCCCACCCTTTCGGCGCGGGGCAGGATCAGCATTTCAAGCTCAACATCCACCGCATTGCGGCGGCTGTGCCATAGTCCGCGACGGCGGGCAGACAAAAAACGCTCGGCCATCGCCACCGCTGCCTTGGGGTTCTCCCGCAGGATGAAATCACGCACCTCCTCATTACCGAAATAGGCGTCGTAAAGCGCCTCGACCAGCGAGGAGGAAACAGCATGCGTGGTTTCGGCAAAACCAACGAGCCGATCCACCGTCTCGGCAAATTCCGCTGCGCCGCGCGGACCATGCCGCATCTGGCCCGCAATGAAGCGCGGATTGACGGCGCGGGCGCGCACCACCCGGGTCAGCGCCTGCGCCATCGACCGGGCGCGCGGGCGCGCCGGATCGGTCGTATCCAGCGCAACGATATCGGCAGCGGCGCCGAGTGCGGCCTTCGCGGCGGAAAAACCGCCGATGAAAGCGACATCGGACGAACCATCCAGAAGGTCGCGACCCGGATCATCGCCGGTATGAACCAGAAGATCGGCCCGGTGCACCAGTTCCGCAAAACCGGCATTTTCGAACATCTCCAGCCCATCGGCCCCGCCAAAGGCGTGATTTGCCGCGTCGAGATAGGCTTGTCCCAACTCCTCACGCTCATCCCATTTCCCGCTGGCGAGCTTTTCCTCGATACCTGCGCCATAGGTGCCGGGTGCGGAACCGAAGATGCGCGGCGGTATATATCCGAGGCTCGCCACCTCCTCCGCAAGCGGATTGTCTCCCGGTGCTTCGTCACGCTGCGCCACAGCCTTGGCGGCGGCATCGAGGAGTGCGATCAACGCCGGAAACATGTCGCGAAACAGGCCGGAAATGCGAAAGGTTACATCGACGCGTGGACGCCCGATGCTCGCCGGCGGCAGGACCTCTATGCCGGTAACACGGCCGGTAGCGGCGTCGTGGATCGGTCTCGCCCCCATCAGGTGCAGCGCCTGCGCCACATCCTCGCCGCCATTGCGAAGGCTGGCGCTGCCCCAGAGATCGAAAACCAGATGTTTCGGCCAGTCACCATGGGACTGCAGATAATGGCGAAGCACCTCTTCGCCCGCCACACGTCCGAGCTCGAAAGCCGTGGGCGTCGGCATGGTGCGCGGATCGGCGGCATAAAGATTGCGACCGGTCGGTAACACGTCAAGCCGCCCGCGCGCAGGCGCGCCGGAAGGGCCAGGCATTATATGCCGGCCATCGAGCGCGGCAAGCAGGGCGGTCTTTTCCGATTCGGCGCTTTTCAGCCTCAGGGGATCGCTCTCACCTCCGGGGCAACGGCCGAAAACATGCTGGCCATCCTTGATGGCGAAATCCTTGAGGTCGCAGAGAAAGGCGTCGATACGCGACAGGGCTGCATCGGCATCGTCCTTTGCACCCACGCCCGCCTCGGCTGCAAGTCCGGTCTCCAGCGCCTTTTCGACGATCAGCGTCGCCAACCGGTCGCGGCGGCGGCGATCCAGACCGTCGGCCTGCGCATATTCATCGACCAGCTGTTCCAGCGCCGATTGCTCCGGCGACAGGCCGGCATTGACCAGCACTGGCGGAATATGGCCGATGGTGACGGCCGCGATCCGCCGCTTGGCCACCGCCGCCTCACCCGGATTGGAAACGACGAAGGGATAGATCACCGGCAAAGACCCGGTGACGATTTCCGGAAAACAGTCGCGTGAAAGCGCCACGGTTTTGCCCGGCAGCCACTCCAGCGTGCCATGTGCGCCGACATGCACGATGGCATGCGCATCCGCCACCCGCTGCATCCAGCCGCCAAAAGCGACAAGCGCGTGACGGGGCGGCAGGGCAGGGTCATGATAGTCCACCCGCCGATCCTCATTGCGCCCTCGATCCGGCGCCAGCGCCACGAAAACCTGCCCGAAGCGGGCAACGCGAAAATGGAATGCGCCATCAGTCAACGCGTCGTCGTCTTCCGCTGCTCCCCACATCGCATTCACCGATGCAAGAGCAGTCGCCGGTATAGCCGCAAGAAAATCCCGGTAGGCGGAAAGATCGATCGCCGCAACTTGCTGTTCGACACGATCGAGCAGCCCCCGCGCCGTATCGGGAATATCCCCGACCGCATAACCGGCACGGGCAAGATCGCGCAGCATTTCCAGCACGCTCTGCGGCACATCGAGACCGACGGCATAACCGGTGCGCCCGGGCGCGGCACCCGGATAATCCGGCATCAGAATGACGATGCGGCGATCTTCAGGTGGTGCATGTTTCAATCGCAGAAAGGCCGCGATGCGGTTTGCAACCTGTTCGACGCGGTCCGTTTCCGGCACGTTGAGCAGACTGACACCGCCATCCATCCGCGCCTCTTTGAACGAAATCGCACCGGCGAGAATCCGGCCATCCAGTTCGGGCAGGACCACATGCATGGCAAGGTCGGAGGGATTGAGACCGCGCGCATTTTCCGCCCAGCCGTCGCGTCGTGTCGTTGCCATAACCACCTGAAAAACCGGCACGAACAGGCGGTCGAACAGGGTCTTACCGCTATCATCCGCCTGGCTGGCGAAAGCCGTGGCGGCAATGATCGCAGCGGGCTGCAACTCAGGCAGCACAGTATCAAGAAAACGGATGGCCTCGCCATCCTTCAGGCCGCTGACAAAAATCGGCAGGGGCGCAAAACCGCGCTCGCAAAGAGCATGAAAGAGTGCGTCGACGGGTGCCGCGTCTGTCGCCAGCAGCATGGAGCGGTAAAAGAGAATGGGCAAAATGGCCGCATCGGCAGGAAAACCGGCACAGGCTTCAGCCTGCCCGACCACACCTCGATCCGGCCGATAGAAACCGGTTTTCGGCAATGGCGCGGCCTCCATATCCGGCCACTCCCCGTCGCTCGCGAGAACGGTGAGGCCGGCGGCAAGACGGCCCATATTCTCCTGTCCGCCCTCCCGGAAGAAGGAGAGAACGGAGGCCAGCATCTGCCTGTCCACGGTCGAAGCCGCTTCGAGCTTTTCATCCCTTTCGCTGCACTCTCCCGGCAGGAGCAGGAGTTTTATGCCGCGCCTGCGCGCCACAATGGCAAGCTGGTCGACGCCATAACGCCAGCGCTCTGCGCCGCCGAGAATCCGGATAAGAATGACGCGAGCATGTCCCGCCGTCTTTTCAATCCAGAGGTCGACAGACATGGGGTGCCGAAGCTCGGAAAGATTGGCGACGGACAGGGCTGGAACAGCGCTGCCAGCACGCTGCCAGGCCTGTTCCAGCCCGGCAAGATCGCTTGCCGAGAAAGACAGGATCACCACATCCGACCTGGGCTGGTTGAGATCAACCGGCTCGATCAGATCGTCAAGAGACGAGGATGTGGTGGCGAGAATATGCATGGGTCAGGCAGCCAGCATCTGCTCGATTTTTTCGCGGTTGATACCCTTTTCGCCGATGACGACGAGGCGGCTGCGGCGTTCCTCGCCCGCCGCCCAGGGACGGTCATAATAATGATTGACGCGGCTTCCGACAGCCTGCACCTGCAGGCGCATCGGCTTGGCGGAGACCTCGATAAAGCCTTTTATGCGCAGCACGTTTTCCGCAGCCGCCGTCTCGGCGATACGCGCCGCCAGCGCTTCCGGATCGCTCACCGCCGGCAGATCGATGACGAAGCTGTCAAAATCGTCGTGCTCGTGGTCAAGCTCGCCATCATGGTGGGTGCGGCGGTTTTCGATATCCTCTTCCACCGCAAGACCGAGACCGATCAGCACAGCCGGATCGATGGCGCCGTTCGAAGCCACGACGATCTTCGCCGCTTTCGGCAGATGTTCGAGAATATGCGCCTTCGCCCTGTCGAGACCGGTATCGTCAAGAAGATCGGCCTTGGTCAGCACGATGAGATCGGCGCAGGCGACCTGGTCTTCGAAAACCTCTTCGACCGGGTCATCGTGATCGAGCGCCTCGTCATTGGCGCGCTGGGCGGCGAGCGCTTCCATGTCGTGGGCAACCTGTCCCTCGGCAAGGGCCGCACCATCCACCACGGCCACAACGGCGTCCACCGTCACACGGCTCTTGATCGCCGGCCACTGGAAGGCCTGCACCAGCGGCTTTGGCAGGGCAAGCCCCGAGGTCTCGATGAGAATGTGCTCCACCTTGGGCTGGCGGCTCAGAATCTGCTCGATGGCGGGCTGGAAATCATCCGCCACCGTGCAGCAGATGCAGCCATTGGCCAGTTCGACGATGTTCTCTTCCGGGCAGCTTTCAATACCGCAGCCTTTCAGGATTTCGCCGTCGATACCGATATCGCCGAATTCATTGACGATGATGGCGAGCCGCTTGCCGTCAAGCTTTTCGAGAAGTCCGCGCAGCAGCGTGGTTTTGCCAGCCCCCAGAAAGCCGGTGACGATGGTGCAGGGAACGCGGTCCAGAAGGGTGCTCATGATCTCTCCTCGTTAAAATCGAATGGGGGAATGCGCGCCACCATGCCGCGCTTTAATGGTTCGGGGCGGCCGCGCCAGGGCATCAGGCCATCGGGGGCGGCAGCCAGCAGCCGCGCGCCGATCAGCAAATCTTCCGCATCGCGGGACGTCAGCCCGCCGAAGACATAGGACCAGCCATTGGCGCTGCGCAGGGCGGCGCTGAGGCCGCGCTTGCAATTGGCAAGGCAATTGACGGAACGGACGGCAATGCCCGCCTCCTCCGCCTTTGCGATAACGGCGTCGGCAAGGCGCGAACCGGGACGCGGTTCGGCATTCGGATCGGCTTCGTCGCGACAGCTTCGGCAAACGAAGACGACCACGCCGGGCGCCGTTTCGTCCTGCGTGTTTCCGCCTGCACATGAAGATGTTGCTGAAATATCCAAACGTCCCGTTCCCGCGCCTTCAAAAATCTTCAGGGGTGCGGATATCGAAAACGGCACGCGGACAAGCGCAAGCCGGCTGTTCGATCGGACCGACTGACCGGAGCACCCCGCCCGGCAGACGTTTTTTCCTGAAACGGCAGGTCTCCTGGCTTGCGGCTCGATCAACACCCGGGCACCGCCTTCCCGAACCATGAGAGAGGTCCAGTGGCTTTACGGTGCGGGCTTACCGCTTACAGTTGCGGGGGCAGCCACGGAATGGCCCGGCAATCGGGGTTGACCGTGTTCCCTCTTAGCTTTTCCCGTTGCCGGGAAAAGACCGTCAGTTCGTTACCCTTAGGCTGAACGGGCGCGGGGGTCAATGCCGCGGCCCCATGGCTGGCGCATTGCCGGGTGCGGCAAATTGGGTATAGTCGCCGCTCCGAATGGCGGGGCACTTATTCCCGCAACGCTGGATAAGAAGGAAAACGCGATGACACGTGACATCAGCGACAGCGAAGCCGAACGCCACCGGCGGAAAATGGTCAACCGCAAAACGGTGCAGGACGCCGAAGTCGCGGCAAAGACCGTCGAAAAAGGCCTGCTGATGATCAATACCGGCCCCGGCAAAGGCAAATCCACAGCTGCTTTTGGCCTTGCCTTGCGCATGCTCGGCACCGGGCGTCGGGTGGGTATTGTGCAATTCATCAAGGGTGCATGGTCGACGGGCGAACAGCAGGCGCTGACCCTGTTTGGCGACAGGGTCGTATGGCGCACCATGGGCGAGGGTTTCACGTGGGACACGCAGGATCTGAAACGCGATGTGGCTGCAGCCGCAAAAGCCTGGGAAGAAGCCAAGGCGCTGATGGCGGACGAAACGATCGGCCTGCTGGTCTTCGATGAGCTGAACATCGCGCTGCGTTACGATTACCTGCCGCTGGAAGAGGTCGTCGAAACGCTTTCCAGCCGCAGGCCCGATCTGCATGTCATCGTTACCGGCCGCAACGCCAAGCAACCGCTGATCGAC
This sequence comes from Agrobacterium fabrum, assembly GCA_003241215.1. Taxonomy (GTDB): domain Bacteria; phylum Pseudomonadota; class Alphaproteobacteria; order Rhizobiales; family Rhizobiaceae; genus Agrobacterium; species Agrobacterium fabrum_A. The sequence goes on from QFOL01000028.1 coordinate 13,600, forward strand.
GCGGCCGATATGGTGACAGAAATGACGCTGGTGAAACATCACTTCAAGGCGGGCGTCAAGGCGCAGGCGGGGATAGAATTCTGACATGACTGCGCGGGTGCTGATGTTTCAGGGAACCGGCTCGGATGTCGGCAAATCGCTGATGGTGGCCGGCCTTGCCCGTGCATTCACCCGGCGCGGCCTGTCCGTCATGCCGTTTAAGCCGCAGAACATGTCCAACAATGCGGCGGTTACCGCCGACGGCGGCGAGATCGGGCGCGCGCAGGCGCTGCAGGCGCGGGCGGCCGGCGTACCGCTTTCCGTTCACATGAACCCGGTGCTCCTGAAACCGCAGAGCGAAACCGGCGCGCAGGTGGTAGTACAGGGTAAGGTTGTCGGAAACGCCAAGGCAGCCGATTATCAGCACATGAAGGCCGGGCTGATGCCACGGGTGATTGAGAGCTTCGAACGCCTGAAACAGCAGGCCGATCTCGTGCTGGTGGAAGGGGCGGGTAGCGCATCCGAAATCAATCTTCGCGCCAATGACATCGCCAATATGGGTTTCGCCCGCGCCGCCGATGCGCCCGTCATCCTGATCGGCGATATAGACCGGGGCGGCGTCATCGCCAGTCTTGTCGGCACCAAGGCCGTGCTCGAACAGGAAGATGCGACGATGATAGAAGGTTTTATCGTCAACCGATTTCGCGGCGATCCGGCCCTGTTTTCGGACGGCATGCGGATGATTGCGGAAAAGACAGGCTGGTCCCCCATCGGGCTTCTGCCGCATTTTTCCGATGCCGCGAAACTGCCGGCGGAGGATGCGCTTGGCCTTGCCGGCCCGGCCCGGCAGAAGCCCGACGCAAAGATCCGGATCGCCGTGCCGATCCTGCCGCATATTTCCAATTTCGACGACCTCGATCCGCTGGACATGGAGCCGGATGTGGAGCTGATCCGCGTGCGGCCGGGCGAAACCATTCCCGCCGATTGCCGGCTGGTGCTGCTGTGCGGCTCGAAATCCACTATCGCCGATCTCGCCGTGCTGAAAAATGCTGGCCTCGATATCGATATCAGGGCGCATGCACGACGCGGCGGTTTTGTTGTCGGGCTTTGCGGCGGATATCAGATGCTCGGAAAAACCATTGCCGATCCCGATGGTATCGAAGGACCACCGGCAAAGGTTGAAGGGCTTGGTCTGCTTGATGTCGACACGGTTTTGGCAGGCGATAAGCGGCTCGTTTCCGTGCGCGGCACGAGTTTTGACGGAGTTGATTTATCCGGCTACGAAATGCATGTCGGCGAAACCACTGGCACAGCGGGCAATCTGCCTTTTTCGACGATTGATGGTCATGTCGACGGCGCGATGTCGCCCGATGGCCGCATCTTCGGCACCTATATACACGGCCTTTTCGCGGACGACCGCCAGCGCGGCGCATGGCTGAAGCGGCTTGGCGGTCACGGCACGGAGCTGAACTATGATCAGCAGGTGGACGCTGTTCTTGACCGCCTGGCGGCGCATATGGAGCAGCATCTCGATCTCGACGGGCTGCTGTCTATAGCGCGATAAGCACCGCCAGAAGCCCGAACAGGCCAATCAGCAACAGGTCGGCGATCCTCGCCAGCCTTAGCGCCGTACGAATATCGCCGGCAACCAGCGCCGCCCTGCCGCCTTCACCCATGAAGCGCGCCTCGATCATCTGCCCGCCATAGGAGCGCGGCCCGGCGAGCGCGAAGCCGAGAGCGCCTGCGAGCGCCGCCTCCGGCCAGCCGGCATTGGGAGAACGATGATGCCGTGCATCGCGGCGGATTGCGGCGATCGCCCCTTTGGGCGACGCACCCTTCACAAAACACGCGGCGACCACAAAAAGACCGCCGCTCAGCCTCGATGCCGGCAGATTGACCAGATCGTCCAGCCGGGCCGAGGCCCAGCCGAAGGCCTCATGGCGCGGCGAGCGATGGCCGATCATGCTGTCGGCCGTATTGATCGCCTTGTAGGCCGCGCCGCCCGGCAGACCCAGCAGGCCGAGCCAAAGGGCGGGGGCGACAATGCCATCGGAAAAATTCTCGGCGAGGCTTTCAATCGCCGCCCGGCAAATCGCCGCTTCGTCCAGCTTTTGCGGATCGCGCCCGACGATCATCGACACCGCCTTGCGACCACCCTCCACTCCTTCGCGCTCCAGCGCCGCGGCGACAGCCTCCACGTGCCGCTCCAGACTTTTTTGCGCCGGGAGAGAAGCGCCGAGGATCGCCACAGCCAGAAGGCCGAAAGGCAAAACAAGCAAAGCCGATTGCACAAACCATGCGAGGATCGCCGTCAGCCCGACAAAAACAGCCAGAGCCGCCGCACCTGCGATCTTGCGCTGTGAAAATGGCGCACGCTCCCGGTTCCATTTTTTGTCCAGCAGCGCGATAAGCGAACCGATCCAGGTGACAGGGTGGCCGATACGGTTGAACAGCCAGTCCGGATAGCCGGTCAGGCGTTCGATCACGAGCGACAGGAAAGCGAGAGCAAAGAACATGGGCGAGACAGTATCAGAAAAGACGCAGGCTACGATCCGTCACGGCGGCAATCTTGGCAAGGCGCGTCTGATGTTTCCCGACGCACCTGAACCGTGGATCGACCTTTCGACCGGGATCAACCCACACTCCTATCCGCATTCGCCCGTCCCCGCCAGCGCCTTCGCCCGCCTGCCGGAACCCGGTGCCGCCGAAGAGCTGAAACAACTGGCGGCGACCCATTTCGGCGCACCCTCCGCCCGGCATGTGGCGCTTTCTCCCGGCACCCAGATGCTGATGCCGCTGCTGGCCCAGATCGCGCTTGCCCGGGGTGCCAGAAGTGGCTCCGTGCTTTCCCCCGCCTATGCCGAACATGCCCGCACCGCGCGGATGGCAGGGCTGGTCATGACGGAAATGGACAATATCAGCGGGCTGCCGGCTTACGACTATGCCGTGGTTGTTAATCCCAACAATCCGGATGGCCGTGTGACCGACCGCGAATCACTGTCGTCGCTCGCCGCTTCCATGCATCGCAAGGGCGGTCTGCTCGTTGTGGATGAAGCCTTCATCGAAACGGGTCAGGCCGAAAGCCTCGCAACTGCTGTCGGCGAGGATGCGCTTGTGGTTCTGCGGTCCTTCGGCAAATTTTACGGCATGGCGGGCGTTCGGCTGGGTTTCGCGATAACGCATCCCGATATCGCCGCCGAACTGGAAGCGAGGCTTGGCCCCTGGGCGGTTTCCGGCCCGGCGCTGCATATTGCAACCGAAGCCCTGGCGGACAGGGAATGGCAATCATCCATGCGCCTCCGGCTCGCAGAGGAAGCAAGACGCATGAACCGCCTGCTGGAAAAAGTGAGCCTGAAAATTGCCGGCGGTACCTCCCTGTTCACACTTGTTCGGGATCATCGGGCCGCTGAACTCTTCGGCCATCTTGGCCGGCGCGGCATTCTGGTCCGCATCTTTGATGAAAGGCCGAACGACATGCGTTTCGGCCTTCCTGGCAGCGAGGCGGAATGGCAGCGCCTTGAGGCGGCGATGCTCTCCTTCGATCATCCTTCGAAAGTATAGGTCTCGATCGACTCCGGCTTCATTTCGATGGAGAAGCCCGGCAGCTTCGGCGGCATGTAAGCGGCATTTCTGATATCGCAGGGCTCGATGAAATGCTCGTGCAGATGGTCGACATATTCGATGACGCGGCCTTCCTTCGTGCCCGACACCGCCAGATAGTCGATCATTGACAGGTGCTGCACATATTCGCAAAGACCGACGCCACCGGCATGCGGCCAAACCGGCAGATTGTATTTGGCGGCGATCAGCAGCACCGCCAGCACCTCGTTCAGACCGCCCATGCGGCAGCTGTCGATCTGCACCACGTCGATGGCGCCTTCGGCGATGAACTGCTTGAACATGATACGGTTCTGGCACATTTCCCCGGTCGCCACCTTCACCGGGCCAATGGCGGCACGGATCTTGCGATGGCCGGCAACATCGTCCGGGCTGGTCGGCTCCTCGATGAAGAACGGCTTGGCGAAGGCGAGTTTCTTCACCCAGTCGATTGCCTGATCCACTTCCCACACCTGATTGGCATCGATCATCAGGTAACGATCGGGACCGATCACTTCGCGGGCGATGGTGAGACGGCGGATATCGTCTTCCAGATCGCGGCCGACCTTCATCTTCACATGGTTGAATCCGGCATCGATGGCCTCCTGGCAAAGGCGACGCAGCTTGGCGTCGTCATAACCGAGCCATCCGGCCGACGTGGTATAGCAGGCGTAACCCTTGTTCTTCAGCGTCTCTATACGCTCCTTCTTGCCGCTTTCGGCTTGTCTCAGGATCGCAAGCGCCTCGTCACGCGTCAGCACGTCGGTCAGGTAGCGATAATCGACAATATCGGCGATCTCTTCCGGGCTCATATCGGCAACAAGCTGCCACACCGGCTTGCCCGCCTTCTTGGCCAGCAGATCCCAGACCGCATTGACGACCGCGCCGGTGGCGAGATGCATCGCGCCCTTGTCCGGGCCGATCCAGCGCAGCTGGCTGTCACTTGTCAGATGCCGCCAATATTTGCCGGGGTTCTCGGTGACGGTGGCAAGATCGGTGCCGACCACCAGGTGACGCATTGCTTCGATGGCCATGCAGCAGATGTCATTGCCGCGGCCGATGGTGAAGGTCAGCCCATGGCCTTTCAGACCCGGCTCATCGGTATCGAGGATGACGTAAGCCGCCGAATAATCCGGGTCGGGGTTCATCGCATCCGAACCGTCAAGGCTCTGGGAGGTCGGAAAACGCAGGTCGAAAACACGCAGATCTGTAATTTTGGTCATGGCCGTTCACTCGCGGTCAGTGTCAAAGGAAATCGTTCAATCGTGGTGGAAGGTTTCTTCCATCATCGCCCACCACTCGCCTTGCCTGCGGCTTTCGAGCGGTTGCTGGCAGGGAATGGTGAAGGACCACCATTCCTGGTTCTTGGGGCTTGCGGCCATCTTCGCCATGTCGGCGCTGATATCGCTGCCGTGATATTCCCAATAACCGAAGAGCAGATTTTCCGGCTCGCGCAGGAAGATCGTGTAATTGCGGATATTGCAGTCGCTGATGAGCGCCAGAACTTCCGGCCAAACGGCGGCATGGAGCCGTTTATACTCCGCGATCATCTCCGGTTTGACGCCTATGACCATGCCCATGCGCTGCATGAAAAACTCCATTATTGCTTGATGGTGGCAAGCGCCGCGCGCAGCTTCGACTGCGGCAGGCTCAACCCCAGTCGCTCCGCTGCGGCAATGACCGGGGCGAAGCGGCGACGTTTCTTTTCATCGTGGTTGCCGGCGATATCGGATAGCCGATGCGCGAGAAAGGGATTGCGCAAACGCTCCCGCAACTGGCCGATATAGGCCTCAGCCTCGTCTCCCATGCCTTCCGCAGCAAAGACCGGCAGAACCTCGTCCCGCCAGAGCGTTTCCAAATCGGCAACGAGCGCATCATCGGCCATTGCCTGCCGCACCGTCTCGTCCTTCGCACGCGCGTCCTGCGTCCAGCGTTCCGCCAGATAGGAATGTCCGAGATTGAGCAGAAAAAGCTTCAGCTTTTCATAGCGACCGAGATCGTCGGTCAGCACCACCGCAGGGTGAGTGCAGGGAAGGACAAGCCCGTGCTGATTCTCTATCGCCCAGAGCGCATAGGGTTCGGCCACTGCACCAACCGGATCGATAGGCTCGGAAACAATGCGATCCACCAGGCTATTGGCGAAACGGCACTTCTCATTCAGATAAAAGGCAAAACCCGCCGGCAATTGCCATTCATCGGCAAGCCGGCGAATGAGCTCTTTCAGCTTTTCGCCGTTACGCGGCACGAGCTCGCAGGGGAAGATGGACACAGGCGCTTCCGGATTGCGCTGAAAACGCTCCAGCAGCAACATGCAGAGTTTCGCCGGAAAGCTTTTCGGCACGGTCGTGAAATCCGCAGCAAGATGCTGCCCGTCGGCAGAATCCAGCTCATAACCGCGATCACCCGTATTCGACAGAATGACCTCCACCTCACAGGCAAGGCGGCGCACCTCGGCCCAGTTGGTCGCAGCGGTCAGCGCCCGCGTGACAGCCCTGCCTTGAATTTCCTCATCCACCTCCTGCCCATCGCGGATGCCGCGAATACGCACGGGGTAGGGTGCGCCGCTATTCAGCGCCGCAACACGCTTCAGGCTTTCCGCATTGCCGGTCGTCTGGACAAGGGCGATGCGCCCAAGGGCCTCGCCCTTGTCCAACGCCTGCGAAATAAAGAGATCCGCATGCGCCAGGAGAAAGCGGCTGGTGCCGAATTGCAGGATGGGCGTATCGAGCGTCATGCGACCTCCACCATGCCCTTGATGACTCCGGCCTTCGGATCGGTCAGCCCGGCAAATCTGGAGGGTACGTCGGCAAGCGTCATACGATGGGTAATCAGTGCTTCCGGTACCTTGCCTTCCCGCAAGGCCTGCAAGACGCGCTCGAAATCTTGAGGCGTAGCGTTGCGGCTGCCGAGCAGCGTCGTCTCGCGCTTGTGGAACTCCGGATCGTTGAAAGTGATATCGCTGGCGACAATGGAGACCAGAACATAGGAACCACCGTGGCCGACAAAGGAGAACCCGCGCTCCATGGCTTTTGGATTGCCGGTCGCGTCGAAGACCACATCAAAGAAGTCGCCGTCGGTAATTTCGGAAAGACGATCGCTGTCGCCGCCACCAAGCGTCACCGTATGCGCGACCCCGAGATGCTGCTTGCAGAAATCCAGCCGGTCGGTGCGCCCGTCGATCATGGTTACTTCACTGCCGTCGAGAACCGCAAAAACTGCAACTGCCATGCCGATAGGACCGGCGCCGACGATCAGTGTCTTCTGTCCCTTCTCGACCGCTCCACGACGCACCGCATGTGCGCCGATAGCCAGAAATTCGGTCATGGCCGCCTGATCGAGGCTCAGCCCTTCCGCCTTCAGCACGAATTGCTGCGGCACGCTCAGATATTCGACCATGCCGCCATCGCGATGAACGCCCAGCACACCGATATTGCGGCAGCAATTGCTCTTGCCCTTCATGCAGGCGCTGCATTTGCCGCATGAGATATAGGGAATGACGGTAACAACGTCGCCGGCGGACAGATGGCTGCCTTCCGGCGCTTCTTCCACTGTGCCGGAAAGTTCATGACCCATGATGCGCGGATAGGAAAGATAAGGCTGGTTTCCAGTGAAGATGTGCAGATCCGTCCCGCAGACACCGATGCGGCGGATCCGCACCAGCACTTCACCTTCGCCACGCGCCGGTTTCGGCAGTTCCTTGGGGACGAGTTGACCCGGGGTCTCGCAGAAAATCGCCAGCATGCATCACCTGTCCGAAAGGGAATAAAAACGAACGGCGTTACCGCCAAAAACTGCCGCATGGTCCTCTGCCGGCACGATATCGCGGCAGAAATCCAGCCAGGCCGGATAATCGCCCGCCAGTCGGAATACCGGCCAGTCGCTGCCAAAAATCACACGGTTTGCGCCAAACAGTTCCAGAATGGTTTCGGCATAGGGCCGCACCGCTTCCGGCCGCTGCTCACCGCGCTCGGTCAGTAGACCGGAGAGCTTGCAATGGACATTTGCGAGAGCCGCCAAAGCGGCCATATCCTTGCGCCAGTCGCTGTAGTGACCGGTGGCAATCAGGGGCTTCGCGCCATGGTCGATGACGATGGGCAACTGCGGATGGCGGCGGGCGAACGACAGCAGATGCGGCAGATTGGGCGGCAGGACCAGCGCGTCGAACACCAGACCGTGCTTCACCAACGCCGCCACGGCAGGATCGAGTGCTGGATCATCGATCCAGGTAACATCCTCCATGCCCTGCAACATCGGACGCACACCCTTGAACGCCGGATGTTTTGCCCGGCGGGCGATTTCATCCGGTGCATCGGCGGACTTCATGTCCACCCAGCCGACAACGCCTTTGATGAAACCGGTCTTTTCCGCCAGCGCCAGCATGAAATCCGTGTCGGCCGCGGTCTCCATCGTCTGAACCAGCACCGTGCCGGAAACCCCGGCAGCAGCCAGCAGAGGCGACAGATCGGCGGGGAGAAAATCCCGGTAGATGGCGGCAAGCGATGGCGGCGGCCATTGCCCGGCGCGATCCTTCATCAGCCAGAAATGCTGGTGGGCGTCGATAATCATGCCTCAAGCCTTCCCGACAGGCGTAGGCGCACCTTCGGCAATTAGGCCGCGCCTGTGCAGCTCGGACCAGAATTCATCCGGGATCGACTGTTCGAACCATTCGATATTGGAGGTAAGCTGCTGCGCATTGCGCGCTCCCGAAACAACCGTGACCGAGGCCGGATGTGCGAGCGGAAACTGCAATGCAGCCGCCTGCAGCGAGACACCCAACTCCTCGCAGACGCTCTGCAACGCGTCGACACGCGTGAGGATATCGGCAGGCGCGTCGGCATAATTGAACTTGCGGTTACCGGCCAGAATGCCCGAGTTGAATGCGCCGGCGACAACGATGCCAACGCCGCCTTCAGCGCAGCGGTTCATGAAAGCAAGGCTCTGCTGTTCCAGCAGCGTATAGCGGCCGGCCAGCATGGCGACATCGATATCGAAGACATCCATGGCATCGTTGACGATCTGCCACTCGTTGACGCCGAGGCCGACGGCGCCCGTCGATCCTTCCTCACGCAGCTTGCCAAGCGCGCGAAAGCCGCCGCCTGTGGTCAGCTGCTCCCAGTAGTGCTGGTGCTTTTCACCATGGGTGAAGGAGCCGATATCATGCACATAAAGAATATCCGGCTTCAGAACACCAAGCCGCTGCTGGCTTGCCTCGAAAGAGCGCAGGATGCCGTCATAAGAATAATCATAGATCGGTCGGAAGGGCAGGGGTGCAATATAGGCATCTTCCTCCGGCCCGACGGTCTCGTCAGGAACCATCACACGGCCGACCTTGGTGCTCAGCGTGTATTCGCTCCGTTCATGCTCCGTCACCATGGTGCCGAGACGACGCTCCGACCGCGTGTAGCCATAAAACGGCGCGGTATCGAAATAACGCATGCCGCTTTCCCACGCCTTGTCGAACGCACCCTTGGACTCTTCATAGGGCGTGACCCGGTAGAGATTGCCCATCTGGGCGCAACCGAGGCCCATGACGGTAACCTCGACGGCGCGGCGCGGCAATTTACGTGTATCGGAGACTTTCATCGCAGGGACTTTCCAGCTTGTCTTTGGAAAGACGCGCCGCCACACAGCGGCGCGTCATCATGCAATCAGTAAAGAACGTTCTTGGCTTCCGGCTTCTCGATATTGTCCTTGGTGACAACAACAACGCCGGTATCGACGAACTTCTCGACCTTTTCCTTGTTGATGAGTTTGGAAATGGTCTCCACGCCCTTTTCACCCATCTGGTAGGAACCCTGAACGACGATGCCGGCCAGCGTGCCATCCTTGACGAAGCCCTGAAGGTCTTGGTTGCCGTCGAAGCCGATGGCGACGACCTTGCCGGCCTTGCCGCTCTGGGCAAGCGCACGGCCAACACCGATTGCCGTCGGCTCATTGGCGCCGAAAATGCCCTTGAGGTCGGAATTGGCGGCCAGAACGTCTGTCGTCTGGTTCAGCGCGGTCGCCATCTGCGACTGCGAATAGAACGGGCCGACGATCTTCAGATTGGAATTCATCTGGATGTAATCGGTGAAACCGCCGACACGGCCGATTTCCGAACCGGCACCGGCGACATAGGACATGACGGCGATCTTGCCTTCCTTGCCCACCTTGTCGATCAGCGCCTGTGCAGCCAGTTCGCCGGCTTTCTTGTTATCGGTCGCCAGGAACGACTGGTAATATTGCTCCGAGCCGCTCGCCAGCTGCGAGTCGATCAGCACCACGGGGATACGGGCTTCCCAGGCCTTCTTGACGGCAGGAACCAGCGCGTCCGGATCGGAAGGTGCAAGCACGATGCCAGCGACCTTGCGGTTGATGGCGTTTTCAACCATGTTGACCTGGTCGGCAATCGCGGATTCGGCAGCCGGACCCTGGAAGGTCATGGTGTTACCGGAAGAGTTCTTCATCGCCGCATCGGCGCCCTTCTGAACGTTCTGCCAGAAGGTGGAATTGACGGTCTTGACGATGACGGCGATTTCGCCGGCCTGCACGGTGGAAACGCTCCACAGCGCGATTGCGGATGTCAGAAGGGCAGTCGCAATTTTCTTCATTTCTTCCTCCGTGATGTCGGCATACCGG
>QFOL01000264.1 GCA_003241215.1 Agrobacterium fabrum
TTGCAGCTCTCCTTCCTCGGCGCCATGGGTCCGGATGAACATCTCTTCCGCCTGACCGCTCATGCCTTGCCGTCTCCCTTGTCGTTATCCGCAAACCGTTTGAGAAAATGCGCGTAACCGGCCAGATCGAAGGCCTGCACATAGGTGCCGAGCTCCTGCGTGAAGGGCAGGTTTTCCGTGTTGCGGGCAAGATCGGCGAGTTTCGCCTCGATGCCGCGTATGTAGCCTATTTCACCGAGCCGCTGCAAATCCTTGATATGAATTGCGCCGGGATGGACGATCTGCGCCACGGGCGGTGGCGATGGTAGGGGCGGCATATCCGCCTCGTAGATCCATTTCAGGCCGAGATGCACGGCAAGCCTGTCGCAGAGATGACGGATATCGACAGGCTTGGCGATGGCGTCATTGTGGTTGTCTTCTCCAGCGCCGGCCACGGTTCCGTCACCGATATTGGCTGACAGCATGATGAGCGGGGCGGTCTGGCCGGCTTCACGCAGTTTCGTCACAAGCTGCCAGCCGGTCATGCCGGGCATGGAAATATCGATGAGGAAGAGATCGGGTTTCACGCCTTCGATGAGCGTCAGGCATTCCGGCCCGCTTTGCGCCGTCAGCACCACGAAATCCAGCGGCGAGAGCACCTGCCGCATCAGCTCGCGATGATCCTCATTGTCATCGACCACGACAATGGTGCGGCGCGGCCCGGAATAGGAGCGTATGGTCTTTTCCGCCGCCGGCGCTGTGCTTGGCCGGTGCACGGCAGAGAGCATGAGGCGGACGCGGAAGGTGGAACCCTCATCCTTTGTGCTGGAAACGGAAATTTCGCCGCCGAGCGTGTTGGTCAGGAGCCTTGTGATGGTCAGGCCGAGGCCGAGGCCCGGCATGGGGCGCACGCTGTCTGCCTCGCCGCGCTGGAAGGGTTCGTAGATGCGGGCGAGGTCCTTTTGTGCGATGCCGCGGCCGGTATCGGAAACGGTGAAACTCGCCACCTGGCTGCGATAACCGACATCGAAGGTGACGGCGCCCTCATCGGTGAATTTGATGGCGTTGGAGATGAGGTTGACGAGAATCTGGCGCAGCCGTTTTTCATCAGTGCGGACATATTGCGGCAAAGCGGGGGAGCGGTCGTGGCGGAATTCCAGCCCCTTGGCCTGCGCCTGCGGGCGGAACATATCGACGATCTGGTCGAGGAAATCCTGAATATTGATCTCGTTGGAATAGACCTGCAGGCGGCCCGCCTCGATCTTGGAAATATCGAGAAGCCCGTCGATCAGGCCCGACAGGTGATCGGCCGAGCGGCGGATGACCTTGATGGCCGATTGCCGGGGCGGGGGAATGGTATCGTCGCGCTCGAGGATCTGGGCGTAACCCAGGACGGCGTTGAGCGGCGTGCGCAATTCATGGCTTAGGCCCACCACATAACGGCTCTTGGCGCGGTTGGCGGCCTCAGCGGTTTCCTTGGCGTCCTGAAGCGCGGCGTCGGTCTTCTTGTGGGCGGCGATTTCCTTCAGCAGCAGCGTGTTCTGGCGGGAAGATTCCTCTTCCGCCACAACCCGGCTGTCATGGGCAAGCACGAGGAACCAGCAGACGATGCCGGCAATGACGGCGAAGACGAAGAACACGATGAGGATGGTGCGGTTCACCACATCGGCCGTTTCCGGCGAGGCGGTGCCGACCTGATGGGCGATCATCGCTAATATGCCACCGATGGCGGTGACGGCAATCGCCGCCGCCATGCCGTAGCGTCCGAGCCGGGTGGCAAGCTTCGCCACCAGCTGATCCGGCAGGAAGGATTTCGCGACGGTGGCGACCTGATAATTGAGCTTCGCCTTCGGCTTGCACATGTCATGGCAGCGGCTGTCCAGCGAGCAGCAGAGCGAACAGATCGGCGCGGCATAGGCCGGACACCACGCCATGTCCTCCGGCTCGAAAGGGTGTTCGCAGATGGAACAGGTGATGCTGCTTTCTTCCCGCCATTTCTGGCGCGGCTTGCGGGCGAGATAAAATTTGCCCTTCGTGCCCCATGCAATCAGCGGCGAGGCGATGAAGGCGACGATCAGCGTCAGATAGGGCGCGAGCGATGCGGCGAGCGGTCCGAAGGCGCCGAAATGCGCCATCAGCGCGATGGTCGCCGAAAGTGCCATGGAGCCGACGCCGACGGGATTGATATCGTAAAGATGGGCGCGCTTGAATTCGATGCCGGGCGGGGCAAGGCCGAGCGGCTTGTTGATGAAGAGATCGGCGGAAATGGTGCAGAGCCACGCCATGGCGATGATGGAGAAGATGCCGAGCGTTTCTTCCAGCAGCCGGTAAATGCCGAGTTCCATCAGAAGCAGCGCGATCGCCACGTTGAAGACCAGCCAGACGACGCGGCCGGGGTGGCTGTGGGTGAGGCGGGAGAAGAAGTTCGACCATGCGAGCGAACCCGCATAGGCATTCATGACGTTGATCTTCAGCTGCGAGACGACCACGAAGGCGACCATCAGCAGCATGGCGGCTGTCTCGTTGGGGATCATGTAACCGAAGGCGGTGAGATACATCTGCGCCGGATCGGCGGCGCGATCCACCGAGACGCCGGAGCTGAAGGTGAGCACCACGAGGAAGGAGCCAGCGAGCAGCTTCGGCACGCCGACGACGACCCAGCCCGAGCCCGCCAGGAAAACCGCAATGCGGTGGCGCAGGCGGCTTTGCCCCTCGGCCGGCAGGAAGCGCAGGAAGTCCACCTGTTCGCCGATCTGCGACATCAGCGCCAGAATGACGGCGGAGGCCGCGCCGAATTCCACGAGATTGAAATCCGCGACCGTGCCTGATGGCCCCGAGGCGTGGTGAATACCGGCAAAGGCCCGCCACAGATCGTATTTTTCCCAGTCCAACAAAGCGATGAACACGAAGGGCAGGACGTTGAGGATGATCCAGAAGGGCTGGGTGATGATCTGGAAACGGCTGATGAGCCGCACGCCATGGGTGACGAGCGGAATGACCATCACGGCCGAGATGATGTAGCCGATCCACAGGGGTATGCCGAGCGCCAGTTCCAGCGCGCCGGACATGATCGACGCTTCGATGGCGAAGAGCATGAAGGTGAAGGCGGCATAGATCAGCGAGGTGATGGTGGAGCCGATATAACCGAAGCTCGCGCCGCGCGTCAGAAGATCGATATCGACACCGTGGCGGATGGCGTAACGGCTGATCGGCAGGCCGACGGCCAGCATGGCGATGGCGGCGACGAGGATGGCGTAAAAGGCGTTGGTGGTGCCGTAGGAGAGCGTGATCGCCCCCCCGATGGCTTCCAGCGCCAGAAAGGAAATCGCGCCGATGGCGGTGTGGGAAATGCGGTTGGAGGAAAATTGCCGGGCGCTTTTGGCGGTGAAGCGCAGCGCATAATCTTCCAGCGTCTGGTTGGCGACCCAGCGGTTATATTCGCGCCTGACAGGGATGATGCGTTGCCGTGCGGCCATGCCTATCGAGCGCCTTTCCGCAACGGGTCTCTCACAGCCGCACCGACATGCCGCCATCCACCGTCAGCACATGCCCGTTGACGAAGGAGGCCGCGTCGCTGGCCAGAAACAGGGCAGCGCCGGCGATTTCATCCGGCCGGCCCCAGCGCTCCAGCGGCACCCGCAGCCTGGCGAAGGCCACCATCTCAGGATTTTCGGCAAGGGCGGCATTGGTTTCGGTGGCGAACATGCCGGGTGCGATGGCGTTGCTGGTGATGCCGCGTGCGCCATATTCCACGGCGATCGCCCGCATCAGCCCGGTCAGCCCCTGTTTGGCGACGGGATAGATCGCATCCCCCGGCCGGACGATATGGCCGAGAATGGAGGTGATGGTGATGATGCGGCCGTAACCATTGGCGTTCATGGCCTCCGCCGCATCGCGCGACAGCGAGATGGAGGAGGTGAGATCGGTGCGGATCAGTTCCAGCACGTCGTCGTCACTGAATTCGGCAAGCGGGCGGCGGTCGCGCGCGCCGACATTGTTGACGAGGATATCGAGATGGCCGAACTCGTCCATGATACGGCGCACAAGGGCGCTGCCGGCTGCGGTATCGGCAATATCGAAGGCGGCGTAATCGGCCTTGCCGCCGGCCTTGCGCAGTATATCCGCCGCCTGTTCCAGCGTTTCGGCATTGCGGCCGGTCAGCCACACATGGGCGCCCGCTTCGGCAAAGGCGCTGGCAATTTCAAAACCGAGGCCGCGGCCGCTGCCGGTGATGATGGCCGTGCGGTTTTCGAGAGAGAATTTGTCGAGAATGCCCATCGCTCACCTTCTTGCTTGACGTGCTGCAACTTCTTCGAGTTTGCGCATAAGAAGAATATGTCGCGCGGAGCAGGGGGCGAAAGGCCGCCCGTCCGGCCCGTCCGTTCGGTGGACACAAAAATGGCGTCGCCCGGTTCGGGGCGACGCCATTTTTTGCTTATCAGGCAGCAGCCGACTTTGCGAGCGGTACTTCCGCGATCGTCTTCAGAACGACGGAAGCGATCTGGTAGGGGCAGCCCTGCGAGTTCGGACGACGGTCTTCGAGGTAACCGCGATAGCCGTTGTTGACGAAGGAATGCGGAACGCGGATCGAGGCGCCACGATCTGCCACGCCATAGGAGAACTTGTTCCACGGAGCGGTTTCGTGCTTGCCGGTCAGGCGCAGGTGGTTATCAGGACCGTAAACGTCGATGTGCTCTTTCCAGTTCTTGGCGAAAGCGGCCATCAGGGCTTCGAAATAGTCCTTGCCGCCAACTTCACGCATGAACTTGGTGGAGAAGTTGCAATGCATGCCCGAACCGTTCCAGTCGGTATCGCCGAGCGGCTTGCAGTGGAATTCGACGTCGATGCCGTACTGTTCGCAAAGACGTACCAGCAGGTAACGGGCGATCCAGATCTGGTCGGCGGCGCGCTTGGAACCCTTGCCGAATACCTGGAATTCCCACTGGCCCTTGGCCACTTCGGCGTTGATGCCTTCGTGGTTGATGCCGGCTTCGAGGCAGAGGTCGAGATGGGCTTCAACGATTTCGCGGGCGACCGAACCGACATTCTTGTAGCCGACGCCGGTGTAATAAGGACCCTGCGGAGCCGGGTAACCCTGTTCCGGGAAGCCGAGCGGACGGCCGTCCTGGTAGAAGAAATATTCCTGTTCGAAGCCGAACCATGCGTCCTCGTCGTCGAGGATGGTTGCGCGGCTGTTCGACGAATGCGGGGTGATGCCATCGGGCATCATGACTTCGCACATCACGAGTGCACCGTTGGTGCGGGCCGGGTCGGGATAGATCGCGACTGGCTTCAGCACGCAATCCGACGAATGGCCTTCGGCCTGCTGCGTGGAGGAGCCGTCAAAGCCCCAAAGCGGCAGCTGCTCGAGTGTGGGGAATTCATCGAATTCCTTGATCTGGGTCTTGCCGCGCAGGTTGGGGACCGGCTTGTATCCGTCCAGCCAGATGTACTCGAGTTTGAACTTAGTCATT
>QFOL01000265.1 GCA_003241215.1 Agrobacterium fabrum
CCGATACCATCGGGGCCGCTTTTAGGATCGGGCCCGACACTTCTTGATCAACGCAAGGGGCGAAACAATGGCAAGATTTACTGTCGTCATTCCCTACTACCAAAAGCAGCACGGTGTCCTGGGACGTGCACTCGCATCGGTTTTTGCGCAGACTTACCAGGATTTCGATCTTGTCATCGTCGATGACGAATCGCCATACCCGATCGATCAGGAACTTGCGGAACTTTCGCAGGGTGAGAAAGACCGGATTCTCGTCATTAAACAGGCCAATGCCGGCCCGGGCGGCGCCCGCAACACCGGTCTGGACAATGTGCCTGAAGGCACCGACTATGTCGCCTTTCTCGATTCCGACGATATCTGGACCCCCGATCATCTGCAGAATGCGGCCTTTGCGCTTCAGACCTATGGCGGCGAGTGCTACTGGGCCTCAATGCAGGCAAGTGACGAATTTTATTATCATTTCGCCATTTCCGAGCTGGAGAAGAATGAGGGTGCGGCGAGGCTTTCCGAGAAGCCGCTGGTGATCGAGCTGCCGGATCTGGCAAGTGTGATGCTGCGCAACTGGAGCTTCCTGCATCTCTCCTGCATGGTGATCGGCCGTGCTATTTTTGATAAAATCCGCTTTGACCCGGCGCTTCGTCTGGCGGCGGAAGACGTGCTGTTTTTCTGCGATTCCATCCTCGCATCGAAGCGCACGCTTCTCTGTGACGACGCCGGTGCGATGCGCGGCATGGGGGTCAATATCTTCCACAGCATCGACAATACCTCGCCGGAATTCCTGCGCCAGCAGTTCAATACCTGGGTGGCGCTCGATACGCTGGAGGGCCGTTTTTCACGCCGGCCGGACGATGTCGCCTCCATCGCTTCCTATAAAAACACGGCGCGCAAACAGGCGCTGTGGAGCCAGGCTGGCAATCTGAAACGGCGCAAGGCGCCCGAATTCGGGCTGCTCCTGAAATGGGCGATGCGCGATCCGGCACTGCTGCGCGCCGCTTTCGAGCTAGGTGCTGGGAAAATCGTCCGCTCCAGATGAGCGAATTCTCGCCCGCAAGAATTTATATGTTTTTTCACCCAGGAGTGACCTCATGAAACCTTACCACTGGGAATCTCATCACGGAAATTTCGGTGACGATCTCAACCTGTGGCTGTGGGATTTTCTGCTTCCGGGCCTTCGCGATGTGCATGACGACGTCATGCTCGTTGGCGTCGGCACCGTGCTGAACGATGTTCTTTTGCCCGCAAAGCAGCGCAAGCTGGTGATCGGCAGCGGCTATGGTTATGGCGCGGTGCCGGATACCAGCACCGAGTTCTGGGATATTCGCTGCGTGCGCGGCGAAAAAACCGCCGCCAAGCTGGGGCTCGCGCCGGAAAAGGGCATTGTCGACCCGGCCGTCATGGTCACCGAGATGCCCGATTTCAAAGGCCTGCCGAAGCTCTACAAAAAGACCTTCGTTCCGCACTGGGAATCGGCGGAATTCGGCATGTGGGAAACCGTCTGCGAACCGGCGGGGCTGACCTATCTCGACCCGCGCGGCGAGGCGAAAGCGGTGATCCGCGCCATCGCCCAGTCGGAATTCATCGTTGCCGAATCCATGCATGGCGCAATCCTTGCCGATGCCTTCCGCGTGCCATGGGTTGCGGTCAGCACCTCGCCGTCCATCAACAGCTTCAAATGGAGCGACTGGGCCGGCAGCGTGGGTGTCGAATATCAGCCGCGCTACGTGCCGGTTTCGACCCGCGCCGAGGCGGCGAAAAAGGGCTCGCGCTTCTGGGGCATGAGCTTCCCGCCGCCGCCCGGCCCCGTCATTGCCGAGACCGGTTCCGTTCCGGCGCATGAAGGCCCGGCGCATGAGGGCGACGTGCTGGTGCGGCCGCAGGAAACGCAGCCCCGCTCATTGCGCAAACTGGCCAAGCAGGTGCTGGCCGCGCCTTCCACACTGGCGCTCTGGCAGGCAAGCCGCGCGGAGCCGCGTCTCAGCCCGGATGGCCGGCTGGAAGAGCGCAAGGAGCGTTTCGCCGCCGTTCTGGAAACGGTGAAGCGGGATTACCTCTGAGGGTGAGGAGTGGATACGGCAGAGAATTTTCTGCCGCCTCCGCTTCAGGATGCCGTCCTCTAGGGTCTCTATCGTCATGCTCGGGCCTGTCCCGAGCATCTGCGACCGGCTGATCGTACGATACGCGAGTAGATCCTCGGGACAAGCCCGAGGATGACGGCGAGGAATTGGCGCAGGTCGTCTTTTCCCTTACGAAACCGGCGTACCATCCAGCAGGTAACGCACATCCCGCACCGGCGGCGATTTGCGAAACCGGGCGGTCTTGTCGCTCCAGATGCCGCGCGTGATGGCGGGCAGGGCGGGCAGCCGCGCAAGGGCATGGCTCAGCGCGCCGCCCATGCCCTTCTGCTTTTTCGTATCGAGAAAATGGCGAAGCTCGAATTTGGCGCGGATGTGTTTTTCATGTTCGCGCAGGATCGCCGTTTCCTCTGCCGAGAGCCGGCAACCGGCGAGAATGGCCTTGTCCGCCTCATATAGGCGGCGAAGATCTTCGGTGCGATGGCGGCCGCTCAGCGAGTTGCCGCGCACGATCGCACCGTAACCGCAATGGCGGATGACCTTGTAACGCGCACCGGCGGCCAAGGCCCGCACGTAAAGCTCGTAATCCTCGCCGAGCCGCAGGCCGTCATCGTAACGCAGTGCATGTTTGTCGAGAAAAGCGCGGCGTATGACCGGCTTCAGAAACCCGGTTTCCCCGCGTTCGACGCCGGGCCTGGAAATATTGCCTTCGACGAATTCGGTGAGCGACAGAAACCGCGCCTGCGGTTCGAAACGGGCCGGCTGCATGGAGGATGCGCCGGGGACCGATTGCTGGATGAAGGCGATATTGTCGGCCACGAGGTCCCAGTCGTCATCGGCCAGCATGGCGGCGAAACGACCTCGGAAAAAGAAGTCGTCCGCATCGAGAATGCTGATGAGCGGCGCCGATGAGATCGAGATGGCGTGATTGCGTGCGGCCGAAGGGCCGCGATTGACATCGAATCGCACGACCCGCAGACGTCCCGTGCCGTCATCCGCCGCATGCGCCACATCGCTCGTCGTATCGGTTGAACCGTCGTCGATGACCACGACTTCCCCGACCTCCGGTTCCACAAGGGCGGAGCGTATGGCGATGTCGATGGTTTCGGATGCGTTTTTCGCAGCGATGATGACGCAAATGGGCTGTGAACCGCTCACCATGTCTTGTCCTTCTGCTTTGACCAACCGTCAGGATTTGGCCAGCAGAAAGTGTCACGGGTGTGGATGCAAGCGATTTTTTTGCGACGCAATAAATGAAGCTGTGTGAAAGCTCACATGTCGGTCAGTTTGGCTCCATGCGGCGGGGCGCTCTTTACCGTATCCGCTGTCATGGTCTCGGCGTTGCGATCACGCGAGAAGGTTTCGCGCATCCGCCGCTTTTCCCGGGAGACCAGAACCAGAATCCCAATAAAATAACCGACTTGCAGAATGACGGCACAGATGAGGGTCTGGATAAATGCCGTATAGAAGGAACCGTGGATGAAATATGTGGCAACCGCAAAGACAAGCAATGCACCGATCATGCTGAAAAAAACACGAGGTGCATACATGGTGCTCTCCTCCCGAGAACGATTTCTCCATTTTTGGCTGCGCTGCGGCATTTTTTTCTTTGCAAGAAATATACGATGAGACCGGTGCTGTTTCAACACACATATACTTCTTCTAACTCCTGCGGCATGAAATTTCGGTAATCTTGATTGGTAAATTGCTTGGTAATCGATGGCTTCCCCCAATCGGGGCTGCATCACCGGGCAATTTCATGCTTTTGAGAGGCATAAAATCCTTCTCTTGCGGCCATTATTGGCTGTCTGACCCCCTCTGCAGACTTCGTTAACCATCTCGCCTTTAAAAAGTCGGTATTGATTCCTCAGCAAGAGCAAGGTGCCCGCGTGACAACGAGTTCAGAAGTAATCGCCTTTCCGGCAAAGAACCGCATTGCCGACGTAAAAAGATGTGCAACCATGCTCGACCGGCTGCATGGTGTGGAGGCGAATGATTTCTGGCGCAGGGAGTGCCGCGAACTGGCCGCCCGTCTGACGGCGCTTGGCTATGAGGACGCCGCCATGCGGCGCGAGGTCATGGAGTTTCAAAACGCGGTGCAGGCGGAATTATGGGCGGTTGACGCTGCGCCCGAGGCACGTCGCGACAGCCATTGAGGTTTCAGCGTTTCCCATAAAAAAGCCGGCTGGTGTTCACCGCCGGCTTTTTTGTTTGCTTCTCTTCGCACTCAGGAGGCGCCGGCGCCGCGTGTACGGGCAACGCCGTCGAGCGCCGGCTTGTATTTCGGGTCGAGCCGGGCCGCATGCCCATAGGACTTGGCGGCCTTGGCCATCTCGCCGCGACGCTCATAAACAAGCGCCTGGTTGGCCCAGGATTCCGCCACATTGCCGTCCAGTGAGATGGCGTGGTTGAAATCGGCAAAGGCGTTTTCGTCGTCATTCAGCGCGACATAAGAAAGGCCGCGGCCGTTATAGGGTTCCGGCGAAGTCGAGGAGAGCGAGATCGCCTTGGAGAAGTCCTCGATGGCCTGGGCATGCTGGTTGCGCAGCTGGTAGATCAGGCCGCGATTGTGCCAGGCGCGTCCGTCGGTGGTTTCAAGCTCGATGGCGCGGGAGAAGTCGTTGAAGGCTTCGTCGACGCGTCCGGACTGGCGGTAAAGATTGCCGCGGCCGATCAGCGCCACATCGTAGCTGGGATTGATCTGCAGGGCGGCGTTGTAATCCTGCAGGGCCTGCTGCTGTTGCCCGGTATTGCGGTAGACCAGCGCGCGGTTGGCATAGGCCTGGTAGAAGCGCGGGTTCAGCTGCAGCGCCTTGTTGAAATCCTCGATGGCGCGGCGCGAATCGCCGGCGCGTCCGTAAGCCGAGCCTCGAACGTTGTAGCCTTCCGGATCCTGCGGATTGGCGTTGATGACCGAGGTGAGCGAGGCGATGTTTTCCTGCGAGCCCTGGGCGCGGTCGATCCTGAACACATCTTCCGTCTGGTTGGATGTCGCGCAGCCGGAAAGACCGGCCAGAACAGTGCAGATGACCAGAGAAGCGCGGAACCCTCTGTTGCTTTTTAATGGCACCCGACGCGCGGAAGCATCGGAGTTTTTCACAACACAGGCGTCGACAGCGATCATTCGGTGTGGGTTCCCTCGCAGGCCGGTCTCACGGTCGTTCTCAAGAACTTTCTCCGGCCACAAACACAAAGAGCGGCGGCGAATTGTTCGCCCCCGCCCAACAAGCATTCAAAAACGTCCAAAAGACGGCCTATTAACGGCCTGCGCGGGGGCCTGCAACCAGACCTTCGCGCTGTGCACGCTTGCGTGCCAGCTTGCGAACGCGGCGAACGGCTTCAGCCTTTTCGCGAGCGCGCTTCTGGGAGGGCTTTTCGTTTCTTCAGGGCGCGGAGCGCCTGATCAACGTTATTGTCGCGGACTAGTACCTGCACGTTAAACCCGTTCCTTTAGTTTGGTTATCTTGCTGTGTGAATAAAGGCATTCGCACGCAAACAAAAAGTGGTTCATCCGGCTGTTGAGCCGGGCGATTGGTGACGTGCAATAACAGATCATTTGCAGCAAGTCCAGCCGGTAGCGCATATTCAGCCACAAAATGCGCGCCGTCCCGCAATCTTTCGGCCATGTCGAAACAAAACCATTGCCGCGTCGCAAAATGGATATTGCCTCCCATCCCGATTTGCCATGTGTATGATACGGGCCGGGGCTATGTTCCAGGCCTCTGGCCGGTTCTCTGTCATCATCATTGGCGGGGGCGGCCACGGTCTCGGCGCGGCATATTATCTTGCCAAGGAACATGGCATTACCAATGTCGCAGTCCTGGAAAAAGGCTGGCTCGGCGGTGGCAATACCGGCCGCAACACCACCATCATCCGCTCCAACTATCTCTATGAAGAGAGCATGGATATCTACGAGCATTCCCTGAAGCTATGGGAGGGCTTGAGCCAGGATCTCAATTATAACGTCATGTATTCGGCGCGCGGCGTGATGATGCTGTCGCACAATATCCATGACCGGCAGTCCTTCAGCCGTCAT
>QFOL01000029.1 GCA_003241215.1 Agrobacterium fabrum
ATCCCCGCCTGGAAGACAATTTCTGTCACATTGCCTCAAATGAACGTCAAATACGGTGACACGATGGCAAAATTGCCACACACATACAACCTTCCTCTACATAGTGAATCAGCCACTAACAAGAGGTTTATAGACGGTAAGCGGATATCCTTGCTCAGAAGTTAACGAATCTGCGATCTGCCCTCGAATAAACGGTATGTGCCGTCAGGCGGCGTCTCGAAGGGGATCGTCGGGATCGATGCCATAATCCTTCAGCTTGCGATAAAGCGTCGAGCGGCCGATGCCGAGCTTTCTCGCGACCTGGCTCATCTGCCCTCGATAAAAACGAAGGGCGAAACGGATGAGCTCCTCCTCGATTTCGGCCAGTTTGCGGATATTGCCTGAATCGTCCATGCTGGAGATCAGGTTTCCTCCCCGGTAGATGGTGGTGGAAATATCCGATGGCTCCTCGACGATGGCATGACTTTCGGCAGCCGGCGGCGGCGGCGAATAGGCCGCAAGCTTCAACGACGAACCGGATGGTGAACGGATGGCATCGTCCGCATCGTCAGCGGTCGAAAATTCCGGCAGCTGCAGCGCGATCTGCGGAAAATCCGAATCCGACAGCTCCTCGCCCTGCGACAGCACCACGGCGCGGAAGACGGCATTCTCGAGCTGGCGGATATTGCCCGGCCAGTCATAGGCCGTCAGCAGCGCCAGCGCGCTGGCATTGAGACCGACGGGATTGGGTAATTTCTGCTCAACCGAAAAGCGTTCGGCAAAAACCCGCGCCAGATGGGGAATATCCTCCTTGCGGCGGCGCAGCGCTGGAATGGTGATCGGAAAGACGTTGAGGCGATAATAAAGGTCTTCGCGGAAGCGGCCTTCCTTCACCTCTTCGATGAGGTTCTTGTTGGTGGCGGAAATCAGCCGCACATTGACCTTCTGCACCCGTGCGGAGCCGACGGTCTCGATTTCGCCCTGCTGTACGGCACGCAGCAGCTTCACCTGCACCTCAAGCGGCAGATCGCCGATTTCATCGAGGAACAGCGTGCCGCCATCCGCCTCCATGAATTTGCCGACATGTTTTTCCGTAGCACCGGTGAAGGCGCCCTTCTCGTGGCCGAAAAGAATGCTTTCCACCAGATTATGGGGAATGGCGCCGCAATTGACGGTTATGAAGGGCTTGTTCGCCCTGTCGCCTGCCGACTGGATGGCCCGGGCGACCATTTCCTTGCCCACGCCGGATTCGCCTTCCAGTACCACGGGAATGCTGGACTGGGCGGCGCGCTGCGCGAGTTCAATGACCCGCAGCATTGCAGGGCTGGCGGAAACGATATCGGTAAAATTCACTGCATTGCTCCGTCCGCGCCTGCCCGTGCGGGCCTTTGCCTCTCTCCTGTCGAGCTTCAGCGCATTGGAGATGGCGGCGCCGATCCTTTCCGGCGAGACCGGCTTCACAACGAAATCGAAGGCGCCGGCGCGCATGGCCTGCACGACGGTGTCGATGCCGCCCTGTCCCGTCTGGACGATGACGGGAACATCGGTGCCGAGTTCGCCGACGGCCTTCAGAAAGGTAAGCCCGTCCATCTCCGGCATCATCAGATCGAGGACGATGACATTGATCTCGCCGCTATATTGCTTGAGCAGTTCCAGCCCCGCCTTGCCGTTTTCGGCGAGCAAGGCGATATGCCCATAACGTTCCACCGCATTTTTGAGCAGGCGGCGCTGGACGGGATCATCGTCTATCACGAGAACATGCGCGGTCATTTTTAGCTCCGGTTTCCGGTTTATGGACCTGCTTCATGCGGTCCCTTATTCCGCACTCTGGCATGGGAGACTTGAACATCCAGTTTTGAGAATTGCTTGCATTTTATCCATTGCCGCGGGAAACAGGGTCCCCATATGCTTCGCATGCATAACCAGAAGGACATGTTCGATGACCCTCGACCGCGCTACCCCGCAACCCGTCTTCTCGCTTGCCGAAACCTCCGCTCCGGCGCTTGGCGACCTGCCCGCCTGGAAGCTCTCCGACCTCTATCCGTCGGGCGATTCGCCGGAATATAAAGGCGACCTCGAGAAGGCGGCGTCGATGGCGGCGGCTTTCGAGGCGAAATGGAAAGGCAGGCTTGAAACCGCCGCCAGGGCCACGGGCGAAAGAGGCATCGGCGCCGCGCTGAAGGAATATGAAGCGCTGGACGATCTTATCGGCCGCATCGGCTCCTTTGCCGGGCTCACCTATTTTTCCGATACATCCAACCCGGCAAACGGCAAGCTTTACGGCGATGCCCAGGCGAAGCTGACGGATATTTCCTCGCACCTCCTGTTCTTCACCCTCGAACTCAACCGCATCGACGACGCCGCGATGGACGCCTGCATGGCGAATGACGCCGTGGCGGGCCACTACCGCCCCTGGCTGGTGGATTTGCGCAAGGACAAACCGCACCAGCTCGATGACCAGCTGGAGCAGCTGTTCCTCGAAAAGTCGATGACCAGCGCGGCCGCCTTCAACCGCCTGTTCGACGAGACGATGGCCGACCTGCGTTTCGACATTGACGGCGCAAGCCTTCCCCTGGAAGTGACGCTCAATATGCTGCAGGAGCCGGAACCGGAAACCCGCAAGAAGGCAGCACAGGCGCTGAGCGCCACCTTCAAGGACAATCTGCGGGTCTTCACCCTCATCACCAACACGCTTGCGAAGGACAAGGACATCTCCGACCGCTGGCGCAAGTTCGAAGACATCGCCGATAGCCGCCATCTGGCGAACCGTGTCGAGCGTGAAGTGGTCGATGCGCTGGCGGCGGCGGTCAAAAAGGCCTATCCGCGCCTTTCACATCGCTATTACGCCATGAAGGCGAAATGGCTCGGCATGGAGCAGATGAATTATTGGGACCGCAACGCGCCGCTTCCCGATACATCGAACACGGTCATTCCCTGGGATGAGGCAAAGGATACCGTGCTTTCGGCCTATGGCGATTTCGCCCCGGAGATGGCCGATATTGCCCGCCGCTTCTTCGATGAGGAGTGGATCGACGCCCCCGCCCGCCCCGGCAAGGCACCCGGCGCCTTCGCGCATCCGACCGTGCCCTCGGCCCATCCTTATGTGCTGGTCAACTATCTCGGCAAACCGCGTGACGTGATGACGCTCGCCCATGAGCTTGGCCATGGCGTGCATCAGGTCCTGGCCGGCGAACAGGGCGCCCTGATGTGCGCCACGCCGCTGACGCTTGCCGAGACAGCCTCCGTCTTCGGGGAAATGCTGACCTTCCGCAAGCTGCTCGACGACACCAGGGACGTCAGGGAGCGCAAGGCCATGCTCGCCCGCAAGGTCGAAGACATGATCAATACGGTCGTGCGCCAGATCGCCTTTTACGAGTTCGAGCGCAAGCTGCACACAGCCCGCAAGGAGGGTGAGCTGACCTCGGAACAGATCGGCGAATTGTGGCTTTCCGTTCAGGCCGAAAGCCTCGGCCCGGCCATCCGGATTTCCGAAGGTTACGAGACATGGTGGACCTATATCCCCCATTTCATCCACTCGCCCTTTTACGTGTATGCCTATGCCTTCGGCGATTGCCTGGTGAACTCGCTCTATGCGGTTTACCAGAAGGCCGAGACGGGCTTCCAGGAGAAATATTTCGAGCTTCTGAAGGCGGGCGGAACCAAGCACCATTCGGAGCTTCTGAAACCCTTCGGCCTCGATGCGACCGATCCTTCCTTCTGGGACAAGGGGCTCTCGATGATCGAGGGGCTGATCGACGAACTGGAAGAACTGGACAAGAAACAGGCTTAATCTCTTCCGCCGGCAAAGCTATCCTATTTCGGACAAGCTTTGCCGGTTGATATTGCCGGCGGAAGACACCGGCAACAATTCAGGCGACGAGCACAGGCAATGAAACGCAAACCCGCCGATCTGACCTTGAGGGAAACCCTGCGCTGGGAGCCGCAGACCGGCTTTCAGCGCATCGACCAGCATATGCGCCGATTGCTGCGCTCCGCCGACGCGCTCGGTTTTCGCGCGCCGGTCAATGCGGTTCAGGTTCTGGAAAAGAAGGTGGGCGGCGAAAAGCCGCTCTGCGTCAGGCTGGTCATGAACTACAAGGGCGAACTCGATATCGAAACGGCCGACTTCCAGCCCTTGCGGCAGGATGCCGTCTGGCGGGTTCGCATCGCCCGGCAGACCACGCTCGACTCCACCGATACCTTCTATCGCCACAAGTCCTCACGCCGCGAGCCCTATGATGCCGCCCGGGCCGAATTTTCAGCCGGGGAGGCCGACGAGGTGCTGCTGCTCAACGAGCGCGGCGAGTTGTGCGAGGGATCGTCGACCAGCATTTTCGTCGAAATGCCGGATGGGCAATTGCTGACGCCGCCGCTCGACAGCGGCATTCTGCCAGGTGTGCTGCGCGCCGATCTGATCCGCGAACGCAGGGCGCGCGGACAGGCGCTGAAACCGGAAGACATCGCCGGCCGGAAACTCTTCGTCGGCAATTCGCTGCATGGGCTGATTGCGGCGGAACTCGTTTAAACCGTCACCGCCAGAAGCCGGTCGCGGCCTTTCTCCTTGGCTGCATAAAGGGCCTGATCGGCACGCATGAAAACATCGTCGGCGCTTTCCGCCAGCCGATAGGCCGTCATGCCGGCCGAACAGCTATAGGAGAACTCCGGAAATTCAGCGAGGGGTCTGGAAAGGCGCACCTTCTGCAGCAGCCGTTCAACGATTTCCCGACCTTCGGCAACCGAACTGCGCGGCAGGATGAGCATGAATTCCTCACCGCCGATCCTGCCGAAACAATCCACCCGACGGATGACGGAATGGGCGATGCCGACAAAATCGCGCAGCACCGCATCCCCGCATTTATGGCCGAAACGGTCGTTGATCTGCTTGAAAAAATCGATGTCGAGCGTGCACAGGCAAAAGGGAGCTTCAAGCCCTCTTGAAACCCGCTCCACCTGCACGGCGAGCTTGGCAAAAACGAAGCGGCGGTTTGCCGTTCCCGTCAATTCATCCGTCTGCGAGGCGCGCACCGCCAGATCCCTGTCCTGCCGCAGGGTTCTGTAACTCTGGCGCAATTCGGTGATATCGCTTGCGACGCAGAGCATCCAGCCATCCTGCTGCACCGTCTCCGTCATCCAGAACCAGCGGCCGTCATAAAGATCCATCTCAAAGGCACGATAGGGCAGCTTGCCGCGCCGGGACTGCGCCGAAAGCAGCCATCCCTCGAAATCATTGTTGCGGATGACAACACCGGTGCGCAGCCGGTGGTTCAGCCGCATGATTTCCGTCCAGGTGAGGAGATCATCGGCGGCAAGCTGAAAGCTTTCCCGAAACGACGGGTTGGCATGGCGCAGCCGGTCCTCGGAATCGTAAAAGGCAATAAGAACGGGGGTAACACTCTGAAGCGCTGCGACACGCGCTAAAAGATCATTCAACGGGGCAACTCCGCTGCGATGGCGAAAAACTCCTTTTCGTCATCCGACCCCCACGCCTTTGGACGCATGAGCGAAAAGAAGAACTTAATTATAAACTCACTCTCTAAAATTCGAAGGGGCAGAAATCGTGGAAAGAAATGTGTGCACCCATCGCGACGTCAGCACCGTCATATGTCCGTCATCCACCTGCCCTTTATTGTGGCACGCTTTTATGATCTAGCTTACTTATTGGCTGAAAAAGGAAAATTGACGAATGACGGACGCAAACCACCCGATCTACGGCGATATTGACGGCCCCATCATCATGATCGGTTTCGGCTCCATCGGGCGCGGCACACTTCCGTTGATCGAACGTCATTTCAATTTCGACAGGAGCCGGCTGGTCGTCATCGACCCGCGCGAGGATATCGCCGCCTTTCTGGCTGAGAGAAACATCCGCCACGTCCAGACACATCTGACCAAGGAGAACTACAAGGAAGTTCTCAAGCCGCTGCTCAAAGGTGTGCAGGGCCAGGGCTTCTGCGTCAATCTTTCGGTCGACGCCGCCTCCGTCGACCTGATGCGGATCTGTCGCAAGCACGGCATGCTTTATATCGATACCGTGGTGGAACCTTGGCCCGGGTTTTATTTCGACGCCGATGCCGACAATCGCGCCAGAACCAATTATTCGCTGCGCGAAACCATGCTGAAGGAGCGGGCACGCAGGCCCGGCGGCACGACAGCGGTTTCTACCTGCGGCGCCAACCCGGGCATGGTGTCCTGGTTCGTGAAGCAGGCGCTCATCAATCTCGCCAAGGATACCGGCCTCGACATCGAAGAGCCGCAGCCGCACGATCGGGAAGGCTGGGCCAGACTGATGAAGCAGCTTGGCGTCAAGGGCGTGCATGTGGCGGAGCGCGACACCCAGCGGGCGAAAGAACCGAAGCCCTTCGGCGCTTTCTGGAACACCTGGTCCGTGGAAGGTTTTATCGCCGAAGGTTTTCAGCCAGCCGAACTCGGCTGGGGGACGCATGAAAACTGGATGCCTAAAAACGCGAAAAAGCAGAAAAAAGGAAGCAAGGCGGCGATCTATCTCGATCAGCCCGGCGCCAATACGCGGGTGCGCACATGGTGCCCGGGGCTCGGACCGCAATATGGTTTTCTCGTCACCCACAATGAGGCGATCTCGATTTCGGACTATTTCACCGTCCGCAACGATGATGGCGACGTAACTTACCGGCCGACCTGCCACTATGCCTATCATCCATGCAACGACGCCATCCTTTCCCTGCATGAACTCTTCGGCAATGGCGGTACCCCCCAGCCGATCCAGCACGTGCTCGGCGAAGACGAGCTTGTCGACGGCGCCGACGAGCTGGGTGTTCTTCTCTATGGCCATGACAAAAATGCCTATTGGTACGGCTCGCGGCTGAGCCTGCAGGAGGCGCGTTCACTTGCCCCCAGCCAGAATGCGACCGGATTGCAGGTCAGTTCGGCGGTGCTGGCGGGCATGGTCTGGGCCATTGAAAATCCACAGGCCGGCATCGTCGAGGCGGATGAAATGGATTACCGCCGTTGCCTTGAGGTGCAGCGTCCCTATCTCGGGCCTGTAGAGGGGCATTACACCGACTGGAAACCGACCGACGGCCGCCCGGGCCTGTTTCCCGACAATATCGATACGTCCGATCCCTGGCAGTTCCGTAACATCCTCGTGCGCTGACGGGACCGAGTCTCATATTTGTCACGCCGCGGCTTTCCTGCGCGACGTCAGGAACCGGGGAGAGCCAGCAACGTTGCCTTGAAATAAGCCACGCTTCGCGGCATGGTCGAAGCATAGAAGGTTTCATCGAATCGCAGGAGAACAGGCTCATGAACTTCAAGACAAGCGCTGCTTTGCTTTCAGCCGCCATCGCGGTGTCTTCATGCGTCGCGCCGGGTCCCTCGCAGCAAACCTCGATGGCGCCTTCGCTTGCCCGCGGCCCGGCCGTCGACGGCCGCTGGATCGACCGTAACGGCATTGTATCGACCTTCCAGAACGGCTCCTTCTCCACCCGTTCGACCGACACCAACACGCTGCTGGCCTCCGGCACCTATGTCACGATTTCGCCGACGCTTTACGAAATCAACATGACGTCGCTGGTGCGCAACACGCAGTCGCGCGTCAACTGCGCTCTCGTCTCTCCGTCACAATTGAACTGCACAACGGACACGAACAGCCAGTTCTCGTTGACGCGTCAGGGCTGATAACGTCGTTTTTTCAATCAGATGATCTTCTGAAACGCACGCCTCAGGCGTGCGTTTCTGTTTCTTGCACACCTGTCATAATTTCGCTTGCGGCGACTGCGGCTAAATGGAAACATCGCGCTTTGAAAAGACTGACATGTTTTCAGATTAGACAATAGGCACGACCGGAGGATGATCGGCCGGCGCGGGCTTCTACTTTGAACAGGAGAGAGGAACCATGAAGAAAATTTTGGGACTGGGCATGCTGAGCGTTTCGGCGATAACGCTGTCAGCCGGAGCGGCTCTGGCCGACTACGAGCTCAACATTCTTCACATCAACGATTTTCACTCCCGTATCGAATCGATCAACAAGTTCGACTCGACCTGCTCGGCGGAAGAAGAAGGCAAGAACGAATGCTTCGGCGGCGCCGCGCGCCTGCTGACCGCAATCAACCAGACCCGTGATGCACTGAAGACTGAAGGCAAGAATGTTCTCCTGCTCAATGCCGGTGACAATTTCCAGGGTTCGCTGTTCTACACCACCTACAAGGGTACGGTGGAAGCAGAAATGCTGAACGCCATGAAGTTCGACGCCATGACCGTCGGCAACCATGAGTTCGACGATAGCGAAGACGGCCTTGCCGGCTTCCTCGACAAGGTGCAGTTCCCGGTCGTAACGGCCAATGTGGTGGCCACCGCCGCCTCGAAAATCGGCGACCGCGTCAAGCCCTCCATCGTGCTTGAAGTCGGCGGGCAGAAAATCGGCATCGTCGGCGCTGTCGCCAACGATACCGCAGAACTGGCAACGCCCGGTCCCAATATCACCATCGCCGAAGATGTCGCGAAAATCAGCGAACAGGTCCAGAAGCTGAAGCAGGACGGCGTCAACAAGATCATCGCGCTCACCCATGTCGGTTATGCGCGCGATCTCGAATTCATCGCCAAAATTCCCGATGTCGACGTCGTGGTCGGCGGCCACAGCCACACGCTGCTGTCCAACACCGACCAGAAGGCCGAAGGCCCCTATCCGACGCTCGTCGACAATCCCGGCGGCTACAAGGTTCCGGTCGTGCAGGCCGGCCAGTACAGCAAATATCTCGGTGACCTCAAAGTGGTCTTCGACGACAATGGCGTGGTCAAGGAAAGCAAGGGCGACCCGATCCTCATCGATTCCTCCTTCAAGCCCGATGAAGCCACGCTGAAGCGCATCGACGAGCTGAAGGCGCCGATCGAAGCGCTGAAAGCCAAGGTCGTCGGCACCTCGGAAGGCCCGATCGAGGGCGACCGCAAGATTTGCCGCGTGAAGGAATGCTCCATGGGCAACCTGGTTGCCGATGCAACGCTCGCCCGCGTCAAGGATCAGGGTGTCACCATCGCTTTCGCAAACAGCGGCGGCCTGCGCTCCTCCATCGATAGCGGCGATGTCTCCATGGGCGAAGTGCTGACGGTTCTGCCCTTCCAGAACACCGTCGCGACCTTCCAGCTGAAAGGCGAGGATATTCGTGCCGCCCTCGAAAACGGCGTCAGCCAGATCGATGATGGTGCGGGTCGCTTCATGCAGGTTTCCGGCATGAAATATTCCTTCGACCGCTCGAAGCCGGCCGGCGGCCGCATCGTTTCGGTCGAAGTCAAGGAAGGCGACGCCTTCGTACCGCTTGACCCTGCCAAGACCTACATCGTCGCGGCCAATAATTACGTGCGCACCGGGGGTGACGGCTTCAAGGTCTTCGCGACCAAGGCGATCAACGCCTATGACTTCGGCCCCAATCTCGAAGAGGCTGTCGCTGCCTATATCACCGCCAACAGCCCCTATAAGCCCTACACGGATGGCCGTATCAGCGAAGTGACGCCCGCCGGTTACGTCGCTCCGGCAAAGCCCGCGGCACCGGCACCAGCCGCAACTGCGCCCGCTCCAGCGGCGGCGCCGACGCCCGCAGCACCTGCGCCGACCACCACGACGACACCTGCACCCGCTGCAACCGCGCCGGCATCCCCGGCGCCGGCCGCAGCCGCGGCAGCCGTCAGTAAATATGTCGTCGCAAAGGGCGATTCGCTCTGGAAGATCGCCGCTGAAAAATACGGCGACGGCTCGCTCTGGACCAGGATTGCCAAAGCAAATACGCTGAGACAGCCAAACCACATTGAAGTCGGCGAAGAACTGGAACTGCCGGCCCAATAAGCCGGGCATGGACAGACAGGGCAATTTGCCGCAGATACGACGCCGGCCCTCGGATAACGGGGCCGGCTTCTTATTTTCCTTTTAAAAACAGATCGATATGGATCAGTTTTTGGCGAACGGCATCCTGCAGATTGCCCCAGCCCGCAAATAGCCTGCGCGGGTGGTTTAATCCTGAAAAATTTCGTCTAGAACACGTGAACAAATTGACGGCGCGAGCGTATAGCTCGGCTATTCCCGGCCAGACCTCGTCACGGTTTGCGTTCGGGCTACACAAACAGACGATGGAGCGTTTCCGGCCTTTATCCGACGCGGAACCGTTCCTCAAGCAATCAGTCCGAGTTTCAGGGTATCATTCATGGCGACAGAACTATCCCCTCTCCCCGCAAACCATCCCCGTGCAGCGTTCGGCAAGGTAGGCGTCCTGCTGGTCAACCTCGGCACACCCGATGGTACGGACTATTGGTCGATGCGCCGTTATCTGGCGGAATTTCTGAGCGACAAGCGGGTGATCGAATGGTCGCGCCTCTATTGGTACCCCATCCTTTACGGCATCGTCCTCAACAAACGCCCGCAGAAGGTGGGCAAGGCCTATGAGGAAATCTGGAACCACGAGCACAACGAAAGTTACCTGCGCACCTATACACGCAGCCAGGGCGAGTTGATGGCCGAGGCGCTGAAGGACCTGCCCAATGTCGTGGTCGACTGGGGCATGCGTTACGGCCAGCCTTCCATCGCCTCCAAGATCGACGCGCTGAAGGAGCAGGGCTGCGAAAAAATCCTGCTTTTCCCGCTTTATCCGCAATATGCCGCATCAACCACGGCAACCGTGAACGACAAGGCTTTCGAGCACCTGATGAAGCTGCGCTGGCAGCCCGCTATCCGCACCGTGCCGCCCTATCATGACGACCCGGCCTATATAGAGGCGCTCGCCGCTTCCGTCAGAAACCATCTGGCGACGCTGGACTGGGAGCCGGAAATGCTGATCACCTCTTTCCATGGCATTCCGCAATCCTATTTCAAAAAGGGCGATCCCTATTATTGCCATTGCCAGAAAACCGCCCGGCTGCTGCGCGAAGCGCTGGGGCGGAGCGAGAAGAACTTCATGATCACCTTCCAGTCGCGTTTCGGACCGGAAGAATGGCTGCAGCCCTATACCGACAAAACCGTTGAAAAGTTGGCTTCCGAGGGTATCAAGCGCATCGCCGTCATGAATCCGGGCTTCGTTTCGGACTGTCTTGAAACACTGGAAGAAATTGCCGGTGAAGCCGGTGAAATCTTCCTGCATAATGGCGGGGAGAAATTCACCCATATTCCGTGCCTCAACGACAGCATCGAGGGCATGAACGTTCTCGAAAAGGTTGTAAGACGAGAGTTGCAAGGCTGGGTGTAATATTGCCATAAGGATGGCGGGGTAAAACCCTGACGTTTCTGATCCTTGGAGGGAAAGTGATGATTGCATTGGGCGGTTTCGACATCGTCGTCATAGCGGCGGTTGTTCTGGTTATTCTGGTGCTGTTTGCCGGCATCAAGACCGTGCCGCAGGGGCATCGTTACACGGTTGAACGGTTCGGGCGTTACACCCGCACGCTCGAACCCGGCCTGAACCTCATCGTGCCGTTTTTCGAAAGCATCGGTTCGAAAATGAATGTGATGGAGCAGGTGCTCCACATACCGACGCAGGAAGTCATCACCCGCGACAATGCCAGCGTCTCCGCCGATGCCGTTACCTTCTATCAGGTGCTCAACGCCGCCCAGGCGGCTTACCAGATCGCCAATCTGGAGATGGCGATCGAAAACCTCACCATGACCAATATCCGTTCGGTGATGGGCTCCATGGACCTCGATGAGCTGCTGTCGAACCGCGACGCGATCAATGATCGCCTGCTGCGCGTGGTCGATGAGGCGGTAGGCCCCTGGGGCATCAAGGTCACCCGTATCGAAATCAAGGATATCGCGCCGCCGAAGGATCTCGTCGATTCCATGGCCCGGCAGATGAAGGCGGAGCGCGAAAAGCGTGCGCAGGTGCTGGAAGCCGAAGGCGCCCGCAACGCCCAGATCCTGCGCGCGGAAGGTGCAAAACAATCCGCCATTCTTGAAGCGGAAGGCCAGCGCGAGGCGGCGTTCCGCGATGCCGAGGCGCGTGAGCGTCTGGCAGAAGCCGAAGCCAATGCCACCCGCATGGTCTCGGAAGCCATTGCCGCCGGCAATGTTCACGCCATCAACTATTTCGTCGCCCAGAAATATACCGAAGCGCTTGTCGAAATCGGCGCGGCGAAGAATTCCAAGATCGTTCTGATGCCGATGGAAGCTTCGGCGCTGATCGGCTCCCTTGGCGGCATAGGCACGATTGCGAGGGAAGTGTTCGGCGACAAGGGCGACGCGCCGAGCGCGCCGGCCGCCCCGTCCCGCTCCGTGCCGCCGGCACGGTCTTCCGGTCAGAACATCAATGTCAGCATCCCCGGCAATCCCTTCGGCTCTTCATCGGAGAAGTGACGATGTTGCAACGGCTTGCCACTGAGTTGGGACCCTGGAGCTGGTGGATTGTCGGCTTCGTGCTGCTTGCCGCCGAACTCATCGCGCCCGGCGTCTTCTTGATCTGGATCGGCCTTGCCGCGCTGGTGATCGGCGCCCTTTCGCTGTTCCTGTGGGATGCCGCAGTCTGGGCCTGGCAATTGCAACTGGTGCTGTTTGCCGCACTTTCGGTGGTCTTTGCCCTCCTCGGCCGGAAATATTTCGGCCGAAATCGCGCGGCAAGCGACGAACCCTTCCTCAACCAGCGGGAGGCAAGCCTTGTCGGCCGCACAGCCACACTGCAGGAACCAATCGTCGAAGGGCGTGGCCGGATCAGGCTGGATGACACCTGGTGGCCGGTGAACGGCGAAGACCTGCCGGCCGGAACCCGTGTCAGGATTGCCTCGGCACGCGGACGCACGCTGACGATCGAGCCGATGGACCGATGAGCTTCCAGGCTGACAGCCTCAGGCGACGCCGATCCTCAATAAATCGTGGAAATGCACCAGCCCAACCGGCCGGTTGTCATCATCAACGACGATAAGCGCGCCGATGTGGAATTTTTCCAGCGTCGCCAGCGCGCTGGTCGCCAGAACCGATTTTTTGACGGTTTTCGGCGTGCGGGTCATGATGTCGTCGACCGTCAATTCGGCAAGGTTGCGCGACAGATTCCGCGCCATGTCGCCTTCGGTGACGATACCGCACAGACGCCCATCCTCGTCCAGAATGCCGACGCAGCCGAAATGTTTGCGCGAGAGAACACCCACCGCCTCCGGCATGGCCGTTCCCTTGTTCACCAGCGGCACACGATCGCCGATATGCATGATATCGCTGACCAGCGTGAGGCTCGCTCCCAGCTTGCCGCCCGGATGAAATACCTTGAAATCGCCCGCAGTGAAGTTGCGCGCTTCCAGAAGCGCAACGGCGAGAGCATCGCCCAAAGCAAGCTGCATCAGTGTGGAGGTCGTGGGGGCAAGACCCAGCGGACAAGCTTCCTGTTCATTGGGGACCAGAAGCACGATATCGGAGGCTTGCGCCAGAGATGAATTTTCCGAACAGGTGAGCGCGATCAGCGGAATGGAAAAACGGCGGGAATAGTTGATGATGCTGCGCAATTCCGCGCTTTCGCCGCCCTTGGAGATCGCCAGAACCACGTCATCGCCGCCGATCATGCCGAGATCGCCATGATTGGCCTCCGCCGCATGCACGAAAAAGGCGGGCGTTCCAGTAGAGGCAAAGGTGGCGGCAAGCTTTGCGCCAATGTGGCCGCTTTTGCCGACCCCGGTAATGATGAGGCGACCATTCGACTGGCCGATGGTTTCGATCGCCTTGCAGAAAGGCTCGGAAAGGCCGTTCCGGAGAGCGTCCTCGAGGGCAGCAAGGCCAGCCCGCTCCATCGAAATCGTCCGGAGTGCGGATTCGATGGCGTTGTCTTCGACCAGTTTGACGGCGCGCGTAATCATGGCCGACTGTTACTCTTTCAGCCGGAATAAGTCCACTCTCCAGCCGGTCGGCTCCAGGTTTTAGTGGATGCCGCTCGAAAGCACTCAACAGTCTCGGGATGACGCCACGATCAATGACGCCGGTCCGGTGGAGAAATCTCCTCAATCGTTCCAAGTCGCTTGAAGGGGATGTTTTCCTCGTCGACCAGATAGCGCCCGAGCGTCCTTACCCACGAGACCGAGCCATCGCTGCGGCGCACGGCATATTCCTGATCATAAAAACTCGCGGCCTTCAGGGTGGTCAACGCCGTTTCGATGACACGATTTCGATGATCCAGATCCACCTTTTCGAGCATCTGGAAAATACTGATACCCTGCATCGCCTGCCTCAGCGGAATTCCGAAGAGTTCAGCGCATACTTCATCCAGATAAAAACGGTCGTTGGTAATATCCCAACAATAAAAACCGACCTGTTTGGCGTTCAAAACGGGATTCATGAAACGACGCTGTCACATAAAATAAAATTCAATACGATTGGCCGAACAATAAAAGATCAGCCCCTATAAATCATAGGGCGATTCCATGCCAAGTTGAAATGTTTTAATCTTCTCATATTCGGAATATTTTCACTTATAGCTGTTTTCCTCCAGTCGTCTGGGTAGGCAGAATAGCGGCAGGCACCTCCGACAGCGATGGCCGCTGATCTTTCGCCCCTGCGGAAACGCTGAAATCCCGGCGATCTTTATCAACTGTTAACCATAAAAAACCTATTGTTAAAGCGATGTTAAAACTTGCGTCGCCTGTCCGGTCCCTGGTTTCTTCACATCACTTCATCGGCCTGCCGCTCGTCGGGCCTGAGGCGATGTCCTGGGAGCTTTCGATCGGACATCGACCGAACCTGCCGGGTGAAAAGGAATGAACGTGAAGGGCACCGCCACACGTCTGCCGACGTCGCGGAAAGCAGCAGCCCTGCTGCTTGCCTGCACGATTTTTTACCCTCAGGGAAACGCTTTCGCACAGACCGCGGCAACAGCCACACCGGTATTGCCGGGTGCTGCTTCCGCCGGGGACGGAACGGCATCGGCCACGCCGGCAACGGATGGCGGGATGGGCGCCACAGACACGGTTCAGGCCGGTGCTGTCCCTGCCCCTGCCGCACCGCAGCCCTGGCGCCCGTCCAGCAATCCCGGCGACCCGATTTACGAGCAGCAGGACGAGGCGGGCCAACCCTATGCCGAGGCCGAGAACCCCTATGAGCCGACGGTGGATGGCGGCGAAAATCCACGGATAGCGACCGAACCCGGCCAGACGCCCGGTATCCGGATCGGCACATTCCTGCTCAGGCCCTCGATCAACCAGACGGTCAATACGGAAAAACAGACGAATACCGGCGGCCCGTCCAGACGCAATTATCTGACGACGGGCATACGCGGCACACTCACCAGCGACTGGTCCCGTCACGCGCTGACGGTGACGGGTGACGGCGCGTGGGAAAGAAATTTCGGTAGCGAGAAGGACGGCGAAGAGCCACGGGCGCGGATAGAGGCGGATCTGCGCCTTGATCTCGGCGAAGAAACGAAGGCCAATCTCAAGGCCGGTTACGAATTCAGCCGCGAGGACACGACGGACCCCAACGCCCTGACCGGCGCCGCCGTGCAGGGCGGCGAACACCGTTTCACCACCGGCGCATCGATAGAGCGGGATTTCGGCAAGCTGCGCGGGCTTGCAGCGCTCGATCTCTCCCGCACGGTCTATACGGATGCAAAGGGCGTCGACGGCCGGCCGATCAGCCTCAGCGATCGCGACCAGAACAGCGCGAATCTGCGCGGCCGCATCGGTTATGAATTATCGCCGGCGCTTATCCCTTTCCTCGAACTGAATGTGGGAAAGACCAAATATGACAGGCGTCTCGACAATTCGGGTTATGCCCGCTCTTCCAATGCCTATGGGGCGAAGATCGGCGCGGAAGTCGATCTCGGCGAGAAAACGCGTGGCGAGGCCGCGATCGGTTACCTGCGCAAGCAATATGACGACGATCGCCTCGCCTCCATCGGTGCATTGACACTGGATGGCGAACTCAACTGGTCGCCCCAGCGCGGCACGAATGTCAATCTCGGCCTGCGTACCACGATAGAGGACTTTGCCGGCGGTCCGCAGGGCGGCTGGATTTCCTATCGCCTGGATGCCGGCCTCACCCACGAATTGCGCAGCAACCTCGTCGCCCGCCTGACCGGACAGATCGTGCATCGCACCTTCCCCTCCTCCGATATGGAGAATGCGGTGGAATATACAGCCGGCGCAGGATTGACCTGGGGTCTCAACCGCTATCTCGACCTGACTGCGGATGTCAGCTACCAGTGGACGCCGGTCTATGACAGCAGCGAGTTGCGGGTCGGCGCAGGACTCGTCCTCAAACGATAATCGCCAAACAAAAATCCCGGCGCAAAGGCCGGGATTTCCTTGTCTGTTTCGGTCGATTACTTCAAACCGTCAATCAGGGTCTTGATCGGCTCTTCGATCGCAGGGCGAATATCGGCGCGCTCCAGCGCGAAGGCGACGTTGGCCAGGATGAAACCATCCTTGGCGCCGCAGTCGAAAGTCTGGCCACGGAAATGATAGCCGGAGAACTGCTGCGACTTGGCAAGCGTCAGCATGCCGTCCGTCAGCTGGATCTCGTTGCCGGCACCGCGTTCCTGATTTTCGAGAATATCGAAAATCTGCGGCTGGAGGATGTAGCGACCGTTAATGTAGAAATTCGACGGCGCCGTGCCCTTGGCCGGCTTTTCGACCATTTCAGTGATCTTGAAACCCTCACCGACAGCATCGCCAACGCCGACAATACCGTATTTATGTGTCTGGTCCGGAGCGCATTCCTGCACCGCAATGACATTGCCCTGAGTCTGGTCGTAAAGTTCGACCATGCCCTTCAGGCAGCTTTTCTGTGAATGCATGATCATGTCGGGCAAAAGCACGGCGAAAGGTTCGTCACCGACGATATCGCGCGCACACCAGACCGCATGGCCAAGACCGAGCGGCACCTGCTGACGCGTGAAGCTTGCCGTGCCCGCCTTGGGCAGAAGGCCGGCCAGCAATGTCAGCTCGGCATTCTTGTTGCGCTCGCGCAGCATCTGTTCCAGTTCAAATTGAATATCAAAATAATCTTCGATCACCGCCTTGCCGCGGCCGGTGACAAAAACAAAATGCTCGATACCCGCTTCCGCCGCCTCGTCGACGACGTATTGAATGACCGGCTTGTCGACGACGGTGAGCATTTCTTTCGGAACCGCCTTGGTTGCGGGCAGGAAACGGGTGCCGAGACCCGCGACCGGAAATACGGCCTTCCGAATTTTCTTCTGTTCTACCACATATCCCTCCTGAGAGATAAAACTTGATCACAATCCCCGCACGCTGTTGTTATTTCAAAAATAACAACGTTTTGTAAAGGGTGACGCTACCATCTATTAATGGTAAAGAATTTGTTGACATTCTTTTGTTATCCATGACGACGCCCGATGCGTTTTCGCAATCGAAATGATATTCGAGAGAACGAAAGACTGACGATGACAAAGATGATCCTTTCAGATGTCCGCAAATTCGGCTGCATGATGGTTGCAGGCCTGGCAATCTCGCTGGCGCCCGTTTCGGCCCGCGCCGAACAGGGATTCCGTCAATGGATCAACCAGTTCTATGCAACAGCCGCGAAAGAAGGCATTAGCAAGGCGACCTACCAGAAGGCCTTTGCCGGTGTCAGCGAGCCGGACCCGGACGCGCTGCGCAAGGCGACCTTCCAGCCGGAATTCACCACCCAGATCTGGGACTATCTCGATTCCCGCGTCAATCCGTACACGGTGCGGATCGGCCGAGAAATGAAGATGAAACATGCGACGACCCTCAACTGGATCGAGCGCAACTTCAACGTCGACAAGCACGTCATTCTGGCTATCTGGTCGATGGAATCGAATTACGGCGCGGTTCTCGAAAAGCCGGAGCGTCTGCACAATATTCCGCGGGCGCTGGCGACGCTAGGCTATTCCGATCCCAAACGCGCCAAGTTCGCGCGCACGCAGTTGATTGCCGCGCTTAAGATCCTGCAGACGGGCGATGTTACGCCGAGGCAGCTGACGGGTTCCTGGGCGGGCGCAATGGGTCACACCCAGTTCATCCCCACCAGCTACCTGCTTTATGCTGTCGATGCCGACGGCAATGGCAAGCGCGACATCTGGAATTCGGTTCCGGATGCGCTGGCAACCGCCGCCAACCTTCTTTCCAAGAACGGCTGGGAGCCGGGCCGGACATGGGGTTACGAGACCGCCGTGCCGCGGGGCGGCGCCCGTTATGAAGGGCAGACGAAGACCATTGCGGAATGGGCGAAACTTGGCTTCACCCGTCCGAACGGTAAGAACTTTACCCGCGGCTCCGATCGCGCCATGCTGAAAATGCAGGGCGGGGCAAACGGTCCCGGCTTCCTGGTGATGAAAAACTTCTTCACCATCAAGAAATACAATGCATCCGACAGCTATGCATTGGCCGTCGGCCTGCTTGCGGACGAGATCGCCGGTTACGGTGGCATGCAGCAGAAATGGCCGCGTCCCGACGGCACGCTGGATATCCGTGAAAAATTCGAGCTCCAGACCCGTATGAAGGAACTCGGTTATTACGACGGAGAAATCGACGGCAATTTCGGCTCCGGTTCGAAGGCCGCCATCAGCGCCATCCAGTCGCGCATGGGCATGGAAAATGACGGCCAGCCGTCGCAGCGATTGCTGAGAGCTCTGCGCAACTGATAATGCGCCGGCAAATTCGGCGGTGGTTAAAGGCGCCGCCGAAACATCCGGAAAGGTTGATGTCATGAGTAGGAAACCTGCCGCGAGAAACGGAAAGACGGGCTGGCGCTGCTGCGCCATCATTCTTTCTGCCGTGCTCTGCATCCCGCTCGTTCCTTCCGAAAGCTTTGCGCAGGAGCAGCGGCGCACCCTGTTTGAAATGCTTTTCGGCAGGCCCGTGGGGCGGGATGACGCCTCGGGCCGCGAATATCAGCCCCGCAACCGGCGCGATTTCCCCTCCGCGCCACGCGAAAGATCGGTCACCCGGCCGCAGCCCGCCAGAAAAGCGCCCTCGGTTGTGCAGATGCGAACCGCAAAACCGGAGCCCGCCGCCAAGCTTGAAAATGCAAGGCGTGTTCTCGTCATCGGTGACTTTCTCGCCGGCGGCATGGGTGAAGAGCTGGTCAATGCCTTTGCCAGTTCGCCGGCAATTGCCGTCGATGTGCGCGCCAACGGTTCTTCCGGCCTCGTCCGCACCGATTATTACGACTGGTTCGCCAACCTGCCGCAATTCATAACCGAGACAAATCCGGCCACCATCGTCATCATGATGGGTTCGAACGATCGCCAGCAGATGCAGATCGGCGATATCAGGGAAAAATTCGGTACGGACGTCTGGTTCAAGGAATATGAACGGCGGATCGACGAACTTCTGGCTCTCGCCGGGCGTCCGAAAGTGCCGCTGCTGTGGGTTGGCCTGCCCGCCTTCCAGTCACCTTCGCTTTCGGCCGATCTCGTCGGCTTCAACAGGCTTTATCGCAGCCATGTCGAAAAATATCGCGGTGAATTCGTGGATGTGTGGGACGGCTTCGTCGATGAAGCCGGCAAATTCGTCATCACCGGTTACGACATGAACGGCCAGCAGGCCCGCCTGCGCGAGGCTGACGGCATCGGCATGACACAGGCCGGCAAACGCAAACTTGCATTTTATGTCGAAAAATTCGTGCGCAGGCACCTCGACAGCGCCGGACCGGACCTCGTGAAACTCGACGGCAGCAATCTGCCGGCGCTCACCTCCCTGCCGGCCCTCGGCATCGATGCGGGCCAGGTGCGCACCCAGCCGATCAGCCTGACCGATCCCAATCTCGATGGCGGCGACAAGCTGCTGGGAGACGCCCCCCTCGCGGCCGGGCCGACCCGCGTCTCCGTGGTGGAATCGCCACGTGAAAGGCTGACCAAGCGGGGAGAGATGGCCGATGCCCCGGCCGGCCGCATCGATGACTATCGCGTGGCGCCGGATACCGTGCAGGTAAAACAATAAGCGCGCAGCGACCTTGTCGCCCGCAACGGGCGTAATGTTTAGGCAATCCGGACATGGCAGGATCAATACAGCTCTGCAGGAATGCGGGCGTTGGCCGACGGCCTTCTCCCGTCCCCCTTCTTGCAAGGCGATATTGAACCGACGGCGACGCGTCGCTTCCTCAGAGCGTCGACGGCGCCGTCGTTTTTTGACTTCAAGCGTTTAGTCTCCCGCCAGGGAAGGCTATGCCGGACCCCTGCCGAGACGAATTCATGCGCCTGCTGCTTGTTGAAGACGAACGCGAAATGGCGGCGGCGCTGTCCGCCGCGCTCCATCGGTTCGATATTATCGTGGATACTGTCGGCACGCTCGATCTTGCTCGCCATGCCATCATGGACGGCGTTCACGACCTTGTCGTGCTCGACCGGCAATTGCCCGATGGAGACGGCATCCAGCTTATCGAAGACCTGCGCCTGCTGCCAGTCACCCCGCCCGTCATCGTGCTGACGGCGCAAGGCGCGCTTGTAGATCGGGTGAATGGCCTGAACCTTGGTGCGGACGACTACCTGGCCAAGCCATTCGCCGTGGAGGAGCTGCTTGCCCGCATCCGAGCCCTGATGCGCCGGCCGGCCGGCGCCGTGACGATGACGGCGAAGCTGGGCAGGCTGGAATTCTGCTTCGAGACCCGCGAAGTGCGCATCAAGGGCGAATTTCTTCCGCTGACCAGGCGCGAGCTGCTCATCCTCGAAGCCCTGCTGCGACGACAGGGCAGAACGGTGCTGCGCCCCCTGCTCGAAGAAGCTGTCTATAATTTCGACGATGAAATCCAGTCCAATGCGCTCGATTCCCACATTTCCCGCCTGCGCCGCAAATTGGCGGCGGCGGATGCCGGTCTGGAGGTCCACGGCATTCGCGGCGTCGGTTATCTGCTGAGGGCGACTTTATGAAGCCGACTAAAAGAAAGTCGCTCAAGCGCCGCTTGACCATTCAATTGCTGCTGTTCCAGATCGGCAGCCTTTTCTTCGTCACCGCGGCCATCATCACCTATATGTCGAGCGGCGGTGCGGGCAGTGCGCTGCTCAGCCCCGAGGCGGCCCAGATAACCGCCAATGCAATCGTACGGGATAAGGATAATCGGCTGGTCCTCAACGAAACACCTGAGTTCAGCGACCTGCGCGCCACTACCTCCGATTTCTGGTTCGTCGCAGTCAGTGAGAATGGCGAGGTCGTGCAGGGCGGGCCTGTGCCTGAGGCATTCAGCAACATGGGCCAGCAACTTAGCGATGTCAGGGTCTCCGATGTGCGCGACGCAGCACTTTCTTATTCCTATCTTGCCGTCGTGCGCATCGCCGTCGTCCGCCGTGCTTCCGGGCCAGCCGGGGAATTCGTCATGGTCGGCAAAGGCGGCCCGTTCAGCATGACCTTTCCGGTTCTGCTGTTCTCCAACATATTGATCATGCCGGTTCTCATTCTCATGTCCGTCGTGACCGTCGTGGCCATTCCCTGGCTCATCCGCAGGGAATTTCGCGCCCTTTCCGCCATCGCCCGGACAGCGGAAAGCATCGACATAGACAGACGCGGATACCGACTGCCGGATGGCGATATCCCGCGGGAAGTGCAGCCTCTCGTGCATGCCGTCAATGGCGCGCTGCAGCGGCTGGACGACGGTTACGAACGGCATAAGCGCTTCATTCTCGACGCCGCCCATGAATTGCGAACCCCGGTCGCCATTCTCCAGACCCGCGTCGAAACGCTGCTAGACGGTCCTGCCCGCAGCAGAATATTGGCGGATGCCAGCCGCATCGCCGTGCTGGCCGAACAGCTGCTCGATCTCCAGCGCCTCGGCGGGCAGAAAGCGCCCCTCATTCCGCTTGATCTTGTCGGCCTGTGCAGATCGGTTGTAGCGGATATGGCGCCGCTTGCCATCTCACAGGGATATAATCTCTCCCTCGAGCCGGAAGAAGAACCCATTCTCGCCCTCGCCGATGACGCCTCGCTGCAGCGCGCCCTGATGAATATCGTGCAGAATGCCATCGAACATGGCGGCAATCGCGGAACGATCACGGTAAGAGTGGCGTCCA
The DNA here is from genome assembly GCA_003241215.1 of Agrobacterium fabrum. GTDB lineage: Bacteria > Pseudomonadota > Alphaproteobacteria > Rhizobiales > Rhizobiaceae > Agrobacterium > Agrobacterium fabrum_A. The sequence continues at coordinate 21,888 of QFOL01000029.1, forward strand.
ACCGCGTGATCGAGATTGCCGACGAAGGCAGTGGCATTCCCGAAGAGGAACGGGAACTGGTTTTCGATGCCTTTCATCGGCTGCGGCCGAAAGATCGCGGCACCGGTCTCGGGCTAAACCTCGTCCAGGAAATCGTCCGTTATCATGGCGGCGAGATCACCATCTGCGACGCCTCCACCGGCGGCGCCTGCTTTCGCATCACCCTTCCCTATTGCTGAGGAAGCAATCACCTTGTGTTCGCAGCCAAAAGAAAAGGCCTGTTGCAGAAGACGCAACAGGCCTTTTCCATTCATATTGCCTTCGGGGCTCAGCGCGGAAGAACGGTTGCCCCCATCAGCGCCTCATCGATCGCGCGTGCGGCCTGACGGCCTTCGCGGATGGCCCAGACCACCAGCGACTGGCCACGGCGCACGTCGCCCGCCGCCCACAGCTTGTCAACCGAGGTCCTGTAATCCGTTTCGTTGGCAATCACATTGGTGGAGCCGCGGCGGTCGGTATTGAGCGTCAGCTTGCCTTCCATTTCCTTCAGCACGCTATCGGTGAAGGGGCCGGAGAAGCCGATGGCGATGAAGGCGAGATCGGCCTTGATGATGAATTCCGTGCCGGCAATCGGCTTGCGGCGGTCATCCACCTGGCAGCACTTCACGCCGGTCAGCATACCGTCTTCGCCGACAAATTCGAGCGTCGCCACCTGGAATTCGCGGATCGCACCTTCGGCCTGGGAGGAAGAGGTGCGCATCTTGGTCGCCCAGAAGGGCCAGACCGCCAGCTTGTCTTCCTTTTCCGGCGGCATCGGGCGAATGTCGAGCTGTGTGACTTTCACCGCACCCTGACGGAAGGCCGTACCGACGCAGTCGGACGCGGTATCGCCGCCGCCGACAACGACGACATGCTTGCCGCCGGCGAGAATAGGATCGGCCGGCCAGCCGACACTGTCGATATTTTCACGGCCGACGCGGCGGTTCTGCTGCACGAGGTAAGGCATGGCATCGTAGACGCCATGCAGATCGGCGCCGCCAATACCGGCCGGGCGCGGGGTTTCCGAACCGCCGCAATAAAGCACGGCATCGTGGTCGGCCAGAAGCACCTCAACCGTTACATCGACGCCGACATTGACGCCGCAATGGAAGGTGACGCCTTCACCCTTGATCTGCTCGACACGGCGGTCGATGAAGTTCTTCTCCATCTTGAAGTCCGGAATACCGTAACGCAGCAGGCCGCCGGGCTTCGATTCACGCTCATAGACGTGAACCTCGTGGCCGGCGCGGCCAAGCTGCTGCGCAGCCGCCATGCCCGAAGGACCGGAACCGATGATCGCAACCTTCTTGCCGGTATGGATCGTCGCCGGCTTCGGCACGATGAAACCCAGCTCATAGGCCTTGTCGGCAATCGCCTGTTCGACGGTCTTGATGGCGACCGGTGCATCCTCGAGGTTCAGCGTGCACGCCTCCTCACAAGGCGCGGGACAGACGCGGCCGGTAAATTCCGGGAAGTTGTTGGTGGAATGGAGGTTGCGGATCGCCTCTTCCCAGTTGTTGTTATAGACCAGATCGTTCCAGTCCGGGATCTGGTTGTGCACGGGACAGCCGGTCGGGCCATGACAGTAGGGAATGCCGCAATCCATGCAGCGCGCCGCCTGCTTCTGCACCTCGGCATCCGACATCGGAATGGTGAATTCGCGGAAATGGCGGATACGATCCGATGCGGGCTGATACTTGCCCACCTGCCGGTCGATCTCCAGAAAACCTGTAACCTTGCCCACGTTTATGTCCTCACATCAAAGCCCAGTACCAGGTGGCGAAACCCAAAGCCGCCCCAGCACGATGAACTCAAATCCGGTCTCGCCGCCCGTCCAAGTGGTCGCCACGAATGGCGACCGCTGTTATCAGCGAGATCAGGTGGTGTAGTGTCCTCACGCGACGGATTACTCCGCCGCCACGCCCATGCGCATGCGCTCCATTTCCTCAAGCGCACGACGGTATTCAACCGGCATGACCTTGCGGAACTTCGGACGGAACTCGCTCCAGCGATCGAGTATATCCTTGGCACGCGACGAGTTCGTGTAATGGAAGTGGTTGGAGATCAGCTGGTAAAGGCGCTCCTCGTCGTGGCGCGTCATGTCTTCGGAAACGTCGACACGTCCCTTGTGCATGAGGTCGCCGCCGTGATGGTGCAGCTTTTCCAGCATGTCGTCTTCTTCCGGAAC
>QFOL01000266.1 GCA_003241215.1 Agrobacterium fabrum
ATTCTTGAGCAGGCTTGCTGAAGCTCCGCAGCGGCGCCCGGGAGGTATCCCGACACCGTAGCAATTACGGAGCTCAAAAGAGGAAACAATGGCTGACTTCAATAACTACCAGAACCGCATGGCGCAGACCCGTGCACAGACTGGTGCGATGATCGATGAAGGTCTCCGCGCCTACATGCTCAAGGTTTATAACCTGATGGCGCTGGCTCTGGTCATCACCGGCGTTGCAGCGTTCGGCACCTATACGCTTGCCGCTTCCAACCCGGCTTTCGCCCAGCTGCTTTATGCGTCGCCGCTGCGCTGGGTTGTCATGCTGGCTCCGCTCGCACTGGTTTTCTTCCTTAGCTTCCGTATCCAGAACATGAGCGTTTCCGCCGCCCAGACGACCTTCTGGGTCTACGCGGCGCTGATGGGCGTCTCGCTGTCCTCAATCTTCCTGGTCTTCACCGGCCAGAGCATCGTGCAGACGTTCTTCGTGACCGCCGCCTCGTTCGGCGCGCTCTCGCTTTATGGTTATACGACGAAGAAGGACCTTTCCGGTTTCGGTTCGTTCCTGATCATGGGTCTGTTCGGCCTGATCATCGCTTCCATCGTCAATATCTTCCTTGCATCTTCCGCGCTGCAGTTCGCGATTTCCGCGATCGGCGTGCTGATCTTCGCAGGCCTGACCGCCTACGACACCCAGAAGATCAAGGAAATGTATTTCGATGCTGACGATGTCGCCGTGGCCGGCCGCAAGGCCATCATGGGCGCGCTGACGCTCTATCTCGACTTCATCAACCTCTTCACCTTCCTCCTGCAGTTCCTCGGAAACCGCGACGACTAAGGTTAAGGGTTCGATTGCCAGACATACGAAAGGCGGCCCATCGGCCGCCTTTTTATTTGGGAAGATTCTTCACCCTTATCCGCCAGAGCGTCCCGCGCCTGCGGGCAATCCGCTTCTGCGAAAGCTCATTCGATGAGCTTCAAAACCTTGTCGAAAACCTTGAGAACCTGCGGCAACTCATGCCCACGCTTGAGAATGCGGCCATCAGTATTCACCACGCAATAGGCGCCCTGTTTCGCCGCCAGCTTTGGGTTTTTCTCGATCCTGAAAAGCGGCATTTCACCTGAACGTTTAAAGACGGAAAACACCGCCTTTTCCTTCAGGTGATCGATGGCGTAGTCACGCCATTCGCCCTCTCCCACCATGCGGCCATAGATGCGCAGGATCGCATCCAGCTCGCGGCGGTGAAAGGTGACCGGCAAAGGGTCCTTGTTCTTTTTATATTCGCGGAGATCGATAACGGTGGAATTGTCACGTGAAGCGGTCTGCACCTGCTGCACATCCGGTTGATCGGTCATCCAATACCTCCGATTCCACCCAAATCATCCGTGTAGTGTGAGCCTGGGAAGGTGAAATTGCAAGTCTTTGCACCGGCATGGCGCACAGGACAGGGAATTCCGGGGCATGCCTGACGAGCCTTCGAATGGCAGCGGGATCACAAGGCAGCAACACCGAATGTCGCGCTAGTATCCCCCTGGAGCAAGTGCCAACAGCAAAAGCAGGGGTTAAAAATGGTAACCATTTAGGCAGCCATTTTCATATGGGCTGCCGTATTTCGGTCAAACCATGGCCTGAATTGGGTGGAATAGTCCTATTGTCAATTGATGCCTAGGCACCAAGATGACCCGGTCCGGTGCATTGACCCTTTACCCCCAGCCCCCAATGCCCGGACCGGATCTTCCATCGCCAGGTCGGCGATTATGGCTTTTCATTTCCCAGCAAAATACTTGCACCGACGATTGCCGCGGGATCGCCGCTGGCATTGGCCGTCTGCAACAGCACGGCGCAGCCGCCCTTCTTCACCTTGGCCACCACGCTCGCCGGAAGCTTCACCGTCATCGGCGAACCATCCCACATGCCGACCGTCTGCACGTCGTAGACGCTATGCCAGTAGGACATTTTTTTCCCCTGGTTTTCGCCCTTCTGCACATCGACCGTCTGCTCACGGGTGAAATAGGCGACGACAACATCGGCCTTGCCGCTTCCGGCGCCAATATCGATCTCCACCTCATCACCGGCAAATTTCGACGAGACCGGCACGTTCAGCCCCTTGCCCTCGCGCTTGAACGCGTCGAGCCTGTCATAGATGCCGCGGACATCCGCGCCCTTGACGTGATCGCGGCCGTTCAGAATGGCCTGCGGCGTATAGACCCCGTTACGGCCCAGCGCCCGCATGTAACCATATTGCCGGTCGGTATTTTCCTTCGATGCCAGCGAATCGTTCCAGCCAAGATAGTTCCAGTAATCGACATGGTAGGAAAGACCGACGACATCGCCCTTCTGGATCATCTTGCGCAGGGCCTCATCGGCCGGTGGGCAGGATGAGCATCCCTGCGATGTGAACAATTCGACAACGCCCTTCACGGCCTCCTGCGCCTGCGCGGAGGTGACGAGAAACGTGCCGAGAAGACATATCGACAGGGGGAATTTCAATGGCATTACAAAAACCTTTGTCCGGAAGAGATCCAGACGAATTGATGCGATCAATCCTGCCAGGATGCAAACCGGAAAATAACGTCTATTGCCCTTCAATAGAAAGTCACGAAGGGGTGAGCGACAATCACAAAAAAAGAGACTTGAAACGAAAAGACGCCGGGATTTCTCCCGGCATCTTCGATTGTTGAAGCTTTATGCGGCCAGATCGCGAAGAACGGTCTGGAGAATGCCGCCATTGTTCATGTAGATCACTTCATCCAGCGTATCGATGCGGCAAAGAAGCGGAACTTCCTTCACCGAACCGTCGCTGTAGGTGATCTTGGCGATCTTCTTTTCACGCGGCTTGATTTCACCTTCAAGACCATCGATCTCGACGATTTCGTCACCCTTGAGGTCGAGGCTCGCCCAGGTCGTGCCTTCCTCGAAAACGAAGGGAACGACGCCCATGCCGACGAGGTTCGAGCGGTGGATACGCTCGAAAGACTGCGCGATGACGGCCTTGACGCCGAGCAGGTTGGTGCCCTTCGCCGCCCAGTCGCGGGAAGAACCGTTACCATATTCGACACCGGCGAAGATGACGAGCGGGACGCCCTCCGCCTTGTATTTCATCGCCGCGTCATAGATCGACATCTCTTCCTTGGACGGATAGTGGATGGTGTAGCCACCTTCCTTGCCGTTCGGGCCGAGCATGTGGTTGCGGATGCGGATATTGGCGAAGGTGCCGCGCATCATCACTTCATGGTTGCCGCGACGCGTGCCGTACTGGTTGAAGTCGGCAACCGCGACGCCATGCTCCGTCAGATAGGCGCCGGCAGGCGAAGCAGCCTTGATCGAACCGGCCGGGGAAATATGGTCGGTGGTGATCTTGTCGCCGAAGAGACCTAGGACGCGCGCGCCCTTGATGTTCTTGAGGCCCGAACCCTTTTTGCCCATGCCGACGAAATAGGGCGGGTTCTGAACATAGGTAGACTGGTCGTCCCAGGCATAGGTCTGGCCCGGAGGAACCTGAACCGCCTGCCAATTCGCATCGCCCTTGAACACGTCGGCATACTTCGTTTCGTACAGTTCACGGGTGACATATTTCAGGATGAATTCCTGGATTTCCTTGGAGGTCGGCCAGATATCCTTGAGATAGACCGGGTTGCCGTTCTGGTCGTCGCCGATCGGCTCCTTGGTCAGGTCCTTCTGTACGGTGCCGGCAAGGGCATAGGCCACGACGAGCGGCGGCGAGGCCAGATAGTTCGCCTGAACGTCGGGCGAAATACGACCCTCGAAGTTGCGGTTGCCGGAGAGGACACCTGATGTGATCAGGCCCTTGTCGTTGATCGTCTTGGAGATCGCCGGCGGCAGCGGGCCGGAGTTGCCGATGCAGGTCGTGCAGCCGAAACCGACGAGGTTGAAACCGATCGCGTCGAGATCCTTCTGCAGACCGGATTTGTCGAGATATTCGGCAACAACCTGCGATCCGGGTGCGAGCGACGTCTTCACCCACGGCTTGGACTTCAGCCCCTTGGCGACGGCGTTGCGGGCAAGAAGGCCAGCGGCGATAAGGACCGAGGGGTTGGAGGTGTTGGTGCAGGAGGTGATCGCGGCAATCGCCACATCGCCATGACCGAGATCGAACTCCTCGCCTTCGACCGCATAACGGCTCGAAAGCTGGCCGGGCTTCTTGTAGTCGTTTTCAAGAGCCGTCGCGAAATTCGGTGCGATGGTTTCGAGCGGCAGGCGGCCTTCAGGACGCTTGGGGCCGGCCATCGACGGCACGACGTCGCCGAGGTCGAGTTCCAGCGTGTCGGTGAAGACGAGGTCAGAACCGTCGCCAGTGCGCCACATGTCCTGCGCCTTCGAATAGGCTTCGACGAGCGCGATACGATCCTTGGCACGACCGGACATGGTGAGGTAATTGATGGTTTCGCCATCAACCGGGAAGAAGCCGCAGGTCGCGCCATATTCCGGGCCCATATTGCCGATGGTGGCACGGTCGGCCAGAGACATCGAATCGAGGCCGGGACCGAAGAATTCGACAAATTTGGAGACAACGCCCTTCTTGCGCAGCATCTGCACCACGGTCAGCACGAGGTCGGTCGCGGTCACGCCTTCCTTGACCTTACCGGTCAGCTTGAAGCCGATAACCTCGGGCAGAAGCATGGAGACCGGCTGGCCGAGCATGGCCGCTTCAGCCTCGATGCCGCCAACGCCCCAGCCGAGAACGCCGAGACCATTGATCATGGTCGTGTGCGAATCCGTGCCGACGCAGGTATCCGGGTAAGCGATCGTTTCGCCATCCTCTTCCTTCGTCCAGACGGTCTGGCCGAGATATTCGAGGTTGACCTGGTGACAGATGCCGGTACCTGGCGGAACCACACGGAAGTTCTTGAACGCCTGCTGGCCCCACTTCAGGAAGCGGTAACGCTCGCCGTTGCGCTCATATTCCAGCTCAACGTTGCGGGCAAAGGCGCTCGGCGTGCCGAATTCGTCGACGATGACCGAGTGGTCGATGACGAGATCGACGGGAACCAGCGGGTTGATCTTTTCCGGATCGCCGCCAAGCGCCTTGATGCCATCACGCATGGCGGCAAGGTCAACCACAGCGGGAACGCCGGTAAAGTCCTGCATCAGAACGCGGGCGGGGCGATAGGCGATTTCGGTTTCGGTCAGGCCCTTGTTGTTCAGCCATTCGGAAACCGCAAGGATATGCTCCTTGGTGACGGACTGGCCGTCCTCGAAACGCAGGAGGTTTTCGAGCAGAACCTTCATGGAATAGGGCAGCTTGGAAACGCCCTTCAGACCATTGGCCTCAGCCTTGGGAAGGCTGAAATAGACGTAGTCCTTACCATCGACGGTAAGGACGGAACGACATTTGAAACTGTCGAGTGATTTGGGCATGGATAAAAACCCCGCTTACACTGATAGCCAACACGTTCGTGCGGACACCTATGCACTCATG
>QFOL01000267.1 GCA_003241215.1 Agrobacterium fabrum
GTTGGTACCGCCCCCGTCTTCCCCTTCGCCCTCGCCCTGCATGTAGATCGGCTTAGCGATCATCTTTCATCATTCTCCAAACTGTTCTCAAACCGACAGTTCTTTGCCAGGAGGGAGAACTTCGCCTCTTCATATCTAGGTCGTTAAGACGCGATTTTAAGCCCCTTGCGAAACGGTGCAATCACTATTGCGTTTGCGAAGAGGCAAACCTCGGAAAAAGTCCGGATGCGGAGGCCGTCTGCGGCGCAAGGCCGAGCAAACAGCCGAGAACGGCGCAATATGGGCCGCATGAAGGTCGGTTCGTCAGGGCAAATGGGCAGGCGAATCCGGTTCGCCTGCCCCCGGCCCTATTCCTTGTCGTCCAGCATTTCGCGAACGGCGATGGCAAGCTGCTTCAGCGAGAACGGTTTCGGCAGGAAGCCGAACTTTGCGTCCGCCGGCAGGTTCTTCGCGAATGCATCCTCGGCATAACCCGAAACGAAGATGAACTTCAGGTCCGGATAGGATTTGCGCAGCTCCCTCAAGAGCGACGGACCGTCCATTTCCGGCATCACGACATCGGAAACGACGATATCGACCTTGCCTTCCAGCTCCTCCATCACCTCCAGCGCCTCGGTGCCGGAGCCGGCCTCGTGCACGGTGTAGCCGCGGGTTTCCAGCATCCGCTTGCCGCCGCGCCGCACCGCCTCCTCGTCCTCGACCAGAAGCACGACGGCGGATTTGCCGGTCAGGTCCAGCGGCTCTTCCTTCACCGGCTCGGCTGCGACGACCGGCGCAAGCGCCGCCTCGCCGGGCAGCTGCCCGTTGGCCTGAACGGCTTCCACCACATGGCGCGGCAGGTAGATGCGGAAGGCGGTTCCCTTGCCCACTTCCGATTCGGGATAGATGTAACCGCCCGACTGCCTGACGATGCCATAGACCATCGACAGGCCAAGACCGGTGCCCTTGCCGACTTCCTTGGTGGTGAAGAAGGGCTCGAAAATCTTGTCCATGATTTCAGGCGGAATACCCGTGCCGTTATCGGCAACTTCCACCATCACCATGTCCTCGGCCGGGAATTCGGGACGGCCGAGCGCTGCGATTTCTTTCGCGTCGACGTTGCGCGTCCTGATGGTGATCTTGCCGCCGTCGGGCATGGCGTCGCGTGCATTGACGCAGAGATTGATGAGCACCTGCTCGAACTGCGACAGATCCGTCTTCACCGGCCAGAGATCGCGGCCATAATCGACCTCCAGCTTGACATTGGTGCCGGAAATAAGCCTGTCCACCAGCATGCGCAGATCGCCGATCACATCCGTCAGGTTGAGGATCGCCGGACGCATTGTCTGCTTGCGCGAGAACGCCAGAAGCTGACGCACCAGCACGGCGGCGCGGTTGGCGTTGCGCTTGATCTCCATAAGGTCGGCAAAGCTCGGATCGGCCGGCCGCGCCTGCAGCAGCAGATGGTCCGACGACAGCAGGATGGCGGTGAGAACGTTGTTGAAGTCGTGGGCGATGCCGCCGGCGAGCGTGCCGACGGCATTCATCTTCTGCGTCTGCGCCATCTGGGTCTCGAGCGCCTTCTGCTCGGTCACCTCTATGGCATAAACGATCGCCACTTCTTCCGGGGCTTCATCGTCCTGATCGATCACGGCATTGACGTAGAAACGGAAATGCCGGCCCTCGTCGCTCGGATGGCGGGAATCGAAGGGCGCAATATCGCCCTGGCGATCCTTGGCTTCGGCCAGCGCCTGTTCGAGCCGCGGCTTTTCATTGTCGTGAAGAACGGTTTCGAGTGCGACGCCGCGGTCGATATCGTCACGCCCGACGACGCCGGAGAACAATTTCAGGAAAGGCGCGTTGATGCGCAGGATGCGGCCATCGCCGTCGAGCGAGGCAATCGCCATCGGCGTATTGTTGAAAAAGCGGGTGAAACGCATGGCGGAGGAGGATTCCGTATCCTCCTGGCCCTTCGGGCGCATCAGAACAATGGTCCGGCTTTCGCCCGGCGCACCGTCTTTAGAAGTGACCTGGTGCACGAGGCGGGCCGGCATGCTCTGGCCGTTCACCCGGCGCATGTCGAGATCGAGGATTTCGGTGCGTTTCGCCGTGCCCTGCGGATGCACCGATTCGATCAGCGCCATGCCCTCTCCGGCGACGATATCGGAGACCGTCATCGAACCCGGCGAAAACTGCGCCAGATCAATGCCGAGCCATTCGGACAGGGTGGCGTTCAGATAAACGATCTCGCCCTTGCGCCCGGCGGAAAAAAAGCCGGCCGGCGCGTGATCTAGATAGTCGATGGCGTTCTGCAATTCGCGGAAAAACCGCTCCTGATCCTCACGCTCAGGCGTGATATCAGCGATCTGGAAGACGTGCAGCCCCTCGCCGCCCGCATCCTTCAGCACCCGGCCCTTCAGCCTGTACCAGTGCGGTCCCGTGTTAGCATCTTCGCCCAGCGGTTTCAGCAGCCGGAATTCCTCATAGCCATCGCGGCCTTCGCGCAGCACATTGATGAGCCGGTAAAGCGCTTCGGTCGATTCCCGGCTGCGCGACAGAAGCGTCTCGAGGCTCTGGATATCGCTCGCCTTGGTGGTGCCGCTCATCCGGCAATAGGTGGCGTTGGCGTAGACCATATGCCCCTTGGTGTCGGTGATCAGCGTGCCTTCGGGATGGGCCGACAGGAATCGGCGGGCAAGCCCGTCGGATTGCGACTGCGGCATGACCTCGATGAAACCAATGATCGACGAGACCAGAAAAAAGATGCCCATCATGGCCAGCACGCCGAGAATGCCGAGCACGATTTCGTTTTCCAGCGAATCCTTGAAATAGACGAAGGCGGCAGCCGCCGCGATCAGAACCACCGCCAGAAGCAGAATGCGCAGGACCGTGCCGGAACGGGCGCGCCTGTCCACCAGCGGAAGGTCGTTGTCGCTTGTCTCGCGCACCCGTGTCATCTTGGCCTCGCAGTCGTGCAGGTCGTCATTCGGTCAGCCCAATTTTCCTGACGGAATCGGGCGGCAGAATTTCTTGTAGCAACTCGCTTGACCGTCAAAAAGCTCCGCCGCGACACAAAGGCTTAAAAACGCACAGCGAAAACGGCCTGAAAGCTGTATAAAAGCTTGAAAGGACTATCGCCTGGTACAGGTCAGCTCCTTTACCTGGCATTGAATGCGTGGCGCAGAACAGACGATGCTGCCGTCAGTGACGGTGCAAACCGAGCATCCGTCCGTGAAGTCGATGCAGGAAGGATTGTCGCGCACGAACTCCGCCATGGTGGCGGAGCTCTCCGGCGCCTTCTCCTTCGCCCACGCAATCGAATGTTGAAACGAAAACGGTAGCAACAGCAAACCGATAATCGTCAAACGCGGTAAGAGAGAGTCGTCAATGCGCAGTGACCGGGCCATCAAGGATCGCTCCTTCGGCAAAAGAATTGCAACTTTCAACCTCTCCCGGCATTGAAGGACGAGATATGGCGCTTTGGCAGCGGTTGAAGCGGTGAAGGCGGCGATCCTTGGGGGCGAAATGAATAAACCTTGTATCGCGCCTAAAAAAATCGTCTTTTCCTGTTTCATGTTCACACTATAAGAACCACGGCAATATTAATTGTCCAAGAAACTAAAAAGCCAAAAAATCTGAAGGGATGATCTCCATGATGGAAGATTTTATCGGCACCTATGGCAACAATCTCATCGTCGCCGTTGTCGGTGTGGGTGTGGCGCTTCTCGTATTGGCGATCGCTTTGTGGCTCCTGCGCCGGCGCAGCGGTTCGGCGCCCTTTATCCGGGGCGGGCGCAACCGGCAGCCGCGCCTGCAGGTTCTCGACGCCACGGCGGTGGATGCACGCCGTCGTCTGGTGCTGGTGCGCCGAGACAATGTCGAGCATCTCGTCATGATCGGCGGCCCGACGGATATCGTCATTGAGAGCGGCATCGGCGCGATCCCGATTGTCAGGGACGTGCAGGAGCCGGAATTGAAGGCGCTGTCGCGCCAGGAAAGCGAACAGAAGAGAGCCGAGCCGGCGATCCCGCAGGAACGCCGCCCCGCCCTGCCGCAGCAGTCCGTTGCCGCCGCAGTACCCGTCTCCGCACCCGAAGAGCCGGTAAGGCAACCGCAACGACCGGAACAGCCCGCGCCTGCGCCAGCTCCGCGTCCCGCACCCGTTGCGGCAGCTGCGGCTCAGGTCCCGCCACGCCCATCGACGCCGCCGCCAACCGTGTCCGCCGCCGCGCCACCGCCAAGACAGGCTGCGCCCGAGCGGGTTCGCCCCACGCCGCCGCCGATACCGGTCGCAGCCGCTCCGGCCGCCGCCATCCTGCCCATGGCAGATGCGTCGCTCGACATCGCCGCGGCCGGCGCAGAGCCGAAACGCGCCGAGCCTTTCACGCCGGCTCCGGCCGCCGCACCTGTCGCGCCGACGATTCCTGCACAGACGCCCGCACAGGCGAAAGCGGAAGAACGACCATCTGAATTTACCCCGCCGGTCTTCGCCGCCCGCGAGCCGGTAATCGACCAGTCCGTCGCCGCCGATTTTCTCGACGCTGCCCGCGAGCGGGTTCTTCCCGACCTGAAGCCGGGCCAGAATACGCCGCCTGTACCTTTTCCGCCAAAACCCGAAAACCCGGCGGCAGCCTCTGCCGACGCCGAGCCGAAATTTTCCGATGAGCTTGCCAGCGATTTCGAAAGCTTTCTGGAAGCGGAGATCGCCAAGAGCAGGGAAGCGGACAATGAGCCCTCCGTTGCCCCCGCCGTCGACAAGCAGGTCAAAGCGCAACCCGCCTCTCCGCCTGTCACCGGCGCCTCACCGGATGGAGACATGCAGAAGGAGATGGCGCGCATCTTCGGAGAGCTCTCCGTCACCCGCGACCGCTGACGGGTATCGGTCTTTCGAAAACAAGGTTCAAGACAGTAAAAAGGGCACGGAAACGATTTCCGTGCCCTTTTTCAATTGATGCGGTTTCCGGCCGGTTGGCAGAACGCCTTATTCGTCGCGGTAGACTTTTTCGCGACGCTCGTGACGCTCCTGCGCCTCGATGGAGAGCGTTGCAATCGGGCGGGCGTCCAGACGCTTGAGGCCGATAGGCTCGCCCGTTTCCTCACAATAACCGTAAGTACCGTCTTCGATCCGCTGAAGGGCTGCATCGATCTTCGAGATCAGCTTGCGCTGACGGTCGCGGGCGCGAAGTTCGATCGCCCGGTCTGTTTCGGAAGAAGCCCGATCAGCGAGATCGGGGTGGTTGGCGCTTTCTTCGGCGAGATGTCCGAGGGTCTCGCGCGCTTCTCTCAGGATGTCATTTTTCCAGGCGACCAGCTTCGCGCGGAAGTATGCCCGCTGGCTGGCATTCATGAACTCATCGTCTTCCGAGAGCACATATTTGCTAAGATCGATCTTCTCACTCAACGCGATTCTCCTCGAAGAACATCTCAAT
>QFOL01000268.1 GCA_003241215.1 Agrobacterium fabrum
GAGGACCCCTTACCAACTCGTTCGCGCGCCTCGGCCTTGAGCTCATACGATTCTTTGCTCATGGCAATTCCTTTCGAGGTTATATGGAGAGTTCATGCCGAACGAAGCGGCCTGAACTGGAGAGGCCCTGAAGCCATCCCGCCCGCGTTGCCTCCAAGGGTGTCTACACGGGTGCGGGCGCTATAATACAAACGGCACATAAAGACAAGGCCCGGATATTCTCGCGGCACACCATGCAATGATTTAATTAGTCTATTCTAATTCTCGTATATGGTGAGAAATTTAATTTATGCTTATCCATGCATATAAACCGGGTGAAAACTTGGCGAATGATAAGGCTATGCAAAATTCCAATTGCGTAGATAACAATGCTCAAAGTTCTCCAGTGCATTACCATCGATCACGACTATCGATACACCGCCGCCGCGGTCTTCGTCTGCATGCTGGGCAGTTTCGTTTCGATGCGTCTTTTTTCGAAGGCGCGTCTGGCGACCGGGCTGCAGAAGGTCAACTGGCTGTTTCTGGCGGGCGTCAATGGCGGGGCGGCGATATGGACCACCCATTTCGTGGCGATGCTGGGTTATGTCGCTGCCGGTGATGTGGGATACGATCCCTATCTGACCGGGCTGTCGCTTCTCATCGCCATTGCCACAACGACGGCCGGCTTCGGTATTTCCGCTTATGGCGGGCGCAGCGTGCTGGTGGAAGCCGGCGGGATCATTCTCGGCCTCGGCATTGCGGCCATGCATTACACCGGCATGGCGGCCTATAATGTTCAGGGCATGATCTTCTGGAACCAGGCCTATGTCATCGCTTCGCTGGTGCTGGGGGCGGTGCTGGGCGCCATCGCGGTCAATCGCATCTCCCGGCCTGTCACCCGTTTCTGCCAATATGGCGCGGTGGCGTTTCTCATCCTGGCCATTGCTTCGATGCATTATACCGGCATGGCGTCGATGTCCTTTGCCTTCGACCCGCGCATTGTCATTCCTGAAAACCTGCTGCCGCCGGCCATCATGGGCGGAGGGGCGATTGCGGTGACGCTGCTGCTCCTGGCGCTCGGGCTTTCCACCTATGTCATCGACGCCCAGTCCACCCAGCAGGCGGTCGCCCGCTATCGCCATCTTTCGCTGCACGATCCGTTGACGGGCATTCCCAACCGGGCGGCGTTCATCGAACATCTCAACCGCCGTACGCGCCATCTTTCCCTGGGCGCACATACGGCGCTTCTGTCCATCGATCTCGACCGCTTCAAGGAAATCAACGACGTGCATGGTCATGCGGCGGGCGACGCCGTGCTGCGGGCCATCGCCGACCGCGCGAGTTCCGTGCTGAAGGCCGGGGAGTTCCTGGCGCGCATGGGCGGCGATGAATTCGTGGCGATGACCCATTCCTATTATACCCGCGCCGACGGCGCGGAATTCGCCCAGCGACTGATCGAGCAGATCAGCCGGCCGGTGGAATGGAACGGGCAGACATTTTCGGTTGGCGCAAGTGTGGGCATATCGGTCCGCAATACCGGCTCCATCGATGCCGATACGCTGATGGCGCAGGCGGATGTCGCCATGTACCGGGCAAAAAGCGGCACTTCGGACACCATATGCTTTTACGACAAATCCATGGACGAGGCCGCGCGTGAGCGTAACGTGCTTGCCGTCGCGATGCGCAGCGGTCTCACCAACAAGGAATTCGAGCTTTATTATCAGCAGCAGAACGACACCAGAAGCGGCAGCATTGTCGGTTTCGAAGCGCTTTTGCGCTGGAACCGTCCCGAACGCGGCATGGTCTCCCCGGCCGAATTCATTCCGATCGCCGAACAGACCGGCTTCATCGTCGAGCTGGGCGAGTGGGTTCTGAAAGAAGCATGCGCGCAGGCGGCCCAGTGGAAAAAATCGCTTGCCATTGCCGTGAATGTCGCGCCGCAGCAGCTTGCGGATAATGATTTTCCCGAAAAGGTGGAGAAAATTCTCGCCGATACGGGGCTTGCACCGGAAAGGCTCGAGCTGGAAATCACCGAAGGCAGCATCATCGCCGACCATCGCCATGCGCTTGTCACCATCCGCAAGCTCAAGGCGCTCGGCGTCAAGATCGCCATGGATGATTACGGCACGGGTTATTCCTCGCTATCGACGCTTCAGAGCTTCCCCTTCGACAAGATCAAGATCGACCGCGCCTTCATCGATGGTCTGTCGACCAACGTGCAGTCGGAGGCTATCGTTCGCTCGACGCTCATTCTGGCGCACAGCCTCAATATTCCCGTGCTTGCGGAAGGGGTGGAGACGAAAGCCCATGTCGAGTTCCTGCGGCGCGAGGGCTGTCTGCAGGTGCAGGGCTTCTTTTTCGGCAAGCCCGGACCGTTGACCTCCATCGCCAATCTCGTGGACGATACGTTCCTCTCGGATGAGGATGAAACGGAAGTGGCGGCCAGCCGGCGTTATTTCAAGGCGGTCCGATAGGCTGGCGCAGCCCGCGGTTGCGCCCGGCAATGCCGGTCGCGAAATTTTTTGTTGAAACATGAACGCTTCCAGCGCACCATCGCCGAAAAGCTTTGGGAGGAGCGCATGCCGACTGACATCGCCCATGCGGAACGCGTGTATGAAACCGCGCGCCACCGTTCCGCGGCCGCAAGTTCTCCGATTATCGCCTCATGGCGCCGCTGCATGGTCAAACATCATCTCGCACCGGAGGAGAACCGCAAGCCGGTCTTTCTCAGCGAGTATGAATTCCGCCGCGCCCGTGAAAGCGCCGCCGGCCTGATCGCCGAAAGCACGGATGAACTCGACCGCATTTTCCAGAGTGTCGGCAAATCCGGCTGCTGCCTGCTTTTGACCGACGCACAGGGTGTTGCGCTGGAACGGCGCGGCGCGCCCGGCGACGACCGCGATTTCCGTGCTCTCGGCCTCTGGTCCGGCGCGGTCTGGAGCGAGGCGAGCGTGGGCACCAACGGCATCGGCACGGCGCTCGTGGACGAGCGCTCGGTGGTGGTCTATCGCGACCAGCATTTCTTCACGTCAAATACGGAACTCTGCTGCACCACGGCCCCCATTCGCGATCATACCGGCCGGGTGACGGGCGCACTCGATATTTCCACCTGCCGCGACGACATCAACGAGATGACCTTCTCCTTCGTCACCCAGGCGGTGAAGGATGCGGCGCAGCGTATCGAGGGTAATCTTTTCCGCCGCGCCTTTCCCGGCGCACGCATCGTCGTCGTGCCGAGCGGGTTCGGTGCGGCGCTGTCGCTGCTGGCCGTGGATCAGGACGACCTCGTGCTCGGCGCAACCCGCGCCGCACGCCTTGCGCTGAAGCTTGATGATGCCCGCATCGCGCAGGGGCTGCCCGCCGCCGATGTTCTTCAGGAACAGCGCCACGACAGCGGTTCCGACCTTGCGGAAGCGGAACGTTCGGCGCTTCGCCGCGTGTTGTCGCGCACCAACGGCAATGTCACGCAGGCGGCTTCCCTGCTCGGTATCAGCCGCGCCACACTTCACCGCAAGATGAAGAAATTCGACGTGCATTAAGGCTTGCACGGGCGCGATCCGGCCGATGGTGCCGGATTGGCGAGGCTTTGTCGCAGATGTGAGACAATGTGCGCTGCGGAACCGCGCCGCCCCTCTACCGAACAACGCCATCTGGGCCCACCTTCCTGCCATGCGGTCCGCTGCGGATCGTTTTCATCAGGGAGGATGAAATCATGAACATTCAGGTTCAGCAGAAAGCCGGCGAAGCGCCCTTCAAGCTGAAATACGGCAATTACATCGGCGGCAAATGGGTGGAGCCGAAATCCGGCCGCTACATGGACAATCTTTCGCCGGTCACGGGCCACAAGATCTGCGAAGTGCCGCGCTCGGATGCGGCCGATATCGAGTTCGCGCTCGATGCCGCCCACAAGGCCCGCGACAAATGGGGCAAGACGAGTGTGACGGAACGCTCCAATATCCTGCTCAAGATCGCCCAGCGCATCGAGGACAATCTCGATCTCATCGCCCGGGCCGAAACCTGGGACAATGGCAAGCCGCTGCGCGAAACCACCAATGCGGATATTCCGCTCGCCATCGACCATTTCCGTTATTTCGCGGGCTGCATCCGCGCCCAGGAAGGCACCATCGGCGAGATCGACAACGATACCGTCGCCTATCACTTCCATGAGCCGCTCGGCGTCGTCGGTCAGATCATTCCGTGGAACTTTCCGATCCTGATGGCGGCGTGGAAGCTCGCACCGGCGCTCGCCGCCGGCAACTGCGTAGTGCTGAAGCCGGCCGAGCAGACACCGGCTTCCATTCTTATCGTGATGGAGCTGATCGAAGACCTGCTGCCGCCCGGCGTCCTCAACATCGTCAATGGCACGGGCCTCGAAGCCGGCAAGCCGCTGGCGCAGAGCAACCGCATCGCCAAGATCGCGTTTACCGGCTCCACTTCGGTCGGCAAGGAAATCATGCGTTATGCGGCCGACAACGTCACCAACATCACGCTGGAGCTGGGCGGCAAGTCACCAAACATCTTCTTTGCCGATGTGATGAACGAGGACGACGCCTTCCTCGACAAGGCGCTCGAAGGTTTCGCCTTCTTCGCGCTCAATCAGGGTGAGGTCTGCACATGCCCTTCACGCGCGCTGGTGCATGAATCGATCTATGACCGTTTCATGGAAAAGGCGATCAAGCGCGTTCAGGCCATCAGCCAGGACGATCCGCTCAATCCGTCGACCATGCTGGGCGCGCAGGCCTCGCAGGAACAGTTCGACAAGATCATGAGCTATCTCGATATTGGCAAGAAGGAAGGCGCCAGGGTCCTGACCGGCGGCGACCGCAAGACACTCACGGGCGACCTGAAGGATGGTTACTACATCCAGCCGACGGTCTTCGAGGGCAACAACAAGATGCGGATTTTCCAGGAGGAAATCTTCGGCCCCGTTGTTTCCGTCACCACCTTCAAGACGGTGGAAGAAGCGCTCGAAATCGCCAATGATACGGTTTACGGTCTGGGTGCGGGTGTCTGGAGCCGTGACACCAACATCGCCTATCGGGCTGGCCGGGGCATCGAGGCGGGCCGCGTCTGGACGAATTGTTATCACGTCTATCCGGCGGGTGCTGCCTTCGGCGGTTACAAGCAGTCGGGCATCGGTCGCGAGACCCACAAGATGATGCTCGACCACTACCAGCAGACCAAGAACCTGCTGGTTTCCTACAGCCCGAACAAGGTTGGCTTCTTCTGAGGTCCTCCCCGGAAGCCGGCGGGGGGCTGTGGTGCCAGGCCGCCGGCGTGTTCCCAGGGGCTTCGGCCCCTGGGAGCCCGGTTGAAAACAAAAGGGCCGGAGGTTTGCCTCCGGCCCTTTTTTGTTGCGGGTCAGGCCGCGTAACGCTGGCTGTGCTGTCGGGTATGGCCCACCG
>QFOL01000269.1 GCA_003241215.1 Agrobacterium fabrum
GGCGGATTCGAGAAGGTTGATGATGTTGGAAAAATCGTCCATCGGCTCACTCAGTGGCTCAAAGCGGTTATGTGTCGGGTCTGAACCCAAGGATGAATACGCGTGGGGAAATCGGGAGTGCCCGGCGCGTTTGCATCCAATGGGTGTAATATTAGTCGCAAATAAATAGCAATCCCTGCGACGGGGTTGCAATAGTCAATTTTCCGTAACTGCCATGCGCAACGAAGATAACCGCTTTGCGGCGGATATCCTTGCGGCAGGCAATCTCCCCGGTCATGACGAGGTTATGCGATGCCGAATTATCTTGAGACAGTGGAAGATGCCGCGGCGATCATCGCCGGGGCGCAACGCATCATGGTCGTTGGCTGTTCCGGAGGCGGCAAGTCGACGCTCTCGCAAAAGCTCGCAAGCGAATTTGGGCTTCGCTATATCTCCATGGACCGTGAAATCTTCTGGCTGCCCGGCTGGCGGGCGCGCCCGCGTGAAGAACAGCGAGAGAGGATAGCCACTATCATCGCCGAGGAGCGCTGGTTGATGGATGGCAGCAATCCATCCTCGTTCGACATGCGCCTGCCACGCTCCCACATCGTTCTCTGGGTGCGCATGCCGCGCTGGCTCTGCCTGTGGGGTGCCGTCAGCCGGGCGATCAAGGGCTATGGCAAGGCGAGGCCGGAAATGGCGGAGGGGTGCCCTGAACGGATAGACTTCGATTTCCTGCGATATATCTGGAATTTCGAACGGCGCCACGCCCCGATCTTCGAGCAGAATTTTGCGCTTTATGGCGCCGATGTGCCTGTATTCCAGCTGAAAAGCCGAAAACAGTTTCGCCGCCTTCTTGATCTTCTCGGCATCGGGGATTAACTGCCGCTTATGCCCCAGTTCGAAACGCATCGCCTCGTCAAACACTCGCCAGACCGCATGTACGACCTCGTCGCCGATGTGGAGAAATATCCGCAGTTTCTGCCGCTTTGCGAGGCGCTTACCATTCGCTCGCGCAAGGAACGGGACGGCAAGGTGCTGCTGGTGGCGGATATGACGGTGGGCTACAAGGCTATCCGCGAGACCTTCACCACGCAGGTGCTGCTGAACCCGGCCGAGCGCGCCATCGACGTGAAATACATCGACGGGCCGTTCAAATATCTCGACAATCGCTGGCGTTTCGAAGAATCGGAAGACGGCGGTGCGACGATTCATTTCTTCATCGATTATGAATTCAAGAGCCGCCTGCTCGGCGCAGTCATGGGGTCGATGTTCGACCGGGCTTTTCGCATGTTTGCGGAGGCCTTCGAGACCCGCGCCGATAAAATTTACGCGGATCCGGTCTGATCGAGCGCTATCAGCATCTCAAGTGCGGTTCTGACTGTCGCAAGCCGGATTTCAGTGCGGCCGATCTCGCCGTAACGCATTTCATGATGCAGGATTTTACCGCTGCGTGATGTGGCAGCCAGATGCACCAGGCCGACGGGTTTTTCGGCGGAACCGCCGCCCGGACCGGCAATGCCGGTCACGGCCACGGCAAAATCCGCGCGCGAACGGAACAGCGCGCCATGCGCCATCTGCAGCGCCGTCTGCCGGGATACCGCGCCGAATGCGGCAAGCGTGCCGGCGCCAACCCCCAGCATCTCCATCTTGGCTTCGTTCGTATAGGTGACGAAACCGCGATCCACGACGGCGGAGGAGCCGGCGATCTCCGTCAGCGCACCGGCGATCAGGCCGCCCGTGCAGCTTTCGGCGGTCGAGACCATGAAACCACGGGCGGTGAAATCGGTAATGATCCGCCGCGCCAGCCCTTCTATGTCAGCGGGGAAAAGGCTCATAAAGGTCTGCCTCTGTAAACGACGGTAGCGGTGGCTATTGCCGCGATACCCTCCCGGCGGCCGACGAAGCCGATGGTCTCATTGGTCGTTGCCTTCACCGAGCAGCGCTCCAGCGCGATGCCGAGCATGTCCGAGAGTGCTTCGCGCATGGCCTGGCGGTGTGGGCCGATGCGCGGTGCTTCCGCAATCAGCGAGACATCGGCATTCATGATCGTGCCGCCATTATCGCGCACCACTTTGGCCGCATGTTCGAGGAAGATGCGCGAGGCCGCTCCCTTCCATTGCGGATCGGAAGGCGGGAAGTGATCGCCGATATCGCCGGCGCCACAGGTGGCGAGCAGCGCATCCGTCAGCGCATGCAAGGCTACATCCGCATCCGAATGGCCTTTCAGCCTCTGGTCGTGTTCGATGAAGATACCGCAGAGCGTCACGCCATCTCCGGCCTCCAGCTGGTGCACGTCGTAACCATTGCCGGTACGCACGTCGGGCAATGCATGGGAAAGCTTTTCATCGGCCATGGCGATATCCCGCTTGAGAGTGAGTTTCACGTTGTCGACCGAACCTTCGGTCAGCGTCACCGCCAGCCCGGCCCATTCGGCAATCGAAGCATCATCGGTAAAATCGGACTTTCCGGAGGCGGCAGCGGCGCGATGCGCGGCGAGAATATCGCCATAGTCGAAACTCTGCGGTGTCTGTGCGGCATAGAGCCCCTGCCGGGAAACTGTCTCCACGACTCGACCATCCGAGCCGCGCTTCAGCGTATCGGTGACGGGGAGGGCAGGCAGAACGCCCCGAGCGCCTTCCGCGTGCAGCGCCACGATACGCTCCAGCATGTCCACGGCGACGAAAGGCCGCACGGCGTCGTGGATCATCACATGGGTCAGGTCTTCCAGAGACAGCGCCTCCAGCCCCGCCAGCACCGATTGCTGACGTGTCGCACCACCCGTAACGGTCATAATCCGTTCGCCGGCATCAAGGCGCTGCAGGATCGGTGACAGCAGCGCTGCATCGTCCGCATGGCTGACGATGACGATGGGGCAGGTGCTGTACCAGTTGAGAAAGGTCGACACTGTATGCTCGATCACGGCTCTGCCGCCGATCGGGCGATATTGTTTCGGCCCTTCCTCGGGGGAGCCGGCTCTTTCTCCGCGTCCTGCGGCGACGATGACGATGCCGAGTTTCATAGTACTTTCCTGCATTGGTCGTATGCTTTGTGCGCAACCCTTAGCGGTTGACAGTCCTGCTCTAGCGTTTCAAAACCCGGATGGCCAGCCCGATAAGACGCGCATTCGCCCCTGCATGCCGCAGGATGGGTCGTCATTGGCCTTCGAACCTGCACAAATTGCTGCCGACAGCAAAACAGGCAGGCAGCCGCCCAGCAAATAAAAGGTGCAAGCCTCTAAAAGTGCTTGGCAACTGCGCAAACACTGTCTAAAAATAATGCAAATAACCCTTCTGCATGAAAGATCATCAATTGCATCTTCCGGAGTTGTCAGAACCGTTCAGTATCGGCTCAGTCACGATCCGTAATCGTGCCGTGCTGGCGCCCATGTCGGGCGTGACGGATCTGCCGTTCCGGCAGCTTGCCTGGCGTTACGGCGCGGGCCTTGTCGTTACGGAAATGGTTGCAAGTCGCGAACTCGTCGCTAACAGGGGCGAATCCTGGGCGCGGCTGAAAAATGCCGGCATGGTTCCGCATATGGTGCAGCTTGCCGGGCGCGAGGCGCATTTCATGGCCGAGGCGGCAAAAATTGCTGCGGGTAACGGCGCTGGCATTATCGATATCAATATGGGATGCCCGGCCAAGAAGGTGACGGGCGGTTATTCCGGCTCGGCTTTGATGCGCGATCCCGATCATGCCCTGTCGCTGATCGAGGCGACTGTCAACGCGGTCGATGTGCCCGTGACGCTGAAGATGCGGCTCGGCTGGGACGAAAACACCATCAATGCGCCTGAAATCGCCCGCCGCGCCGAAGCGGCAGGCGTTCAGCTGATCACCATTCACGGCCGCACCCGCATGCAGTTTTACGAGGGACGGGCGGACTGGGATGCCATCCGCGCCGTGCGTGAGGTGATTTCCGTGCCGCTGATCGCCAATGGCGACGTTGAAACGGCCGGGGACGCGCGCGAAATCCTGCGCCGTTCGGGTGCGGATGCCGTCATGGTCGGTCGCGGCGCGCAGGGGCAGCCCTGGCTGCCGGCGGTGCTTGCCGGACATTCAGCGCCGCACCGCGACGATATTCCGGCCATCGCCATCGAACATTATGAGATGATGCTGGAATTTTACGGAAGGGAAGCCGGTCTCAGGCATGCCCGCAAACATCTCGGCTGGTATCTCGACCGTTTCGCACCTGAGATCGCCACGCCCGACAAGGCTAACATCATGACATCGCGTGACACGGGGGAGGTGGCGGATCTGCTGCGCTCCGCCCTTAGCGAAAATGCGGGCGAAGAAGCCGCAAGGAAGGCCGCATGAGCGCTGACAAACACAGCCCGGTAGATGCGAACCCGCTCGCCATGGCGGTTCTGAACGCGGTGCAGAACCCCGTCATTCTGGTGGATGCCGAAGGTTTCATCGCCTTCGCCAATTGGGAAGCCGAAGCCTTTTTCGGGGCGAGCGCCTCCCATCTCGCCCGCTATCGCGTTTCCACATTCATTCCCTTCGGCAGCCCGCTGCTGGCGCTGATCGATCAGGTGCGGGAACGCCGTGCGCCGGTCAATGAATACCGCGTCGATCTGAGTTCGCCGCGCCTCGGCCAGGACAAGCTGGTCGATCTTTATGTCGCGCCCGTTGTCAGCGAGCCGGGATCGGTGGTCGTCGTCTTTCAGGAACGGTCGATGGCCGACAAGATAGACCGGCAATTGACCCATCGCGCCGCCGCCCGTTCCGTCACCGGCCTTGCCTCGATGCTCGCGCATGAGATCAAGAACCCGCTGTCAGGCATTCGTGGCGCGGCCCAGCTTTTGGAAACCTCGGTTGCCGATGAGGACCGGGCGCTGACGCGGCTGATCTGCGACGAGACCGACCGCATCGTCTCGCTGGTCGACCGCATGGAAGTGTTTTCCGACGAGCGGCCGGTGGACCGTGTGCCGGTCAATATCCATTCCGTGCTCGATCATGTGAAGGCCATCGCCAAGGCCGGTTTTGCCCGCAATATCAAGATTTCGGAAAATTACGATCCGTCGCTGCCGCCGGTCTATGCCAATCGCGACCAACTGGTGCAGGTTTTCCTCAATCTGGTGAAGAATGCGGCGGAAGCCGTCGGCAACCAGTCGGACGGCGAGATCATCCTCACCACCGCCTATCGCCCCGGCATGCGGCTTTCTGTCGCCGGCAGCCGCGAGCGCATCTCGCTGCCGCTCGAATTCTGCGTGCATGACAATGGCCCCGGCGTTCCGGCCGATCTGCTGCCGCATCTTTTCGATCCCTTCATCACCACCAAGACGAATGGTTCGGGCCTCGGGCTGGCGCTTGTCGCCAAGCTGATCGGCGCCCATGGCGGCATTGTCGAATGCGACAGCCAGAACCACCGCACGACTTTCCGCGTATTGATGCCCGTCTCG
>QFOL01000270.1 GCA_003241215.1 Agrobacterium fabrum
CCGCGTTTTTCTTTCGGCGGCAGATGCGCGCCAAGCGACAGCCAGCCATCGAGCTCGGTCACCCGCACCTGATAGTCACCTTCGAATAGCCGCGCGAGCGCGCGGCTGTCATCCGGGTGCAGTTCCATGGCCGAAAGCCGGTCCTGCGGGCGAAACAGCATACGCGCGAGTTTCGGTGAGCCGGGGTAGAATTTGACACCGCCTTCAGGATTGAGTTCCTTCACGGCGGCAAGATAGGGCTCCAGCAGCTCGGCGATAGGGTCGGGCAGATCACCCTCCATCAGCTTTCCGATGCCGGTCTGCCATTCGCCGGTTTTCTGCGCCTCTTCAGACGTCAGGTCGTAAAGACCGATGCCGGCATGGGTGTCCAGTACCCGAAAGGCCTTGTCCTTGTTCTGCAGGTAACGCACGAGGCGGGCGAGAACGGCATGTTTGAGGACATCCGCGAAATTGCCGGCGTGATAAATGTGGCGGTAGTTCATGGATGTGTCTCGCTTGCCGTTTATCCGGATGAATGGTCAGGATGAATATTCTTGATGGACGTCACTTCGGCCTTTTTGCCGCGCTGAAAAAGCCGCCGCCAAGACCGAAGTCCGTATCGGCCACACGGTCTGCCCGCATGACTGTCCGAGCGCCTGCGCGCTGGAGGTCGACATCAATGCGGATGGCCGCATCGGCCGCGTGCGCGGGGCTAACGCCAATACTTACACCGCCGGCGTGATCTGCGCCAAGGTGGCGCGTTATTCCGAGCGCATCTACCACCCCGGCCGTTTGTTGACCCCGAAGCGTCGCAAGGGGGCGAAGGGCGCCGGTGACTGGCAGGAAGTCTCCTGGGAAGCGGCGCTGGACGAGGTGGCCGATGCTCTCGTTAAAGCCGAGGCGCGGCACGGCGCGGAGGCCATCTGGCCCTATTTTTACGCCGGCACCATGGGGCAGGTACAGCGCGATTCCATCGAGCGCCTGCGCCACGCCAAGAAATATTCCGGCTTCTTCGGTTCGATCTGCACCAACATGGCCTGGACCGGTTATGTGATGGGCACCGGCGCGTTGCGCGGTCCGGATCCGCGCGAGATCGCCAAGGCCGATGTCGTCGTCATCTGGGGCACCAACGCGGTCGCCACGCAGGTCAATGTCATGACCCATGCGGTGAAAGCCCGCAAGGAGCGCGGCGCGAAGATCGTCGTCGTCGATATCTACGACAATCCGACCATGAAGCAGGCGGATATGCGCATGGTCGTCCGTCCTGGTACGGATGCGGCGCTCGCCTGCGCCATCATGCATATCGCCTTCCGCGACGGTTACGCCGACCGCGAATACATGGCGCGCTTCGCCGACGATCCGGCTGGGCTTGAGGCCCATCTGAAGACGAAGACGCCGCAATGGGCCGCCGAAATCACCGGCCTCTCGGTGGAGGAGATCGAGGATTTCGCGCGGCTGGTCGGCACCACGAAAAAGACCTTTTTCCGGTTGGGTTACGGTTTTGCCCGCCAGCGCAACGGCGCGGTCGCCATGCATGCGGCCCTGTCGATCGCCACGGTGCTCGGTTGCTGGCAATATGAGGGTGGGGGCGCCTTCCACAATAATGGCGATATTTTCCGCCTCAACAAGTCGGAACTGATGGGCACCGCCTATGCCGATCCGGATGTCCGCCAGCTCGACCAGTCGCAGATCGGCCGCGTGCTGACGGGAGATGCGCAGGCGCTGCGCCACGGCGGCCCGGTGACGGCGCTCCTTATCCAGAACACCAATCCGGTCAATGTCGCACCTGAACAGCGTCTGGTGAAGCAGGGCTTCCTGCGCGACGACCTGTTTGTCGCCGTGCATGAGCAGTTCATGACCGAGACGGCCGAGGTGGCTGATATCGTTCTGCCTGCCACCATGTTTCTGGAGCATGACGACATCTACCGCGCCGGCGGCCAGAACCATATTCTGCTTGGACCCAAACTGGTGGAGCCGCCGGAAACGGTGCGCACCAACCTCTTCGTCATCGAGGAACTGGCAAAGCGTCTCGGCATCGACCACATGCCGGGCTTCGGCCTTTCGGCGCGCGATCATGTGGACCGCATGCTGAAAGTCAGCGGCTGGGGCGATTTCGATACGCTGGCGGAAGAAAAATGGATCGATGCGCAGCCGTCCTTCGAGGTGGCGCATTATCTCGAAGGGTTCGGCTATGGCGATGGCAAATTCCGTTTCAGCCCTGAATGGGCGACGGGACCCTCGCCGAACAGGCCGCCGAAAAATATCGGCGTGATGGGCCCCGTTTCGCAATTTCCGAAGTTCCCGGATCAGGTGGACGTCATCGAAACCGCGGATGCGGATCATCCGTTCCGGCTCGCGACATCGCCGGCGCGTAATTTCCTGAACTCCACTTTCGCGGAAACCAAAACTTCCGTGCAGAAGGAAGGCCGCCCGGAATTGATGATCTGTCCTGAAGATGCCGCCACGAACGGGATCGCCGATGGCGACATCGTCCGCATCGGCAACGGCCGCGGCGAAGTGCGGCTCCACGCAAAAATCGTGGAGGGTGCAAGGCCGGGCGTGCTGATTGCCGAGGGACTGTGGCCCAACAAAGCGCATCTGGACGGCGAGGGCATCAATGTCCTGACCGGGGCCGATGCCGTGGCTCCCTATGGCGGCGCCGCTTTCCATGACAACAAGGTCTGGCTGAGCAAGAACTGACGGAAGATTTGAATGACGAAGTTCGACAATGTGAAGATCGAGATTCTGAAAGACGAGACGCTTTCGAAGAACTGGTATCATCTCCGTAACATCACCTACAACTACACCAATTCTCGCGGAGAGACGAAGCTCATCAGGCGCGAAGCCTATGATCGCGGCAATGGTGCGACGATCCTCCTCTACGATCCACGCCGCCAGGCCGTGGTGCTGGTGAGACAGTTCCGCATGCCGGCCCACGTGAACGGCCATCACGGCTGGCTGCTCGAAACGCCTGCCGGCCTGCTGGATGGCGATAATCCGGCCGAGGCCATTCGCCGCGAAGTGGCGGAAGAAACCGGTTATGTCGTCAAGGATGTGCGCTTCCTGTTCAAGTCTTTCATGTCGCCCGGGTCCGTGACCGAAATCATCCACTTCTTCGCCGCGACCGTCGAATCGTCGGATCGTGTGGAGGAGGGCGGTGGCGCCGTGCATGAGGACGAGGATATCGAGGTCGTGGAAATCGCCCTGGACGATGCCCTGAAAATGATAGAAACCGGTGATATCTGCGACGGCAAGACGATCATGCTGCTGCAATGGGCGGCCCTGAACCGTCATTCTCTCACCATTTGATATTCCAACCTCGACGGAGCGCTCATGAATGTATCGCTGACGAAAGCGCCCGCCGCCGAGGCGGACAGGGTTCGGCTGGTGGAGAAGGAAACGGTCTGGAAAGGCTTCGTGCACATGCAGAAGCTTGTTTTCGACCAGCGCATGCCGGATGGCAGGACCATCCGCATCGTCCGGGAAGTCCATGACCACGGCAGCGCCGCCGCCATTCTTCTTTATGATCCGAAACGCGACAGCGTGGTGATGGTGCGCCAGTTCCGTCCCGCTGCTTTCGTGAATGGCGATCCGAGTTTCATGATCGAGGTGCCGGCAGGCCTGCTCGATGACGATGCTGCAGCGGATGCCATCCGGCGTGAGGCGATGGAAGAATCCGGCTACGCCGTCGAAAAGGTCGATTATCTCTTCGATATGTATGCCAGCCCCGGCACGCTGACGGAAAAGGTCAGTCTCTTCGTCGCCCGCATCGATCTCGACGTGCAGGCCGGCAGCGGCGGCGGACTTGAGGACGAAGGTGAGGATCTGGAGGTTCTGACCTACGGGCTGGACGAGGCCTTCGCGATGATCGCCTCGGGTGAAATCACCGATTCCAAGACCATCATTCTGCTGCAATGGGCGATGTTGAACCGCGCCCGGCTTTGAACGGACCTTAAACGAACGCGACGTTTTCCAGCTTTGCGGCAGCCGCGAGCTTTCTGTCCTGTGTTACCAGAGGCGCGTTGTTGGGAGCGCCATCGTACTTGGTCAAGTGGTTGGCCAAGTACGTCAGATCGATCTCTTTTCGACGATCGCCATCGAAATCAGAAGCGACCTTTCACACCCATCCCCACAAAAATCGACTGCAGGTCGCCGCCGCCGGCATTCTTTTCCGATGACAGGTTTCCGGCGCCTGCGCCGCTATAGTGGGTGTCTCCGCGCCCGAGGCTTGTATAGTCATACGCGCCGTCGAGATAGATCGAGGCATTCTCGGTCAGATCATAGGCGACGCCGGCCTTTACCCCGAACATGCCGGCGACGTCGAATTTGTCGGTAAAGCGCATGTCGCGCAGCCAGTGATCGTCCGTCGCCTTGCCATAGACCATGGCGCCGCCTTCAAGGCCCGCATTGAACGACCAGTTGCCGAACCTCTGGCCACCCGTCAGGTTGCCGTAGAAAACCGGGATTTGCTGGCGGTAAGTGATCCCCTTGAGGCCATCCTTGAATTTGCCCGAAAAATCACGGGGGGAGAAAACGCTGTAAACGGCGTTGCCGCCATAAGCCGACCATTGCACGTCCGTATATCGAAAACCGACGCCGGCGCTGAGATATTGCTGCGGATCGTCCAGCAACATACGATTGAGTTCGAGGCTTCCCGAAAAATAATGGTCGAGGCGGGTATCGTCGTGTTGCGAGCGATCGCTCCAGCCATTCTTGGAGCTGTCCTTATAAAACGGCCATTGCCAGTCATAGTCGGTCATGTAGCCATCGCCTTCAAAGCCGACGCGGCCTTCCGCCTTGACGCGCCAGCCGGGCGCAAGTTCAAGTCCGAGCGAGCCGCGCAAGGCTACGGCGTTTTTGGTTTCCCATTCGAGTTCGCTCACCTTGCGGCCGCCGAGATGAACGGTTTCCGTCGCGCGAAGATTGAGAACGCCGGCATCCAGCGAGGCTGTAACGCCGCCTTGCTCAGCCGCGACCGGCAGGCTGGCGCCCGCCAGCAGGACAACCGAAAGCGGCAGGGAAAGTCTCGAAAATCGCATAATCGCTCCTGAGTGACCGGAGGGCCAGGAATAATGGCCGTTGCGGACACTAAAGATGATTATGGTAAATGATCGGTTTATTTTTCCAAAAATACCGTGTCTGGTATTTTTTGTACTTTAGGAATAACTTTATCAGGAGGCGGAAATGAGGTTGGAATACTCGTTTTTACTTTCGCTGTCGCTAAAGACGGCCTTGCCGTCTTCCATTCGCACCCTGCCTTCCGCAAGCCGCTTCAGGGTCAGCGGATAGAGCTGGTGCTCGACGGTCAGGATCCGCGCCGCCAGCGTGTCGGCGGTATCGCCGGAAATGACCGGCACCGCACCCTGCGCGATGGTCGGGCCTTCATCCATGCCTTCGGTGACGAAATGCACGGTGCAGCCGGAAATCTTCATGCCGCTGTCGATGGCGCGCTGATGGGTGTTGAGACCGGGGAAAAGCGGCAGCAGGGAAGGGTGGATATTGATGATGCGCCCTTCATAGGGGGCAATGAAATCCCCCGATATCAGCCGCATGTAACCGGCGAGACAGATGATATCGGGTGCGATTTCACCAAGTGCGGCCAGAATGGCGCCCTCATGCTCTGCCTTGCTGGCATAGGTCTTGCGCTCGAAGACCAGCGTGGGAATGCCCAGATCCCGAGCCTTTTCCAGCCCGCCCGCAGACGCCTTGTCCGAGATGACGCAGACGATTTCCGCTGGAAAATCCGCCGCCTGGCAGGCCTTGGCCAGCGCCACCATGTTGGAGCCGCTGCCGGAAATGAAAACGACGACGCGTTTGCGGCCGGACGGGA
>QFOL01000030.1 GCA_003241215.1 Agrobacterium fabrum
GGTCAGGATGCCAGCCGCCTTGCCATGCGCCTGAATGCGCTTCAGAGCCTTTTCAACTTCCGCCTGCACATCCGGCGCGCCGGGCTTGCCAAGGAAACCCATATCCGCCGCAAGATCGGCCGGACCGATAAACACGCCATCGACGCCGTCGGTGGACACGATTTCGTCCAGTTTCTCCAGACCGGCCCTGCTCTCGACCTGAAGCAGCAGGCAAACCTCATCATTCGCCGTCTGCAGATAATCGGGAATACGATTGAACCGGGAGGCGCGCGCCAGCGCGGCGCCGACGCCCCGCACGCCGTGGGGCGGATAACGAACGGCTTTCACCAATGCCTGCGCCTCATCGCCACTTTCGACCATGGGCACCAGCAATGTCTGGGCTCCGATATCGAGCAATTGCTTGATGATCCATGTTTCGCCGATTGGCGGACGGATAACCGGGTGGCTTGGAGACCCCTTTCATTGCCTGTAATTGCGACACGAGCAGCGGAATGTCATTCGGTGCGTGCTCGGCGTCGAGAAGCAGCCAGTCGTAACCGGCATCGGCGGAAATCTCGACCGTGTAAGGATTGGCGAGCGCCTGCCAGAATCCGATCTGCGTGCGCTTTTCCTGCAAGGCCTGCTTGAAGCTGTTTCTGGGGGCGGGCATCGCTCTGTTCCCTATTCGAAGAAGAGGCTGACCGTGCCGTAAGGACCGAAATCCCCGACGATCGTATCGCCATGACGCGCCTCGACCGGACGAATGAACGAACCGGCCAGGACAACCTGCCCGGCTTCGATACCGTCGCCATATTGCGCGAGCCTATTGGCAAGCCAGGCCACGCCGCGCGCCGGTTGGTTCAGCACGCCGGCGCCAAGGCCGGTTTCCTCGACCTCCGCATTACGGGATACAATCGCCCCCATCCAGCGCATGTCTAGCTGGTCGGGACGCACCGCCCGACCGCCGGTCACGATGCCGGCATTGGCAGCGTTGTCCGAGATCGTATCGAACACGTTGCGCGCCTTCTTTGTCTCAGGGTCGACACGCAGAATGCGCGTATCCAGTATTTCGAGCGCGGGCGTTACATAGTCCGTTGCATTCAGCACATCGAACACGGTCACGCCCGGCCCCTTCAGCGGCGCCTTCATCACGAACGCAATTTCCGCTTCAATCCTGGGCTGGATGAAGCGATCCTTCGGAACGGTTGCACCGTCCTCGAACACCATATCATCGAACAACACGCCGGAATCCGGAATATTGATGTTCAACGCATATTGCATGGCCTTCGAGGTCAGGCCGATCTTCCAGCCGATGACCCGACGGCCAGCCGCGATCTTCTTCTTCACCCACGCGCCCTGAATGGCGTAGGCATCGTCCATGGTCATGGCGGGATGCTTCAGCGAAAGAAGTCCGGTCTGCACGCGGGTGCGCTCCGCCTCGTCGAGGCTTGCGGCCGCCGCTTCGATCTGATCTCCGTTCAGCATATCAAATCTCCTCGTCGGCAATGGTGTTGCGCAGCAGGCCGATGCCTTCGGCCTCAACCTCCACCACATCCCCCGGCTTCAACCAAACCGGCGGATCGAAGCGCGCGCCTGCGCCCGTCGGCGTGCCGCAGACGATAACATCGCCCGGCGCCAGCGTGGTGAAGGTGGAGATATAGTTGATGATCTTGCTGAAGGAAAAGATCATGCGACTGGTGCGGTCGATCTGGCGAACCTCGCCGTTTACGCGGGTTTCGAGCTTGACGTCGGCAAGCTGGCTCTCATCCCTGAACGGCACCAGCCAGGGGCCGATGGAGCCGGAAGCGTCGAAGTTCTTACCCTGCGTCACGTTGAATTTGGCGTGACGCACCCAGTCACGCAAGGTTCCTTCATTGCACAGCGTCAGCGCGGCAATGTGCGAGAGCGCTTCCGATTCCGGAATGCGCCGACCGCCCTTGCCGATGACGATGACGATTTCGCCCTCATAATCGAGCTGATGGCTTTCCGGCGGACGGATCAACGGCCTGTCGTGGCCGGTGAAGGAACGTGGAAAACGGATGAACAGCGAAGGATTGGTCGGGGCGGCCTGCCCGTCCTTGTATTCCTCGTTACGGTCGGGAAAGTTCACCCCAACGCAGATCAGCTTTTCCGGCGCGGGAATAGGAATCTCGTAAGTGATCTCGCTCACCGGAAAATCCGGCTGATGACCTGTGGCCGCTTCCAGCAGTTCGGCAAAGGCGTTGGCCTCCACGACTTCCTTCAGTGTCGGGAAGCGCGCGCCGAACCGGGCGGAAAGATCGATCACGCCATCATCGACGATCAGGCCATAGCCCTGGCGTTTGCCTGAGGTGAAACTGGCGAATTTTGGATGAGCCATCCTGCTGTTCCTTATGCAACGCCGCCGAGGCAGACATATTTGATTTCGATGAAGTCATCGATGCCGTAGCGGGAACCCTCGCGGCCGAGACCGGAGGATTTGACGCCGCCGAAAGGCGCTTCCGCCGTGGAAATGAGGCCGGTATTGACGCCGACCATGCCGTATTCCAACGCTTCGGCCACGCGGAACACACGGGCGAGATCCTTGGCGAAGAAGTAGGAGGCGAGGCCGAACTCCGT
This sequence comes from Agrobacterium fabrum, assembly GCA_003241215.1. GTDB lineage: Bacteria > Pseudomonadota > Alphaproteobacteria > Rhizobiales > Rhizobiaceae > Agrobacterium > Agrobacterium fabrum_A. The sequence goes on from QFOL01000030.1 coordinate 2,578, forward strand.
ATCGTTGGCTTTGGCGATAACGTCGGCTTCGTCGGTAAACCGGAAAAGCGGAGCAACCGGGCCGAAGGTCTCTTCCGTCGCAACGGCCATGTCCTGCGTCACGTTGGCGAGAACGGTCGCCTCGAAGAACGTGCCGCCCAGCGCATGGGGCTTACCGCCCTGAATGACCGTCGCGCCTTTCGAAACGGCGTCGTTCACATGCTCCTCGACCTTCTTCAGCGCGGCCTCATCGATCAACGGCCCGAGAATAACGCCCTCATCGAAACCATTGCCCGTCTTCAACCCGCCGACAGCCCTGGCAAGTTTTTCGGCAAAGGCGTCATAAACCTTGTCCTGTACGTAAATGCGATTGGCGCAAACGCAGGTCTGACCATTGTTGCGGAACTTGGCAATCAGCGCGCCTTCGACCGCGGCATCGAGATCGGCATCGTCGAACACGATAAACGGCGCGTTGCCCCCGAGTTCCAGGCCAAGCTTCTTGATGGTCGGCGCAGACTGGCGATAAAGCTGTGCTCCCACTTCCGTCGAACCGGTGAAGGTCAGCTTGCGCACGATGGGGTTGGCCGTCATTTCCGCGCCAATCTCGCGAGCGGAACCGGTAATCACGCTGAACAAACCCGCAGGCAGACCGGCGCGTTCGCCAAGCACGGCGAGAGCGACGGCGGAGAACGGCGTCTGGCCGGCAGGCTTCAACACCATGGCGCAACCGGCGGCAAAGGCCGGTCCGGCCTTGCGGGTAATCATGGCGTTCGGGAAGTTCCACGGGGTAATGGCCGCGACGACGCCGATCGGCTGCTTCAGCACCAGAATGCGCTTGTCCTTCTGATGGCCGGGGATCACGTCGCCATAGATGCGGCGGGCCTCTTCAGCGAACCATTCGATGAAACTTGCGCCATAGGCGATTTCACCTTTGGCCTCGGCCAGCGGCTTGCCCTGCTCCAATGTCAGGATATGGCCGAGATCGTCCTGATTGGCGATCATCAGTTCGAACCATTTACGCAGGATTCCAGCGCGTTCCTTGGCCGTGCGGGCAGCCCATTCCTTCTGGACCCGCTCGGCGACAGCAATCGCCTTCTTCGTTTCGGCCACGCCGAGCTTCGGCACGTAACCGATCACGTCACCCGTTGCCGGGTTGGTCACCGCGATGCCGGCTCCGTTCGCCTCGATCCATTCTCCGCCGACAAACGCCGCCTGACGCAGCAGGCTCGGGTCTTTAAGTGTCATGGGGTCACCCTCTTCATTAAGCTACACGCAGAGCGGGGACGCCGCCATCGAAGATGGAGCGTCCCCGCTCCATGCGGGGCTGGCGTCCGTCAGGGCGCGATGATCGGCTGGGCCTTCAGCAACGGCTCCCTGGTCGCCGTTTCGGCGAACAGGCTGCCATGCTCGAACCACGAACGCGGCGCCGGCGCACCCCACAAAGTCTGGCGCTGCGGATCCTTCAGATCCCATTTGATCGGCTCCAGATCCGGATCGACGGTCTGGTAATCCGAGCAATAGATTTCGATGCGGTGACCATCCGGATCGAGAATGTAGAGGAAGAAGGCATTCGAGATGCCATGGCGGCCGGGGCCGCGTTCGATATTGGCCAGGTAACCCGTGGTCGACATCAGATCGAGGAGGTCGATGATGTTGAGCGGCGTCGGAACCCAGAAAGCGGTGTGGTGCAGACGCGGGCCAACCCCATTGGTAAAGGCCATGTCGTGAACGCCGCCCTTGCGGTGCAGCCAGGCCGCCCACAGCTTCTTGCTCTCGTCGTCCTCGGTATATTCGGTCACGCGGAAACCGATGTCGTTATAGAAGGCAACGGATGCATCCACGTCGGGTGTGAAGCAATTGAAGTGATCGATGCGCAGCGGCTTCACGCCGTGATACAGCGCGTATTTCTGATGGATCGGCTCAAGACGCTCCATCTTGTAATAGAATTCCAGCGGAATGCCAAAATTGTCGGTCGTCCGCAGGGTGCGGCCCTGATACGGACGCTCCACCCACTCGGCCTTGCGGCCCTTCGCTTCGAAATAGGCCTTCGCCTTGTCGAGATCTTCCTCGGAATAAACCTTGAGCGCGAGGTAACTGACCGCCGAAGCCTCCCCTTCTTTAAAATGACGCAATGGTGGCCGCGCTCCTCAAGCGCGCGAAGATAGACGGTGTTTGCATCTTCATCCGTGACCTGAAGGCCAAGCAGATCGGCATAGAATGCGCGGCTGGCGGCAAGATCCTTCACCACGAACTCAACGTGGCTAAGGCGCACGGTGTTGAACGCCGGATAAAGATTGAACTGGGGTAGCGGCATGTTTTCCTCCTCGGAAGCCGGAGCGACATTGCCGACCGGCCAAATGGCTTGTTGTGTATTGGTGGATGGCCGCGCCACCTGCACATGGCGCGGCGAAAACCGGCCGGATCAGCCGCCAAGCTTCTGGATGGCGTGCGATGCGGTGGCGAACGCTATGTTCTTCGTTTCCATGTAGAAATCGAAGGACCAGTCGCCGCCGTCACGGCCAATGCCGGAGCTTTTCACACCGCCGAACGGGGCAGGAAGGTGGCGGACATTTTCCGAATTCACCCAGATCATGCCGGCTTCCAGCGCATCGGAGAAACGGAAGGCGCGTGTGACATCGGCAGTCCAGAGATAACCCGTCAGGCCATACTGCACATCGTTGGCAATCTTCAGCGCCTCGGCTTCGTCAGCAAAGGGAATAGCCGTGAGAACCGGTCCGAAAATTTCCTCCTGGGCAATGCGCATCTGGTTGTTCGCGCCCGTAAAAAGCGTCGGCGAAACATAGCAACCGCCGCCCGGACCATCGAACTTGGCGCCACCGGCCGCAACCGTCGCACCTTCGGACTTGCCGATGGCGATGTATTCGAGAACCTTCTTCTCGTGAACCGGATGCACGAGCGGGCCAATAACGGTTTCCGGATCGAGCGGATGACCGACCTTGATACGCTTGGCTTTCTCCGCCACCAGCGCCGTAAACTTCTCATAGACGCTTGCTTCGACAAGCAGGCGCGAGGAGGACGTGCAACGCTCGCCGTTCAGCGAGTAGATCATGAAGACCGCGGCATCGGCCGCACGCTCCATGTCGGCGTCGGCGAAAACGATCACGGGATTCTTGCCGCCGAGTTCGAAATGAACGCGCTTCAGCGTGTCCGCGCCCTGCTTCATGATGAGCGAACCGGTGCGGCTTTCGCCGACGAAGCCGATGGCCTTGATGAGCGGATGTTCCGTAAGCGACTTGCCGGCATCCTCGCCCAGACCGTTGACAAGATTCCATACGCCCTTCGGCAGACCGGCTTCTTCAGCGATTTCCACCAGAAGACGGGCCGTGAGCGGCGAAAACTCCGCCGGCTTGTGAACGATGGTGCAGCCAGCGGCCAGCGCCGGGGCAATCTTCCACGTCGACAGCATGAACGGCGTGTTCCACGGCGTGATGACGCCGACCGGGCCGATCGGCGAACGGGTCGTGAGGTTCACTTGCCCCTTGGCGCGCAGGCTCTTGCCATCACGGGCTTCGGGCGCGCGATCGGCAAAGAAACGGAAGTTCTCCGCACCGCGCAACGCGGCCTTCGCCATGAATTTCAGTGACTGTCCGGTGTCCATGCACTCAACGAAGGCAATTTCTTCGGCACGCGCCTCGATCGCATCGGCGATCTTGTGCAGCAGTTTCTTGCGGGCGTCACCGCCGAGCGCCGCCCAGGCGGGAAAGGCGTCGCGCGCGGCCTTCGCGGCCAGATCGATATCCGCAGCCTTGCCGTGGGCAACCCTGGCAAGCGGCTTCAGATCGACCGGCGAAATGGACTCGAAAGTGGCGCCGTCAAGCGCCGGAACCGCCTCGCCGTTGATGTGGTTGAGAACGCCCTTGTCGGCAAAACGGGCGAGATACCCCTTAGCCTTTTGAATGTTTTCCTCAAGCTTCGACATTTCTTCTCCATATTTTCGCTCAGCAGCGGATAAGTCTCAAGAGCTCACCACTCTGCCGTGCATGAATGTATTCGCGATTTCGCAGCCAAAGCCGCTTTCAACTTGCTTCCTGCCGAAGGCGTGGGTGAATGGCATTTTTCTTCCAGCTCAGATCAGGGTCGATCTCGCGGATCTCCAGCGTCAGGGCGAAGTGCGGTGTCGCAAACAGCGCGGAAAGCTCATCCGTCACCGCCGCGAAAATCCTTTCGCCGACAAGCTTCTTGTCACCGGCGCTGCGCCCGACACCAATGCGGAACGACATGTCGATGAAGGCATTCTCCGGCAGCTTGTCGGCAATGGCATAGGCCTCGGCCCGGAAGGCGCGGACGCGCACCGCACCGACTTCGAACAATCCGGTTTCCAGAATCGTATCGAGAATGCGCTCGCTCAGCGCCTTGAAATTCACCCCTCCGTCCAGATTGGACGAATATTCGATGTTAAAGTGCGGCATATTTCCTCCCACCATGACGCCACTATATTTAACATGTTAATGATATAGCTGGAGCTGTCAAGAGACCGCAGAACTTTTGAGCAAGACGACGCCTCGCTGAATGCCATCACCTGCCGCAGCAACACCACTGCGTTGCGCGCGGCAGATGTGATAACAAAACAGTAGTACCCCCGCTGGCATCGCGGTTTTGCCTGAGGATATGCGGCATCAACCGCCGAGCGCGGCTTCGGCGCTCGGAACATGCACGAAGTTTCGATCGAAATAGAGAAGCGCGTGACCATCCCGGCGCGCACGGATTTCAACCACCTCGCCGATCATGATGTTATGTGTGCCAACCAGCCGCGCCTCCTTCAGATAGCAGTCGAAGGAAACGATGGCGTCGCTGAGCGCCTGATTGCCGGAAGCGAGATCCACCCAGTTGGCGGCGGCATAACGCGACGCCATATCGGCCTCGCGGCCAGCGAAAAAACCCGCCAGTTCCTTGTGATCGCCGGTCAGTACGTTGACGCAGAACCTGCGATTTTCGAGGAACAACCCGGCCTGCGCCGAATTGCTGTTCATGCAGACGAGCAATGTCGGCGGCTCGTCCGTCACCGAGCACATGGCGGTGGCGGTGAACCCGCCGCGCCCGGCAGGTCCATTGGTGGTTATGACATTGACCGGCGCGCAGACCCGCGCCATGGCGTCACGAAACTCGGAACGGGCGACAACGGGGTGCGTCATGGTCGCCTCCTTATTCCGCGGCATCGCGGACACTTTCCGCGCGGTCGTTGAGCGGCTGAAGCCATGTATTGCCAGTCCAGCCGTGCTCGTCGTAGTCACTCATGCAGGTATCGACCAGCGCTTCCATGTCGCGCAGGATCGTGCCCTTTTCCGCCCCCTTGAGCACCTGGAGACGGACGTCTTCGGGCGTACCGGCATAGTTCAGTTCATAGAGCGCATGGCGACCGCCGAATTCAGTGCCCGTCGCATCCCAGAGCAGCTTCATGATCTTGATGCGCTCCTTATGGCCCATGTCGTTCGAGCCGCGGACATATTGCGCCAGATAACGGTCTATATCCGGGTTGGCGAAATCCTTTGCCGATGACGGAAGGTAGATCAGGCCGGACGCGATCGAACGGCGCACGAGATCGATAATGCGCGGATAGGCATCCGACATGAAGGCGCGATAACAAAGCGCGGCCTCGAGGTTCGGAAGCTTCGCGCCGCCCACCCAGTCGACCGGATTGCGGGCCATCGCATCGTAAAACGCCTTGAACTTGTGGCGCAACGCAATCACCTCGCCGAGCATGGCCTGGTTGCCGCGAAAGGCATCGCCGCCGGTGGCGCGCAGCGCCTTAGCCAGCAGCCCGGCAAGGAATTCGAGCTTTACGATGAAGCGTCCGCATCCCTGAAAGCAAAAGCCCTGCATGAAGCCGGACAAGACCGTGAAGGAGAGGATACGCCGCGCGTCATTGTAGATCAGCACGTCCTCCCAGGGGACGAAGACATTGTCGAGTACGAGGATCGCGTCATTTTCATCGAAGCGTGAAGATAGGGGATAGTCGAAAGGCTGACCAAGGCGGTTGGCCGCCTCCTCATAGGAGGTGCGGCAGAACATCTTGACGCCCGGCGCATTCATCGGCGCGATGAAGGTCAACGACAATGAGGGGTCTTCCGTAACGGTCGCAGAACTTTGCGCCAGCAGATTGTAATGCGTAAGCGCAGAAGAGGTCGCGACGACCTTGGCGCCGGAGACGTACACGCCGGCATCCGTTTCCTTTGTCACATGAACGAAGACGTCCTTCACATGCTCCGCCGGTTTGTGGCGGTCGATCGGCGGATTGACGATGGCATGATTGAGAAAAAGCACCGACTCCTGTGTGCGCTTGTGCCAATTGCGCGCATTATCGGCGTAATCGCCATACCAATCGGCATTGACGGACAGCGTATTCATCAGCGACGCCTTGTAGTCAGCCGTGCGGCCCATCCAGCCGTAGGACATGCGCGCCCATTCGGTGATCGCGGCCTGCTGGCCGACGAGATCATCGATGGAAGAGGCATGCTTGAAGAACTTGTGCGTGTAGCCGCCATTGCCGGTGTCGGTGGGCGCGGTCAGTATATCCTTCTTCGCCGGGTCGTGCAGAGCATCGTAAAGGCGCGCCAGAGACCGAACCGAATTGCGCATCGACGGGTGCGTGGTGACATCGTGAACCCGCTCGCCATTGATGTAGACCTCACGGCCGTCGCGCAGCGATTCAATGTATTCAGCGCCGGTAAACGGACGCTTCTTGTCGGAACGGAAATCTTCGGCTTTCATGGTCAATCCTCCCTTGACGTTGATCAAAGACTAACCCTTGCCAGCGCGCCCAGCCATGGACAGAATGGCAAAAACGATTGTACTTTTTTCGACGGGGGGCCTTCCATGGCAGTGCCAAGCTTCTTCATTTACGGCGAACCGGACAAACCGCTCGACATAGGCTTCATGCACGCGGAAACCATCATGGAACGCAGGCAGATTCACTACGGTCACGTCGATGCGCACAAGCATGACCGCATGGCCCAGATAACGCTCTGGACCAGCGGGCATGGCACCTATTTTATCGAGGATCAGCAATTGGATTTTATTGCACCGGCTGTCAGCTTCGTTCCGAGCGGCGTGGTGCATGGTTTTACCGTCGCTGCCGACACATCCGATGCGCTCGTCGCGTCGGTGGCGGATAGCGCCCTACCCCCGATCTCCGCCCTTTCGACACTGAGTTTCGACAGGCCGGTCATGGTGCGCGGGCATGCCGAAAATCCGATCTGGCAGCGGCTCCACACCATCATGGAACGGATCCACAACGATTACAGGCAGGGCATGATGAATGCCCTTTCGGCGCTCGTGGCCGTCGCCTGCAACGACATTGCCAGTCTAGCCAGCACCAGCGATGCGCCAGCGCATGGCGGAAACGATCTCGCCCAATCATTTCGCCGGCTGGTCGATGGCCACTTTCGGGAGAATTGGCCAGTGGAAGGCTATGTCGCGGCCTTGGGCACCACGCCGCACCTGCTATCCAAGGCCTGCCGTCAGGCTTATGGCCTTTCCGTCAAGACGTTCATCGATGAACGCCGCCTGCTGGAAGCGAAGCGACTTCTGCTTTTCACCGTCCGCTCGGTCGAAGATGTGGCGTACGAAATCGGCTTTCACGATCCCGCCTATTTCTCACGCTTCTTCCGGCAACGCACCGGAGAGCCACCGGGTGAATGGCGCGGCGCGCAGACAAACAGGCCGGCGTGATTCTTGTAACCCTCAATGCCGAAGTCGACTCCGACGCCAGATCGCCACCGACATCTGGCCCACGACCGCTCCCGTCGAGGGATTGATGATATTGGCGTGGCGCGGCGCTTCCTCGGGTTGTCCGGCGGTAATCAGCTTGAAAAGCTGCATCTGTTTCCTCCAAGCGACGATGGAGCCGAATAGTGGAAGGCGAAGCGGTGGATGTCTTGGAGAGAGGCGCAGTGGAGCTGGACTTAAACGCGACTGCAACGGCGCGCTATTGCACCTATTTCGATGGGTTTCTTTGAGGAAACCGTCACCAATGGTAGAGAAACGCTTGCGATTCAGGGCAGAATGAAACAATGAACGTGTTAACGGCTTTTGCCGGGAGCCTTGGAGAGAGACATGCCGAACGAAGCCTTGACGAAGCAAGAGGAAACGAGCGTGACGCAAGGCGCGACCACGCCGCCTGCGACACGCCGTTCACTGCCGATTGCCTTGCTGCGCGCCCGTGAAGCGGTGATGAGCCATTTCCGCCCCATGCTGGCGCAACACGACGTAACGGAGCAACAATGGCGCGTTATCCGCGTTCTGCATGAAGCAGGCACGCTCGACGCTTCCGAAGTCGCCGAGCGCGCCTTTATTCTTGCACCCAGTCTCACCCGCATGATCCGGTCGCTTGAGGAGCGCGGCTTCATTTCCAAGCACAAGGACAAAGGCGACGGCCGCCGCGTTCTTTTGACGATTGCCCCGGCCGGTGAAACCATCATTCGGGAGGTTCTGCCCGACAGCCGCAAGATCTACGAGAATCTCGAAGCTCACTACGGCAGGGAGCGACTGGAGATACTGCTTGACCTGCTGGACGAACTCGCTTCGTTCCGCAACGAAGCGGGTTCGTCCCTGTCTGATGAATAAACTCGGGCTGCCGGCGGGCGCCTGCCGCCATGCCGCGTTGATCCAGACAAAATAATAAACATGTTAAATACATGATGGGGCAAACAAAAAGCCCGCGCCTTTCGAGAGCGCGGGCTTCTGCTTCATGGAGCACGATCTCAGTGCTTTTTCACACCCAGATAGGTTTCGACAATGTGCCTGTCATCCGCCAGATCGGCAGCAGGACCCTCCATGGCGACCGTTCCGGATTCCAGAACATAACCATAATCGGCGATCTGGAGCGCCGCGCGGGCATTCTGTTCGACGATCAGAATCGAAACGCCTGTTTCCCGCAATTGGCGGACCTTTTCGAGCACCTCCTTGACGATGAGGGGCGCAAGACCAAGGCTTGGCTCGTCCAGCATCAGAAGCTTCGGCCGTGACATCAGCGCACGTGCAATCGCCAGCATCTGCCGCTCACCGCCCGAAAGCGTATTTGCCACCTGATGCTTGCGCTCCAGAAGACGCGGAAACTGCTTGTACGCCTCCTCCAGATCACGCTCGCGGCTACCGTCCCGCACCTTGCGGCGGCTGTACCCTCCCAGAACCAGATTGTCGGCCACACTCATCTGGCCGAAAAGCTCACGTTTTTCGGCCACGAGGCAAAGCCCCGCTCCAAGCCGATCCTCTACCGGTGTCGCGGAGATATCCCGCCCGCCGAGAGTAATTGTCCCCTTGGCGGGTTGCAGCCCCATGATGGCATTGAGCAGCGTTGTCTTGCCGGCTCCGTTGGGGCCAATTACGGTGACGATGGAGCCGGCCTTCACCTGAAGGTCCAGGCCCGGAATAACCTCAGCCTTGCCATAACCGGTGGAGAGGTTCTTGACTTCGAGCAGGGCGGTCATGCGTCCACTCCCAGATAGGCCTGCTGCACGCGGCTGTTTTCCTGTATCTCTTCGGGCAGTCCTTCAGCGATCTTCTGCCCGAAATCCACCACCACAAGGCGATCGACAAGGTTCATGACGAATTCCATGTCGTGTTCGACGATAAGGATCGTCATGCCTTCGGCGCGAAGCTGTCGCAGCACTTCGTCCAGCTTCTGCTTTTCATGATAACGCAGACCGGCAGCAGGCTCATCCAGCAGCAACACCACAGGATCGGCTGCAAGCGCCCGGGCGATTTCAAGAATGCGCTGCTGGCCGAGCGCAAGGCTTCCTGCGGGCAGGTGCAGGAACTCGCCAAGACCAACCCTTTCAAGCTGACGCTTGGCATTGGCGAAAATCGCCGCCTCTTCATCGCGATCAAGCCCGAGAATGGCTGAAAACACGCCGCGACGTCCTCGTAGATGCGCGCCGACGGCTACGTTTTCGAGCACGCTCATATCCCCGCGCAGCATGACGTGCTGGAAGGTGCGTGCAACGCCGAGCCTGGCAAAAGCCGCTTGCGGACGGTTTTCCATGCGCTCACCGGAAAGCTCGATAGAGCCTTCATTCGGCTTCAGAACGCCGGTCAGGAGATTAAACAGGGTAGACTTTCCAGCGCCATTCGGGCCGATAACGCCGAGAATGTGCCCTGCCGTCAGATCAAAGCCCACGCCATTCACCGCCGTCAGGCCGCCGAAGCACTTGACCAGCCCATCCACCTTGAGAATTGACGATCCGGTGACCGGTTTCGGCCGGGATGGCAGCGGCGAGGCATCTTCCTTCACCACGCGCGGCGGTGCTTCCGGCAGCAATCTGGCGATATAAGGCGTCAGTCCGCCGCTCGCTCTTTGCAGGATGAGCACCATCAGCACACCGAAAACAATGCCTTCGGCCGCACCGGATGTGCCAATCAGGCCCGGAACGATGTCCTGAAGGCCATCGCGGATAAGAATGAAGATGGCCGAGCCGAGAATACCGCCCCACAGGCTGGAAGCACCGCCGATAACCGCCATGAACAGGTATTCGATACCGCTATTCAAGCCGAAGGGCGTCGCATTCACGAACTGCACGAGATGCGCGTAAAGCCAGCCGGAAATACCGGCAAGCACGGCGGCATGGACGAAGATCAGCGTTTTCAGCCCGGCGGTGTCAACACCGAATGCTTCCAGCATGACGACGCGGCCGCGCAGCGAACGTACCGCCCTGCCGTTACGGCTATCAAGCAGATTACGCACGGAAATGAACGCGCCGGCCACGAAAAGCCAGATCAACCAGGTATAGGCGGCGCCGGAAAGCGGATGACCGAAGATCGCAATACCCGGCAGGCCGGAAATGCCGTCATGACCGCCAAGCGCCGCGATGTTACCGACGAGGAAGAACAGGCTGAGGCTCCATGCAATCGTCGAGAGCGGCAGATAATGGCCGGAAAGCTTCAGTGTCAGAAGACCGATCAGCCAGCCGGAAAATGCAGTTGCGACGATAGCCGCAAAGATGGTCAACCACGGCGAAAGGCCGAGATTGGCGGTAAGCCAGGCGGTGGTGTAGGCGCCCACCCCGACGAATGCCGCCTGACCGAACGAGGTCAAGCCGCCAATGCCGGTCAAAAGCACCAGACCGATGACGACAATCGCCGCCAGACCGATGAAGTTCATCAGCGTGATGTAATAGGCTGGCAGTACGAGCGGAGTGACAACCGCAAGCGCAACGGGAATGAGAGAAAGGTAACGGGGGTTCATTCGTCGTCCTCCTCGGCATGTGCAGCACCGTAATTACGCCACAGCAAGACGGGAATGATGAGTGCAAAAACAATGACATCCTTGAAGGCGCTGGCCCAGAAAGACGAATAGGATTCGATGAGGCCGATCAGCAGGGCGCTGCCCGCGGCCAGCGGATAGGACGCAAGTCCGCCCACGATGGCGGCGATGAACCCCTTGAGACCGATCAGGAAGCCGGTATCGAAATAGATCGTCGTCATCGGAGCGATCAGCAGGCCGGAAATCGCGCCGATCAAACCCGCCAGAAAGAAGGCGAGCGTGCCGGAGCTTTCCGTGCGAATACCGACGAGGCGCGCACCCGTGCGGTTGAACGCCGTTGCCCGCAGCGCCTTGCCGATCAGTGTTCGCCCAAAGAAAACCGCCATGACGACAATCAGCGCGGCAGCGACCAGCACGACGAAAATAGCCTGCGCCTTGATCGGAAAACCCGCGAAGCGAATGACACCGGAAAAGATCGGTGCGGTGCGCACGCCTTCCGCGCCGAAGGCAATGAGGCCGAAACCCAGCAGGACGAAATGGATCGCCATGGCGACAATCAGCAATACCAGCACCGAAGCATGGGCCAATGGCCGGAAAGCAACGCGGTAGATCATCAGCCCCAATGGCACGACGATCAGAAGCGTCAGGAACATTCGATACCATGCGCTGGAGGCAAGCGGCACCGTAACCCAAGCCAGTGCGGTGACCGCGAGCGGATAGGCAACGTAAAAGCATGCGGCGCGCAAGGCCCGGCGATCACGCTCACGGAACCAAGTGTAGAGCTCCATGATCGCCGCCAGCGCGCCGCCCACACAGAGCAGCCAGACGGTGCCTGGCACGACGCCGGTTTCGATGGCGGCAAGGCTGAGCGCGGTCAGGGAAACCACCTCCCCTTGCGGTATGAGCATAACGCGCGTCACGGAAAAGACCATGACCAGCGTCAGCGCCAGCAGGGCGTAGATCGCCCCGTTGATCAAGGCATCCTGCGCAAGCAGAACTGCGATATTGCTGTTCATCTGTTGGACCCGTTGGAAAAGGAAGACACGCCCTGCCGTTCCGGCGACTGTCGAAGCCGCCGGCGTCAGGCATCCCGCCGGGCCACGGATGCAGCCCGGTTCTCAGCGACAGGAAGTCAGTTCTGCTGAACGTAAACCCACTTGCCGTTCTCGATCTTCACCAGAACCTCGGCCCGCTCGTCGGTTCCGTTATGATTGGTCGGGCTCAGGTTGAAAATGGCCTGGGTGCCGATCAGCTCCGGCGTGGTCTGATAGGCGTCGCGCAACGCGGTACGGAATGCTTCCGTGCCGGGCTTGCCAGCCGGAAGCGCGCGCGGAATCGCGTTTTCGAGAATGAGATAGGCATCCCAGATGGTTGCTCCGAACAGCGAGCGCGAACCGGCACCATACTTGCCTTCGTAGGCCTTGATGTAGTTCAGGGCCACAGGTTTGACCGGATCGTTGTCCGCCAGCTGCTCAGCCACGAGAACGGGCGGCACGGCAAGCATGACGCCGTTCAGGCCATCCTTGCCGACGCGCAGAACATCGGGGTTGGCCATGCCTTGATTGATGTAAATCGCGCCGTCATAACCCTGGTTGCGCAGTTCGAGCACCGGTGAAACGCCCGGCGTGCCGGATGCGCCGATCACCACGGCATCAGGCGCGGCGGAAATCACGCTCAACACCTGTGCGGTGACGGAAGTGTCCTTCGAATTGTAGCGCTCGTCGGCGACGACCGTGATGCCACGCGTATCCGCAACCTTCTTGAATGCACCGATGAAGCTGTCGCCGAAAGCATCGTTGAAACCGATGAAGCCAACGGTCTTGTCGCCGTCCTTGTCCATCTGGCCGTAAACGCGGGCGGCCATTGCCGGCTCCTCAGGCGCGGTCTTGAACACCCACTGCTTGTTGCCTTCGACCGGGCGGGCGATGACGGCGGAACCGGCAGCCGAAACCATCGCCGTTTTACCAGGGCCGACGACTTCAACGACCGCAAGCGAGGTCGGCGTGACGGACGGTCCGAAAATGATGTCGACCTTCTCTTCTTCGATCAGCTTCTTGGCGGCGCGCACCGCAGCAGACGGGTCGCTGGCGTCATCGAGAACGATATATCGCACATCCTCGCCGGCGACCTTGCGCGGCAGTATATCGATGGTGTTCTTGACCGGAATGCCTAGCGAGGCGGCGGGGCCCGTCAGCGAAAGAATGGCGCCCACCTTGATTTCGGCGAAGGCCTGCGATGCCATGAATACGGTGGATGCGAGAACGCCGATAAAACCGACATGCGTAAGACGACGCATGAACTTCTCCCTTATTTAGATCCCCTTGCGGAATCTCCTCAGATCCCGCACGTCCTCCCAGACGCAAAAATTATTTAACATGTTCATTTTATTAAATCAACGGCTGGTTTACGGATTGCCAGATTCGTGAACGCAAAAAGAAAAATCGCGAACGACAGAGCGTCATTTCGCGTCTTTATGCTTTTAATACAATGCCTTATAGAAATCTCTCACGCCGCGACGGACAGAAGCTTAAGGTCGAGTTTCTCATCTGATGCACGTTCGGCGGCGGGCGCCCACGGCGTGCCAACGAAGCGGCGAGCCGCCATATGATCGGCCGGACGGTTGATACTTTCCACGCCGAGCAGCCTTTCACCGCGATAGCAGAATACCGAAAACCGGCCGCTTGCCGGGTCGCCACGCAGCACGGTGCGATCGTGCCCGCCGATCAATCCAGCGATTTGCAGCTTTATCGCTCCCTGATCACTCCAGAACCACGGCAAGGCCGCATAGGGTTCCTCACCCCCGGTCAGTATCCGCGCCAGATGGCGTCCCTGATCGATAGCATTCTGCACGCTTTCAATGCGAAGCGGCCGTTCCGCTTGCGGATGCGGAACGACGACACAATCGCCGATCGCGGATATGGCCGGGTCCGAGGTGCGCAAACGGGCGTCCACCGTAACGCCGCCATCCACGACCAGCCCGGCCGCGCTGGCAAGTCCGTCATTGGCGATAACGCCGATGCCGACCACAACGAGATCGACCGCCAGCGTCTCGCCGGTGGATGTGACCGCACCTGCGACGCGACCGTCAGCCGTTGCCTCGAAGCGGTCGACACCCCGCCCGAAGAGGAAACGCGTTCCCCGCGCCTCATGCGTTTGGCGGATGTGACCGGCCGTTGTGCGGGATACAGCCCGTGCCAGCAGTGTCGGCGCTGCCTCGACCACTGTGCAGGAAAGCCCGCGATCAGCGGCGACAGCCGCGAACTCAAGCCCTATGAACCCGGCGCCGATGACAAGTGCGCGACGCGCTCCCTCCAGCCTCTGCTTCAGATTTTCAGCATCGGCGCGGGTACGCAGATAATGAATGCCCGGCAGATCGGAGCCGGACACGGCAAGTTCACGCCGCCGCGCGCCCGTTGCCAGCACCAGGTGATCATAGGCCAGCCGCCGCCCCGAAGCCAGATGGACGGTTTGTGCGGCCCGGTCGATGGAGCACGCAGCGTCGTTTTCCACGAACTCTATGCGCTGGGTGGCCAGGAAATCCGACCCGCGCAGATCGAGGCCGGAGGCGGGAATCCTGCCGAGCAGGAATGCCTTGGAAAGTGGTGGGCGTTGATAGGGTAACCCCGGCTCATCGCCCACAAGCACGATGGAACCATCATGCCCCGCCTCGCGCAGCGAGACGGCAGCCTGCAACCCGGCCTGTCCCGCGCCGATGATGACAATGCGATCCAGCCCCATGGTTACACCTGCCGTTCCGGAATACGCACCGTGATACGATCTGCCTGCCCGGCGAAAAGCTGGCAGCTCAGGCGGCTGCAGGCATCGCGCGGGCTTGCCGTGCAATCCAGCATCTCGCTTTCGGTATCGCTGGCAGCATCGAGCGTATCGCCGCCCTCCTCGAGGTGAACATGGCAGGTCGCGCACATGGCGGACCCGCCGCACTCGCCCACAATACCGTCAACCCCGTTCAGGATGGCGGCCTGCATGACGGAGGTTCCGGCCTCGGCCTCGATCAGCCGCTCGGAACCGTCCGGCTGACGGAAAAGGATCGTCGTCATGATTGCATCTCCCTCAGTGCGTCCACTGAACCGGAACGGATGTCGGCCCACGGAAAACCCAGCCCGCCCAGGTCACCGGTCCTTCACCGGGCCTCAAGTCCTTGAGGCGGCGGAACAAGGTCGGCAACGCGACTTCACCCACCTGCACGCGGGCCGCCCATGTGCCCAGACAGAAATGCGGCCCGCCACCGAAGGCGACATGTGGTTTCTTTTCGCGGTTGATGTCGAACGTCGCGGCATTGGAAAAGACGGAGTCGTCACGATTGCCGGAAGCGAGAACCACGCCGATCCGCGCGCCTTCCTCCAGAACCGTTCCGCCCAACTCCACCTTTTTTGTCGTTTGACGTGGATACATGCCGATGGGGGACACCCAGCGCACCGTTTCCTCGAACACATTGCGCCAGAGAGCTGGGTCGGCCTCCACCTGCGCCCGCTGGTCAGGGTTTTCCAGAAGAGCAGCAACGGCGGTGCCGATGGCATCGCGCGGTTCGTTCAACCCGCCGCCGATGATGACCTTGACGTTGGCGGCGATCTCTTCGCGGTTCAGCGGGTCGGCCGCGTGCAACATGGCGGAGATGATGGAGTTGTCGGGGTTCTTCTGAAGGTACGGGATCATTTCATCGAGCGCGGCGTCGACGCCTGCGGCGGCTTCGTCGCTTCGCCGCCAGATTTCCGCATCATTTCCGTAGTTACCGGTTCCATCCATCATCGCCTGGGACCAGATGGCGAGATCTTCCCATGGCACATTGGTCAGGCCCAGCAACGCCGCCAAAGCGCGCGATGCACAAGGCGCGGCGAAACTGTCGAACAGATCGGCTGCCTCTCCCTGCTCGATCATGCGATCCACGAGGTCATCGACGATGGTCTGGAACACCGGCATCCAATGACCGCGGATCACGTTGGGACGCAGGGCCGCCTCGCAGGCCACCCGCTCGCGCTTGTGAACGGCGCCATCCTTGCGCAGCATCGTGTGGCCCATCACCCGCTTCATCAGCGATTGCGCCTCATTGGCGCTGAACGTTTCCGGATCACGCTCAAGCTGCACGATGTCCGCGTGTCGCGTCACCAGATAGCGGTTGGCGGCAGGCACGAAGCATACGGGCTGTTTCTCCCGCAGCCTGGCATATGTCGGATAGGGGTCTGCAAACAGGTCGGCAAGGTGTACTTCCTCGCCCACCGTTACGGATTGTACGGTCATCGGTTCCTCCCATGAACCCTTGCGGTTCGTCTCCTCGGGTTCCTCCTCAAGAACCCGGAAAGACTTTCCACATCGGTCATTCATTTGTAAAACAGATATTTCCGTGTTATTCTTCGGAAACTCCGATTTAAGAAACCAGCCGATGGACCAGCCCCGCTTTTCACTTCGCCAGATCCGTTATTTTCTCGCCGTAGCCGAGGCGCGCACCATCAGCGAAGCGGCAGGCAGGCTATCCATCTCTCAAGGCGCATTAACGGAAGCGCTGGACGAGCTGGAGAAACAGATGGCGGTTCGCCTGCTTGTCAGGCGGCGGGCGCATGGCGTTTCCCTGACGCGCAACGGGCGCGAACTGATCGCTCATGCCCGTGCCCTGATGGCGGCGGCGGCGGAGTTGCAGGCCGCAGCGGAAAACCGCGGCGGAACACTGGCCGGGCGGGTTTCGATCGGCTGTTACATGACGCTGGCGCCCTTCGTCATGCCCGCGCTCATCGGCGCCTTCCGCACCCACCATCCATCCGTGGAACTCGATGTATTCTATGGTTCGGGCGAAGAAATCAGCCAGCGGCTTGGCGAAGGCCACCTCGATTTCGGCCTCGTCTATGACTTCAACCTCTCGCCAGCCACCGCTTGCGATCCGCTTTATCAGGTACGCCCGCGCATCGTGCTTCCCGCAGAGCATTCGCTTGCAACGCAGGCCGAAATCGATCTGGCGATCATGGCGCGCGACCCACTGGTGCAATTCGATGTGGAGCCGGCACTCAGCAACACACGGCGCATTTTCGAGGTGCTGGGCGTACCGCAAAAACCGGGTCTGAGCGCACCGAGCATCGAACTCGTGCGCTCGCTGGTCGGCCACGGCTTTGGCTATGCCGTGTTATTGCACCACCCGCCGGGCGACATGAGCTATGAAGGCAAGCAACTTGCCGTACGCGACATTGCGGGGCTAGACCTCACTTATGACGTCGTACTTGCCCGGTCCACCTATCTGCGCGCCACTAGACGCAGTGAGGAATTGCGTCGCTTCTGCCTGTCCTGCTTCGCGGATGACGCGGATAGCGCCAAACCGGAGCAGGCAGTCGGAATGAAGGCATGAAACCGGTTTGGCCGCGGGAAGTCGACCGAGTTCGGGCCTAGCGCCGGACGACGTCGTAGCCAAGTTCACCAAATCCTCATATATCCGGATCGGCGTCAGCCGTTCGCCTGACGGCTTGCATTCGTTGCTCAAAGGCAGTTTCGTCAAGTCGATGCGCTACGGCCAAAGCTTCGGCTGACGGTTGCCGAAACCTCTCATATTTGAGCGCCATCTCATCAGTGCGCGGAACCTTCCGACCTCTTTCTACGATATGCCAACTCACAGCAGATCGCCTTGATCGATAAAAGGCCTCCAGTAAGATCGGAGGCTGTTCTAACCTCATTGCAAATGGGGCGCCATTCAGGTCTCAGATCAACCTCAAATTGAGTTGAGTTGACCGTTACCAAGATTTTGTGATGCCTGTGGTTAGGCCCCTGAGGAGATAATCGAATGGTATCCGCGGACACCGAATTCAAGCGCCCCCTAATCGTTCGACCAATGCAAAAATACTACAGCTTTCTATACCATCCCGTAGAAACCATATTGCGTGTCATCGCAGGTCTTGCGCTTGTTACGCACGGTTGGCACAAGATCATAGATCCTTTTGGCGATATCGGACTGGTAGAAAGACTTGGTTTTTATCCCGGTGTTCTGTGGTCTCCAGCTCTAGCTGTAACTGAGTTCTTTGGTGGCATGTTGATCGCAATCGGCCTCCTGACACGTCCAGCCGCATTCGCTGCAATGTTCGTTTTACTTGTTACGGCATTTTTTCACTGGATTGTCCGGGCGGAAGGTTACATGGGGGCGGAAAAATCAATTCTATGGGCTGCCATAATGCTGTTCTTTACCATCCGAGGCGGCAACCGCCATTCGATTGACGCAAGACTCGGCAGGGAATTCTAAAGCCGGAGTTTTGTCCTTGAACCCATGATCGACTTTGATGGTGATCTGCCACCGAACTTTCATCCGGCTGCGACTAGAGCTTCCGTTTTTTGTGCCAAAATGACATGGTGTGAGCAACCGGTGGAAACGAGCGATGTCCAGCCGGAAATGGCTGTAGCCATCTGCCTATTCAGTGATGGCGCTGCGGGCATGACCAAGATCGAGGAACAGGCTCTCGTTCAAAGGCTCGTCGCGCATGGACAGTTGAAGGATTCGACAAAGCCGTTCGGCATTGGTTTGCTTGGCGCGATGTAGCGCCGGTAACGTTTCGCACCTATATTTCCTTTTGGCCGGACCAAACTTCGTTTCGGCATCCTGCGCCCTAGTCACCGGAACCGGCGACGGCCGCGACTAGGGCGCTGATTGCCGATGCATGGGCCGGTGTTCGCGCCCGGGACAAAAGAACGATATCGGATGGCGGCAAGGGTGGCAGACCGAATTCAGCGCCCCTGTCGGGCAGGCCCCGGGCGCTGATGTCGCCGAGGGCTGCGACGCCTGCGCCGGCAAGGACGCCTTCATGGAGCGCTGCGCAGCTTCCGGCGGTGAAGGCGTCGCGCCAGCCTATGCCAGCCCTTCCGAGCTCCGAGATCGCAATGTCCCGTACGCCACATCCCGGCCCCAAGGATACCAGCGGAATGGCGCTTTTGGCACGTGGCCGCCAATCCGGGGCCGCTCGCCATGCCAGCCGGTCGGTGCGCAGCACTTCACCATCGGTCCCGCCGCCGTCGCGGCGGATGATGGCGGCATCGGCCAGTCCCGACGCGAAACTTTCCCTCACGTAACGGGAAAAACCGATCGTCACGTCGATGACCGCATTGGCCGGCAGCGAGGCGCGCATCGCTCTTATCGCCGCCGAGAGGCGGCTGCCGATCGCGTGATCGCTGGCTGCCAGGGCAAAATGCAGCGGCGGTTCGTCGCTGAAGGTCAGCGCTTCCTCGTGCTTGGCAAGCAGCTCTCGCGCCTTGGGAAGGAACACCTGTCCGTCCTCGGTCAGCCGTAGATGGCGTGGCGAGCGGTCGATCAACCGCCTGCCAAGACGCTGCTCAAGCATCTTGAGCTTCTGGCTGACAACCGGCTGCACGGTTCCTGCCGCCTCCGCCGCCTTCGTCAGGCTGCCGAGTTCGACGGCGAGAATGAAAAGGCGAACGCTTTCAAGATCAATCATATAAAATCGCTATGAATGGAATAATTATATCCATCTTCTCATTATGATTGAATTTGCGCAAGTTGGTTTTCGGCAACAAGGAGATCAACACCATGCCCATGATCAAAGCCCGCTACACCAGACCTCAGAATGGCCCCGACCCAAAACTGGAGGTCGCAGCTCTCCTGTCTCGGCTCACCGCAGAGATTCTGCACAAAGATCCGGCTGTGACCGCTGTTCTCGTCGAAAGCGCCGATCCCGCAGACTGGATCATTGCCGGAACAAGTGTCGGCGATCAGAAACTCGGGACATTTTATGTCGAGGTTTCGATCACGGATCATACCAACATCAAGGAGGAGACGACCGAGTGGGTGCGGCGTGTCTATGACGGAATGAACAGGCTGGTTGGCCCCGCGCACGAAGCAAGCTATGTGCTGGTTCACGCCGTGGATGGCGACGCCTATGGTTACGGCGGACAGACCCAGAACCTGCGATGGGCGCGCAAATACGCCTAGTGCTGGCGAGGGGACAGGGCAGGCCGGGAAGGAACGGGGACACGATGGTAATTTATGAGCTGGCCGCTGTGGGTGCAGCCACCTGCTGGGCGATGACGGGGCTTCTTTCCGCTCGTCCGGCGGGGCATCTTGGGGCGCTGGCCTTCAACAGGACGAGGCAGCTTTTCGTCGCCTCGGTGCTGGGTCTTTATGTTCTCGCCTCGGGAACATGGCGGGAATTGCAGCCGGAGGCGCTGTGGTCCCTTCTCCTGTCCGGTTTCATCGGCATCTTCGTTGGCGACACACTCCTGTTCACCTGTCTCAACCGCCTGGGACCGCGCCGCTCGGGAATCCTGTTTGCGCTCAACGCTCCCATCGCCGCCGTGCTTGGCTGGGCGATCCTTGGCGAACGGCTTTCCGCAATAGCGGTCGCCGGCATAGGCCTCACCCTCGCAGGCGTTCTGCTGGCGATCCTCTTCGGCAAGCGCAAGGCGCAGCTGCACGAATGGGAAAGGGTGAGGGGATCGCTCTGGCTCGGCATAGTCGTCGGCCTTCTGGCGGCGCTGAGCCAGGCCGTCGGCTCGCTGATCGCCAGACCGGTCATGGCGACAGGCGTCGATCCTGTCGCCGCTTCCATGCTGCGGGTGGGCGTCGCCGCGCTTTGCCTCACGGCATTGACCATGCTGCCCATCAAGGCGGTCAAGCCGAAGGGACCATTGACGGGCAGCATCTTCGCCCAGACGGCGCTGACCGGCATCATCGCGCTTGGCTTCGGCATGACGCTGCTGCTGTTTGCGCTTTCTGGCGGCAAGGTCGGCATCGTCTCGACGCTGTCGGCCACCACACCGGTCATCATCCTGCCGCTGCTCTGGCTGAAAACCGGGGAGCGGCCTGCATTCGGGGCATGGGTGGGAGCCGCACTTGTCGTTGTCGGCATGGCGCTTGTGTTCTGGCGCTAGAGGGCTTTGGTGCATGGATCGTTAAGCGCATTGTCGTAGGTGCTCGCGCAGCCCGACAACTGGTCTCCACCACGATGCCGTTTAAGCACAATTCCTCCCGC
>QFOL01000271.1 GCA_003241215.1 Agrobacterium fabrum
ACACCGTGGCGGCCTCGATGCCTTCCTTCTGAAGTCCGGCGAAAACGAACTGAGCATGCGCGCTCGTCTCCTGCGCCGCCAGATCGCCAAGAAGACGGCCGAAGCTGCTTAATAGCGGTTTCGACATCATCGATATTCAGAGGGCTTGAATGGCTTTTGCCGCTCAAGCCTTTTGTTTGTTCTTAGTTGCATTGGATTTTCCGAAAACTGTTTTAGGCTTTTCGGCCCGATGTTTGGCTCTAACTGGTGGCATCACCCAGGATAAAAAAATGCCCTATCTGCGCTATACGCTGATCTACGTTCTCTTGATGACGATGGTGGTCGTCGCATCGAATATACTGGTGCAATACCCGCTTTCAGGCTCGCTGTTCGGCGTCAATCTCGGCGACCTCCTGACCTGGGGCGCCTTCACCTATCCGATCGCCTTCCTCGTCACTGATCTGACCAACCGCCAGTTCGGCCCCACCATCGCGCGCCGCGTCGTGCTTGCCGGCTTCGTCGTCGGGGTCACGCTGTCCTTCTGGACATCGATCCCGCGCATCGCGGTCGCTTCCGGCACCGCCTATCTGATCGGCCAGCTGCTGGATATTTCCGTTTTCAACCGCCTGCGCCGCCAGCGCTGGTGGCATGCACCGCTCGCCGGCTCCATGCTGGGATCGGTGCTGGATACGGCCCTGTTCTTCTCCATCGCCTTCGCCGCAAGCTTCTCCTTCGTCGGCCCCAACGATGCCTTCGCCATCGAAAACGCTCCCATTCTCGGTGTCTTCGCCGTGGAAGCGCCCCGTTGGATTTCCTGGGCGCTGGGTGATCTTTCGGTAAAGGTTCTCGTCGGCCTCGTCATGCTCCTGCCCTACGGCGCGCTGATGAACACGCTGAAGCCGATGCCGGGCGCCGTAAAAACCGGCCGCGTTTGAGACCTGGCAAGCGCGGATCAAATCGCGCTTGCAAGCCAGCCGTCAGCATTGCAGTCTGTCGTTCGAGGCACCGCGCGGAGGCAGGTCGACATGCAGATCAAGGACGTTATCGACATCGTGGAGGCCGCCAGCGCCACGCTTTCAGGCTCAACCTTCAACGACGTCAATCTATCCGGCACGGTCTTCGACAATGTCAATCTTTCCGGGGCGAGCTTCAACAATATCAATTTGTCAGGTGCGTCGTTCACGGATAACAACATGTCCGGCTGGTCGATCAATGACGTCAATTTTTCCGGTCTGAAACTGAGCAACTCGAACCTTTCAGGCGCGCAGATAACGTCATGCCGAATGACCGGCATGAAGATCGACGGCATTCCCGTCGAGGATCTGATGGCTGCCTACAAGGCGGCACAGCAGCAGCAGGCCTGATTTCACTCCACCAGCTTGAATTCCAGCATCAGGTTGCGCTGGAGGAACGAGTGATTGTCATCGGAAACGATGATGAGGCGCGTCGAGCCATCCGGCCCCTTCACCACATCCATGCCTTCCATATTGTCGATCTGGTAGGCCATGCCGGCTTCCATGAGGATTTCGCCATCCACCACCGCGCCCGGCCGGATATCGGCTCCACGGATGCGACGGATGCGCATGCCCACGCCTTCAGCGAAATTGAAGCGGCGCTCCAGAAGCAGCAGGTCGCCATTGGGCAGGAACGCGCCGTCAGTCACATCAAAGGATGGATGGTGGGTAACGGCAAAGGTGCCCTTGAGCGGACCTTCCAGTATGGCGGCGAGAAGATTGCCGTCCGTATCGATGCTTTTTTCGGCCACCACGACCAGAGCGCCGGCGAGCGGCGAATCGGCCGGCGATACCGCGAGAGCCTCCATGCCGCCATTATGGCGCAGCTCATTGTTCGGGATGAGATGCGGCAGGCGGCCGAGCGGCTTTGCGGTGGCGAAGCCCGGATCGGGATAGAGATCGATCCTGTGGCGCTGCTCGTAACTGACGAAGACCTTGCCGTCGCGCAACGCCAGCCCTTCCGCATCCATCTCCATCTTGCGCGGCGGTTCGCGCCCGCTCATGTCCAGCATGGGGGTGATGCGGGCATCGGCAAGCCCGGACAAAGCACCGCGAGCGTCGCGCAAGACCCTGCCCGTCAGCCAATGGCCGGTATCCAGCACCGCAACGAAATCCTCCCCATTGGGGCGGAAACGGATGGAGGATATCGCCCCGAACAGCTTTTCCGGCGCGCTCATCACCATGCCGCCGATAAATTCCAGCTTGCCGAAACGTTTTTCGCTGGTGCCGACTTCGAAAGAGGAGAGCAGACGCACGCTCACCGGCACATCGATGGTGGAAGCGCCGATGGAAACCGGAAACAGCGATGCGGCCGCCAGAATGGCGGCCATTGCAAACGTTTTGCAGGCGGAAGAAGCCCGGCCCCGCTTATCCCGCACGGCGAACCCTGCGGGACGAACCGGAAGCGCCGCTCGTATCCTCGAAGAGCGCCGCAAGCTGCTCGGTCATCGCGCCGGCCAGCTCGTCCGCATCCACGATGGTCACGGCGCGGCGATAATAACGCGTCACATCGTGGCCGATACCGATTGCCAGCAGTTCCACCGGTGAGCGCGTTTCGATCTGCTCGATGACGGCGCGCAGGTGCCGCTCCAGATAATTGCCGGGATTGACCGACAGGGTCGAATCGTCCACCGGCGCGCCGTCGGAGATCATCATCATGATCTTGCGCTGCTCGGGGCGGCCGATCAGGCGGTTATGCGCCCACATCAGCGCTTCGCCGTCGATATTTTCCTTCAGCAGGCCCTCGCGCATCATCAGGCCGAGATTGCGCCGGGCGCGCCGCCACGGAGCGTCCGCCGATTTGTAGATGATGTGGCGCAGATCGTTGAGACGGCCCGGCGACGCCGGCTTGCCATTGGCAAGCCACTGTTCGCGCGATTGTCCGCCCTTCCAGGCCTTGGTGGTGAAGCCCAGAATTTCGACCTTCACGCCGGAGCGCTCCAGCGTGCGCGCCAGAATATCGGCGCAGGTGGCCGCAACCGTGATCGGACGGCCGCGCATCGAGCCGGAATTGTCGATGACGAGCGAAACCACGGTATCGCGGAACTTGGTATCGCGCTCCTTCTTGAAGGAAAGCGGCTGCATGGGATCGATGATGAGCCTGACGAGGCGGGCCGGATCGAGATAGCCCTCTTCCAGATCGAAGTCCCAGGAACGGTTCTGCTGCGCCATCAGGCGGCGCTGCAGCCGGTTCGCTAAGCGCCCGACCGCGCCCTGAAGATGAGCGAGCTGCTTGTCGAGGAAAGCGCGCAGACGGTCCAGCTCGGCCTCGTCGCACAGTTCCTCGGCGTGGATTTCCTCGTCGAATTCCTGGGTGAAGATGCGGTAATCGACCTTCTCGTTGAAATCGTCGAAGGGGCTGTTGGGACGGCGGGTCTCGCCGGGCGTCTCGGAATCCTCGTCGAGATCGTCGGACATTTCCTCGTCCGACATCTCGGCGCCGTCCATCTCGCCTTCTTCCATCTCCTCCTGCGAGGCCTCGTTTTCATCGGCGGGCGTCGCGTCGGAGCCAGCCTCTTCCTCGACCTGTTCTTCCTCGGTCTCGTTGGTGCGCGGCTGGCCCTCGTTGGATTCCGCCTCCTGGCTCTCGGGCTCGTTATCCTCGTCGCCGAAATCTTCCGCCATCTGCATGGAGGTCAGCATCTTGCGCACCAGCCGCGAAAACGCCTTCTGGTCGGTGATGACGTTCGAAAGATCCTTGAGGTCGCCGGCCGCCTTGTCCTCGATGAAATCGCGCCACAGATCGACAACCTTGCCGGCGCTTTCCGGCGGCTTCTCACCCGTCAGCTTCTCGCGCACCAAAAGCGCCACGGCTTCTGCAAGCGGTGCATCGTCCTTGTTGTTGATGCCGGCGAAGTTGGCCTTGGCATATTTTTCGGTATTCATGGCCTGGATATTGGAAGCCATGCCCGGCATGCGCAGCGCGCCGATGGATTCCACACGCGCTTGTTCCACCGCATCGAAGATCAGCCGCGCTTCGGCGCCCTGCGGCGACATCACCGCATGGGTGTCAGCATCATGGCAGGCAAGGCGCAGCGCCATGGAATCGCCGAGGCCGCGGGTGATGGCGATTTCCTGCGCCGTCGGTTTCTTGGAAATTTCCGGCAGGCGCATGCGCTCGCCGGCAAGACCCGGCCGCTCATTGGCGAAGACGACTTCGACTTCGGCATCGCCGGCGACGGATCGCACGCATCCGGCAATCGCCTGACGCAACGGTTCCGTATCGACCGCCGTACCCGGTTTTGCTCTGGAATTGTCGCCGCGCCCTGCCATTGTCTTTCCTGTCATTTGTCGGCGCCTGCGGCACGCGATCGGAAGATCACGCGCGCCACCGGCGTCTTCAAGTCATCGGTGATCTTCTCCGGACAAGCCGGGGATGATCAGGCGCTGAGAACGATGTTCGCGGCGCTTTCCTTCAGCTCGACGCCGAAAGCCCGCTGATATTGCTCGGCCACCAGCGTGCGCTCCAGTTCGTCGCACTTGTTGAGGAAGGTCACACGGAAGGCAAAGGCGAGATCGCCGAAGATTTCCGCATTTTCCGCCCAGGTGATGACGGTACGCGGGCTCATGACGGTGGAAAGATCGCCATTGATGAACGCCGAACGGGTGAGATCGGCCACGCGCACCATCTTGGAGACGGTTTCACGGCCCTTCGGATTGTCGAAGCTCTTCACCTTGGCGGCGATGATGTTCACTTCCTGCTCATGCGGCAGGTAGTTCAGCGTGGTGACGATGGACCAGCGGTCCATCTGCGCCTGGTTGATCTGCTGCGTGCCGTGATAAAGGCCGGTCGTATCGCCAAGGCCGATGGTGTTGGCGGTTGCGAAAATGCGGAAGGCCGGGTGAGGACGGATGACGCGGCTCTGGTCGAGCAGGGTCAGGCGGCCGGACGATTCCAGCACGCGCTGGATGACGAACATCACATCCGGACGGCCAGCATCATATTCATCGAAGACGAGCGCGACATTGTGCTGATAGGCCCAGGGCAGAATGCCGTCCTTGAATTCGGTAACCTGCTTGCCGTCCTTCAGGACGATGGCGTCCTTGCCGACGAGGTCGATACGGCTGACATGGCTGTCGAGGTTGACGCGCACGCAGGGCCAGTTCAGGCGGGCGGCCACCTGCTCGATATGGGTGGATTTACCCGTGCCGTGAAAACCGGAGACCATGACACGTCGGTTGTGAGCAAAACCGGCAAGGATCGCAAGCGTCGTGTCGCGATCGAAAAGATAGTCGGGATCGAGGTCAGGCACATAGGCGTCGCCCTGCGAATAGGCGGGAACCCGCAGATCCGTATCAATGCCGAAAACCTCCCGCACGGACACCGTCGTGTCGGGCAGGTTGGAAAAAGGTCGATTTTGCTCATCACGTCTCCAAGGCGGGCGGCAGCCACCCGGCCACATCATCAATCAGGCGGTAAACACAGAAGTTGGCTTAGCAGAAACCTGACTGCTTTAACAATTGATATGCTTGAACAACAGCCCGAAAACGTTCTTCCGAACCACGATCGCCACCATTAGCATCAGGATGGTGCTTTTTGACAAGCTCCTT
>QFOL01000272.1 GCA_003241215.1 Agrobacterium fabrum
TCATCATCAACGGCAAGAAATACGCAGGAGACATGTCGGTTGAAACCATGTCGGCTGTCATCGACAAGCTGCTCTGATCGCCGGACCCTGAAAGAAACGGGCGGCGGATATGTCCGCACGCCCGTTTTTTATTGCCTGTTTTCTTGCCGGGGCGTGACGGCATGAAGTTCAACAAGCTCCGCCTCGTCGGTTTCAAGTCTTTCGTCGAACCTTCCGAATTCATCATCGAGCCGGGGCTTACCGGTGTCGTCGGGCCGAATGGCTGCGGCAAGTCCAATCTGGTCGAAGCGCTGCGCTGGGTGATGGGCGAGAATTCCTACAAGAACATGCGCGCCTCCGGCATGGATGACGTCATCTTCTCCGGCTCCGGCAATCGCCCGGCCCGCAACACCGCCGAAGTCGGCCTTTATCTCGACAATTCCGACCGCACCGCGCCTGCCGCCTTCAACGACGCCGATGAAATTCAGGTCACACGCCGCATCGAGCGCGAAAACGGCTCCGTCTACCGTATCAACGGCAAGGAAGCCCGCGCCAAGGATGTGCAGCTTCTGTTTGCGGACGCCTCCACCGGCGCCCGCTCGCCCTCCATGGTGGGGCAGGGCCGTATCGGCGAGCTCATCAATGCCAAGCCGCAGGCCCGCCGCCAGCTGCTGGAAGAGGCGGCCGGCATTTCCGGCCTGCATTCCCGCCGCCACGAAGCCGAGCTTCGCCTGCGCGCCGCCGAGACCAATCTGGAGCGGCTGGAGGATGTGACCGCCCAGCTGGAAAGCCAGATCGAAAGCCTGAAGCGTCAGGCGCGGCAGGCCAACCGTTTCAAGATGCTGTCAGCCGATATTCGCGCCCGCGAGGCGACCCTGTTGCACATCCGCTGGGTAGAGGCGAAGGAAGCCGAAGGCGAGGCGGAAAGCGCGCTCAATCAGGCGACCAACATCGTCGCCGAAAAAGCGCAGGCGCAGATGGAAGCGGCCAAGCAGCAGGGCATCGCCAGCCTCAAACTGCCGGAGCTGCGCGAGGACGAGGCGAAAGTCGCCGCCGCCCTGCAACGCCTGCAGATCGCCCGCACCCAGCTGGATGACGAGGCAAATCGCCTTCTGCGCCGCCGCGACGAGCTGGCCCGCCGCCTGTCGCAGCTTGGCGAGGATATCGTCCGCGAGGAACGGCTTGTCTCGGACAATGCCCAGATACTCGCGCGGCTCGATGAGGAGGAGGCCGAGCTTCTCGAAATCCTCTCCGATTCCGGCCGTCATGCGGAAGAGATGCGCGAAGCCTTCGAAGCCGCCGCTGTCAAGCTGGCGGAAAGCGAAGCCATCTTCACCGTAATTACCGCCGAACGTGCCGAGGCATCCGCCGCTCGTCAGCAACTGGAGCGGGCGATCCGCGATCTTTCCGACCGCAAGCTGAGGCTGGAACGGCAATCGCAGGAAGCATCCGCCGAGATCGATGCCATCGACGAAAAACTCTCCGGCCTCCCCGATCCTTCCGAACGGCGCGAAGCGGTCGAGGCGGCGGAGATCGCGGTCGAGGATGCCCTGATCGTGGTGGAGGAAGCCGTCGCCGCCGTCGCCGAGGCCCGTTCCGCCGAAGCGCTGGCGCGCGCGCCGCTGGAAACGGCGCGGAACCGGCTGAACGCGCTGGACACGGAAGCGCGCACCATCACCAAGATCCTTGCCTCCAGCGCCGCCGCCAATGGCAGCTTTACGCCGGTGGCGGAGGAAATGACGGTGGAGCGTGGTTTCGAGGCGGCATTGGGTGCCGCCCTCGGCGATGATCTCGAAAGCCCGCTCGATCCCGCCGCGCCCGCCTATTGGGCCGGCAATGGCGATGGCGCGGATGATCCCGCCTTGCCTCAGGGCGCGACGCCGCTTCTGGATTATGCGCAGGCGCCGGAAGCCCTGCGCCGCGCTTTGGCGCAGATCGGTGTCGTCGCAAACACTGCGGAAGCCCTGCGCCTGCTGCCGCATCTGAAGGCCGGCCAGCGGCTGGTGACGCGCGAAGGCGCGTTGTTTCGTTGGGACGGTCACATTGCCAGCGCCGACGCGCCGGGTGCTGCAGCGCTTCGCCTGTCGCAGAAGAACCGCCTCGCTGAAATCGAGACCGAGCTGGATGAGGCCCGCTCCATTCTGGACGAGGCCGAAGACCAGCTTGCCGCGAAAACCGAAGATATTCGCAGCGGCGAATTGCGGCTTTCCGACGTGCGCGAGAGAAGCCGGCTTGCGACCCGCCATCTTGCCGAGGCGCGCGAGGCGCTGACCGCAGCCGAACGCGCCTCGGGCGATCTGCTGCGCCGTCGCGATATCGTGTCCGAAGCACTGAACCAGATCGGCGCGCAGATCGACGAAATCGCCGTTCAGGAAGAAAACGCCCGCATCGAAATCGAAGACGCGCCCGATCTTTCCATGCTGGATCTGCGGCTGCGCGAGAGCCAGCTTGAAGTCGCGACCGATCGCGGCCTTCTGGCGGAGGCCCGCGCCCGCCATGAGGGTGTAAGCCGCGAGGCGGAAAGCCGCCAGCGCAGAATTCAGGCGATAGGGCAGGAGCGCTCCACCTGGCAGTCGCGCGCAGCAAGTGCGGCCGATCACATCGCGACATTGCGCGAACGCGAGGAAGAGGCGCGCGAGGAAATCGCCGAGCTTGATATAGCGCCGGAGGAGTTCGACGAGAAACGCCGCAACCTCCTCAACGAATTGCAGAAGACCGAGGACGCCCGCCGCGAGGCCGCCGACCGGCTGGCCGAGGCGGAAAACCTGCAACGCGCCGCCGACCGTGTGGCGGCAACGGCGCTTTCCGAACTGGCCGAAGCCCGCGAAAAGCGCGGCCGTGCCGAAGAACGGCTGGTCTCCGCTCGCGAAAAGCGGCAGGAAACCGAACACCGTATCCGCGAAACGCTGAATACCGAGCCGCATATGGCGTTCCGCCTGACTGGCCTCGGTCCCGACCAGCCGAAGCCCGATATTCGCGATGTCGAGCGCGATCTCGACCGGCTGAAGATCGAACGCGAGCGGCTTGGCGCGGTCAATCTGCGCGCCGAGGAAGAGCAGGCCGAGCTTTCCGCCAAGCTTGCGGCGCTGATCAAGGAACGCGACGACATCATCGACGCCGTGCGCAAGCTGCGCGCTGGAATCCAGAACCTCAACCGTGAAGGCCGCGAGAGGCTGATCGCCGCTTTCGATGTGGTCAATTCGCAGTTCCAGCGGCTGTTCACCCATCTCTTCGGCGGCGGCACGGCGGAATTGCAGCTGATCGAATCCGACGATCCGCTGGAAGCGGGACTGGAAATCCTCGCCCGCCCGCCGGGCAAGAAACCGCAGACCATGACGCTGCTTTCCGGCGGCGAACAGGCGCTGACGGCCATGGCGCTGATCTTTGCGGTCTTCCTCACCAACCCCGCGCCCATCTGCGTGCTGGACGAGGTGGATGCGCCGCTCGACGACCACAATGTCGAGCGTTATTGCAACCTGATGGACGAGATGGTGGCCTCCACCGAAACCCGTTTCGTCATCATCACCCACAATCCCATCACCATGGCGCGCATGAACCGCCTCTTCGGCGTCACCATGGCCGAGCAGGGCGTCTCGCAGCTGGTGTCGGTCGATTTGCAGACTGCCGAGCAGCTGCGCGAAGCTGTCTGAGGCGGCCGGTTCGGGGCCCGGCCCCGGCTTTTGCTCAATGTCAATTTATCTTGCCGTATCACC
This sequence comes from Agrobacterium fabrum, assembly GCA_003241215.1. Classification (GTDB taxonomy): domain Bacteria; phylum Pseudomonadota; class Alphaproteobacteria; order Rhizobiales; family Rhizobiaceae; genus Agrobacterium; species Agrobacterium fabrum_A. The sequence continues at coordinate 3,693 of QFOL01000272.1, forward strand.
CATTCGGGTGAGCGACAATGTGCGGTATTTTGCTATGTTTTCTAAAAGCAATTCGGGTTTTCTTCAGACCCCACCATCCGGTTTCCTGTACCGGATGGAATGCCTTGCGAGGCCGCTGCCGTGGCCTCGCAAGGCTTTCTTTTTCGGCTGAAGAATACGGGCGGGCTCCCTCATTCCGGTGCTTGTCACAGGAACCCAGCCAGCCCAAGTCCTTGGCTGAAAAGAGTCTCCCGCCGCGCAGACGCGTGTCGACCGGATTCCTGTGACAAGCACAGGAATGAGTAAGGGGGGCGGTGAGGCTCTGTAGTGTTCGGACGAAGCTGTGTGAGCATTTTTTATGGCACCCGCTTCGCATCGAGCCTATGGACCACTCACCCCGGCACCAGCCGCAGCCGTGTGCCCCAGGGGTCTATCGCCTCTACCACTTCGTTCTCCATCTCCACCAGCACATAACCGGCGGCCCGCAGCCGCGTCTTCTGGGCTTCCAGATCGGCGGGATCGCGAATGGTGAGGGAAAACCAGTCGAGGCCGGTCTCCATGGCGTTGCGTTCCTTCGCGCCGCGGCTGTTCCACGTATTCACCGCCAGATGATGGTGATAGCCGCCGGAAGAGAGGAAGGACGCATCCGAACGTGCATCCTGTGTCGGTTGCAGGCCGACGGCCGCTTCGTAAAAGGCGCGGGCGGCGGCGATTTCGCCGACCCGCAGGTGAACATGCCCGATGCGCATTCCCGGCGGGGCGGCCTCGTAATGGCTGGTTTTGGTGTCGGTGAGGGCCACGAGATCATCGACATCGAGCGGTTCGGTACCCATTTTCACCACCCGGCCGCTCCAGACCCAGGTGTCCTTCGGCCGGTCGCTGTAAACCTCGATGCCGTTGCCCTCGGGATCGTTGAGATAGATCGCCTCGCTGACATTGTGATCGGCAAAACCTGAAAGCGGTACCTGCCTGAGCGCCGCATGCACCAGCCAGCGCGCCAGATCCTTGCGGGAGGGCATCAGATAGGCGATGTGGAACAGGCCGGCGGAGGTGGGGCTTTCGAAATCTGCCGCCGGTTTGTGCACGAGATCGAGCAGCGGCACGGTGCCGACGCCAAGCGTCACACCCCTTGCCGTACGCTCCACCTCGTTCATGCCAAGCACCGAACGATAATATTCAATCATCTGGTCGAGATCGCGCACCCGCAGCGCCGCCTGGCCGATATGCATCGGCGTCGTTAAGGCGAAGGGCAGGGCGGCATTTGCGGGGGCGGCGCCCCCCTCGGCTTTGAGCGCGCCGGCAAGGGCGGTGGCGGCACAGGAAATTCCGGCAAATTTCAACGTATGGCGGCGGGTAAATTGCATGAATAATCTCTTTGCGGCGATTTGAATGGCTTAGGCAACACTCCGTTTCAGCGCATTACACGAATGCGTCAATCATGCCGTTATTTGGATTTTGCGGCAATTCTGGCGCGCAATTTGCCGCAATTATGCTGCACTGCGATGTAAACTGCATGTTGCGGCGTTTCCAACATGCCGGCAATGCTGTAGATGATAGAAAAATGACAACGCTTCTGGGTGGAGAGCGTGGAATGAAAAAATGGGTTTATACCTTCGGCAACGGTGCTGCCGAAGGCAG
>QFOL01000273.1 GCA_003241215.1 Agrobacterium fabrum
GGAGGCAGGCGCAAAGGTGACCGTGGTGACGGTATCGGAACCCTTTCATGTGATTGCCAGCGATGTCGAGGACATTGCCGCCATTGCCGAAGAGGAATTTCACCGTTGTGAGGAGGCGGAGCATCTGCTGCGCGATACGCAGGCGCACGCTGCCGCCATGGGGCTCGATTGCGAGGCCCTGCTGGCGCGCGCGGGGCGGCCGGACGAGGCGATCATCGAAATCGCCGACAAGACCGGCTGCGACCTCATCGCCATGGCGTCGCACCGGCGCAGGAGTTTTGTCGAGATGCTGCTCGGCAGTGTCACGGCCAAGGTGTTGAAGAACTCGAAGATACCGGTGCTGGTCTACCGGCAATAGGTAGCTGGCGCGATGCGCTCAGCCGATGAGATTTGAAAACCGCACCGAATAGATGCGGTCCCGCCCCATCAGATGCGCGACGAGAGCGGCATGGTCGAACAGGCCGCGCATGGCCTTGTGGCGCAGATCCAGCCCGCCGCTCATCACCCCGAAAGCCGGCATCAACAGACGCGATCCGTCGGTGGCGAAACAGGGCCGCCGCACCGTCTTTTCGCGGCGGCGAACCGTGGCGGAGGGATGCAGGTGCCCGGCGATTTCGCCGGCGGCATCGCCCGGCTTTGGCTCATGGCGGAAGACGAGGCTGCCGTAGAACATCTCGTCCACCGAAGAGCCCGGCAGGTCGACCGTGCCGTCAGGGTCGTGGTTACCGTTGATCCATATCCATTCGCGGCTTCGGGCCATGTCGCGGATGAGTTCGCGCAACGGCAGCGGCAGATGCTCGGAACCGACGCGATCATGGAAATTGTCGCCGAGGCTGACGACGATCTTCGGATCGTAACGGCTGACGAGGGAGGACAGTATTTTGAGGGTGGCGATGGTATCGTATGGCGGCAGCATGCGTCCGCGCCGGGCGAAGGCCGCGCCCTTTTCCAGATGCAGGTCGGAAACGACGAGCAGCGACAGGTCCGGCAGGTAGAGCCCGCCCAGGGGATCGCACCAGGCGGCGACGCCGTTGATGGCGGTTTCGCTGCCAAGGCATTCGAAGCCATTGGAAAACCTGTCGCTCAATGTCAGCCGGCTCAGCACTTTTGTCGTTGTTCCTTCATCGCGTATGTCAGGACATGGCCTCGGCGATCAGCTCGTCGGCGGCCTCGGCCAGCACATCGTCCATCGCCTCACCCGCCACCGTCTCTCGGCCGATTTCCAGCATGACCGGAACGGCGAGCGGCGAGACATGTTCCAGCGCGCAATGGGTGGTGTGACCCTTGATTCGCTTCAGCATATCGCCAAGACGGCCAATGTCCAAAAGTCCCGCCGCGGCATCGCGCCGCGTCGCTTCGAGCAGGATATGGTCCGGCTCATGGCTGCGAAGAACGTCATAAATAAGATCGGCGGAGACCGTGACCTGTCTGCCGGTTTTTTCCTTGCCGGGATGGCGGCGTTCAATCAGCCCGGAAATGACGGCGCAATTGCGGAAGGTGCGCTTCAGCATGAAGGATTCGTCCAGCCACGCCTCCAGATCGTCGCCCAGCATGTCCTCGTCCAGCAGGTCTGCAAGCGACAGGCGGCGGGATTTCAGCCGTCTGCCGATATCCTCCATGGCCCAGATGGCGAGCGAATAATCGGTGGCGACGAAACCCATGGGCTTTGCGCCGGCACGCTCCAGCCGGCGCGTCAAAAGCATGCCGAGCGTCTGATGCGCCAAGCGCCCTTCGAAGGGATACATGACCATGAAGAAGCGCTTGCGGAAGGGGAAGGTCTCCACCAGCAGCTCGTCGCGCTTGGGAATGATCGACTTTTCCTTCTGGATCGCCAGCCAGTCGCGCACCTGATCCGGCAGGGCATGCCAGCGCGCCGGGTCTGCCAGCATGGAGCGCACCTGATCCGCTAGGTAGGTGGAGAGCGGAAACTTGCCGCCGGCATAGGAGGGTATCTTCGGGTCCATGGAGAAGGCCTGTGAGACCAGGCATTCATTCTCCCTGATGCCTTCGAAGCGCAGCACCTTGCCGGCGAAGAGGAAGGTATCGCCCTGCACCAGCTGCTCTAGGAAATATTCCTCGACCTTGCCGAGCGACATGCCGCCGCGCCCGACCGTGCCCTTGGCATTACGCTTGACCATGCGGACATTGAGTTCCGCCGCCTCGACGATGGTGCCGAGGTTCAGGCGATATTGCTGCGCGACCGCCGGATTGGAGACGCGCCAGCGACCGTCCTTCATCTGCCGGATGCGGGCGTAACGCTCATAGGTGCGCAGCGCATAACCGCCGGTGGCGGTGAAATCCACCACCCGGTCGAAGGTGGTACGCGGCAGGCCGGCATAGGGCGAGGCGCTGGTCACTTCGCGATAGAGATCATCCGCATCGAAGGGCTCGGCGCAGGCCATGCCGAGTATGTGCTGGGCTAGAACATCGAGCGCGCCCTCGGCAATCGGCGGCGTGTCCTGCGCGCCGATGTAGTTGGCATCCAGTGCAGCGCGGCACTCCATCACCTCGAAGCGGTTGGCGGGAACGAGGATCGCCTTTGACGGCTCGTCCATGCGGTGATTGGCGCGGCCGATGCGCTGGGCAAGGCGGCTTGCGCCCTTCGGCGCGCCGACATGCACGACGAGGTCGACATCGCCCCAGTCTATGCCGAGATCGAGCGTGGAGGTGGCGACGACGGCGCGCAATTTGTTTTCCGCCATGGCCGCTTCCACCCTGCGGCGCTGGCCGGCATCCAGCGAACCGTGATGCAGTGCAATCGGCAGATTATCGTCGTTGATGGTCCAGAGTTCCTGGAAGATCAGCTCCGCTTGCGAGCGGGTGTTGACGAAGATCAGCGTCGTCTGATGGTCCTTCAGCGCGGCGTACAAATCCTTCATGGCGTAACGCGCCGAATGGCCGGACCATGGGATGCGCTCTTCCGTGCTCAGGATGGAGATATCCGGCTTTGCCCCACCTTCGACGGTGATGAGACCGGCGGGCGGCGCGTCCTGCCCCTGTGGCGCGAGATAACGGCGCAAATCCATCGGCTCCGCCACCGTGGCCGAAAGGCCGATGAAGCGCACATCGGGGGCATGCCGGCGCACACGGGCGAGCGCCAGCGCCAGCAGATGGCCGCGTTTGGAGGTGACGAGCGAATGCAGTTCGTCGAGCACCACATATTTCAAATCACGGAAAAAGCGCTCGGCCTCCTTGTTGGCGAGCAGCAGCGAGACCTGTTCCGGCGTCGTCAGCAGAATATCCGGCGGTTTGACCTTCTGGCGCTGGCGTTTGCCCTGTGGCGTATCGCCCGTGCGGGTCTCGATGGAAATCGGCAGGCCCATTTCGGAGACGGGCCTGGTGAGGTTGCGTTCGATATCCACCGCCAGCGCCTTGAGCGGCGAGATATAGAGCGTGTGCACGCCGACGAAGCCGGAGCCTGCCGGCACCTTGCCGCGCTCCGCCAGATCGGTGAGCGAGGCCATGAAGCCGCCCAACGTCTTGCCGGCGCCGGTGGGCGCGATCAGCAGCATGTTCTCGCCGCCATGCGCCCGCGCCATCAGCTCCAATTGATGCGCGCGCGGAGACCACCCTTTCTCAGCAAACCATTTCTGGAATGGAAGGGGCAAAGCGCCGACATGGATGCCGGAAATGGGAGACTCGGTGTGTTTCACGTCTTCAAGGTAGTGAAAAAGCAGCAAAAAAGAAGGGCGGAACGGCACCGCTTGACAGAAAGCATAATCGCGGATAAATTTTATCCATGATACTGAAACAAACCGCACAGGGACAAGTCGGATGAAACTCGGCGACGGCGTGGAACAGGCCATTCACAGCGTGGGCATGCTGGCGGGCCTTTCCGAAGGCGGCGTGCTGTCGGCGGCGGCGCTGGCGGAATTTCACGGCGTTTCCACAAGCTATCTGTTGAAGCATCTTCAGTCGCTGTCCAACGCCGGAATAGTCGCCACCGTGCCGGGGCCGAAGGGCGGTTACCGTCTGGCTAGGGCGACCGACAGGATCACGCTGCTCGATATCGTGCTGGCTGTCGAAGGGCCGCAGCCCGCCTTCCGCTGCGCAGAAATCCGCCAGCGCGGGCCGAACCCTTTGCCGGGGCGTTATTTCACCAAACCCTGCGGCATCAATGCCGCAATGCTGAAAGCGGAGAAGGCCTATCGGGCCGAGCTCGCCAAAACCACCATCGCCGACATTCTGGGCGATCTCGCCGCCAGCGATGATGGCGGGATTGCCGCGCGAGGCTGCGCCTTTCTGGCGCTGAACGAGCGCAAGACGATGACGCGCTGATACAGCCACACCTTTACCAACCCGATGCCGGTCAGCCCGACAGCTTTCCGGACCGATGATGCATGCCTTCCAACAGACCCAACCAATGGAGAGACCCATGAAGACCCGTATCAACTACGCCAAAGCATCCCCCGAAGCCTTCAAGGCCGTCATGGCTCTGGAAAATTACGTCCAGGGCAGCGGGCTAGAGCGCCGCTTCCTTCACCTCATCAAGCTGCGCGCCTCGATCATCAACGGCTGCGCTTTCTGTGTGGACATGCATGTGAAGGAAAGCCGCCATGACGGGCTTTCCGAACAATGGATCAACCTGATGAGCGTGTGGCGGGAATCCCCTGTTTATACTGAGCAGGAACGGGCGCTGCTCGGCTGGGTGGACGCGGTGACGAAGATTGCCGAAACCGGCGCCCCGGATGACGCCTTCGAGACGCTGAAGGCGCATTTTTCCGATGAGGATATCGTGAAGATCACCGTCGCCATCGGCGCGATCAACACCTGGAACCGCATCGCCGTCGGTTTCCGCTCCCAGCATCCGGTCGATGCGGCTGCGAAGGCGGCGTGACCTGTTAAACCCGAAACGGGCGGCCGCTACATGGCGATGTAGCGGTCGTTCCTGTGATTGATGGCGAGCGTGAGGTTCATGACCAGCGCGCCGAGGACAGAGCAGATGATGACGAAAGGTGTGGCCACGAAAAACGAGCAGGCCAGCACCATGCCGTCGAAGGCGAGCTGTACCAAGCCGGCACGCCAGCCGAAGCGATCCTGCAGATAAAGCGCCAATATGCCGAAACCGCCGAGGCTGGTGCGATGGCGAAACAGCGCCAGCATGCCGGCCGCAACCGTCAGCCCGCCAAAAAGTGCCGCAGCAACCGGATTGATGCTCTGGAAGGCAAAGAAGCCGGGCATATATTCCGACAGCAGCGCTGTCATGGCGATGGCGCAGAAGGTCTTGACCGTGAAGGCGAGGCCGAGGCGGCGGAAGGCGAGATAATAAAACGGCAGGTTGACGAGGAAGAAGACTGTG
>QFOL01000274.1 GCA_003241215.1 Agrobacterium fabrum
GGTCGTCATGGAACCGCATCTGGTCGTCGAATTCTACTCGCGTTAATCGACGCGTTTCAGTATTCAGGAAGCCGCCCTTCGGGGCGGCTTTTTTGTTTGTGGGGAAGGCTTTGCATGCAGGACATTCAGGCGATCGTCGATTCCATTTACGACAGCATGGCGCCGAGGCTCGGCGAGGGGAAGGTTGCGGATTACATTCCCGAACTTGCCAAGGTCGATCCCAACCAGTTCGGCATCGCCATCACCACTGTCGATGGAACCACCTATACGGCCGGCAATGCGCTCACGCCATTTTCGATCCAGAGCATCTCCAAGGTCTTCATGCTGACGCTGGCGCTCGGTAAGGCGGGGGAAACGGTGTGGAACCGGGTAGGGCGCGAACCTTCAGGCTCCTCCTTCAACTCCATCGTCCAGCTGGAGCATGAGCACGGAATCCCGCGCAATCCCTTCGTCAATGCCGGCGCCATCGTGGTGACCGATATCGTGCTTGCCGGCCACCAGCCGCGCGAGGCTATCGGCGAGCTTTTGCGCTTCGTTCGTTATCTCGCGGACGATGACACGATCAGCATTGACGATACGGTGGCGAAATCCGAGCAGGCGACGGGTTTCCGCAATTTCGCGCTCGCCAATTTCATGCGCTCCTTCGGCAATCTGCACCATCCCGTCGAATATACGCTCGGCGTTTATTTCCATCAGTGCGCGCTTTCCATGACCTGCGCCCAGCTTTCCCGCGCCGGGCTGTTCCTTGCCAATCGCGGCCGTAACCCGCTGACGGGGCATACGGTCGTGTCGGACCGTCGGGCGCGGCGCATCAATGCGCTGATGCTGACCTGCGGCCATTATGACGGCTCGGGCGATTTCGCCTATCATGTCGGCCTGCCGGGCAAGAGCGGCGTCGGCGGCGGCATCATGGCGGTGGCGCCCGGCAACGCGTCGATTGCGGTCTGGTCGCCGGGTCTCAACAAGGTCGGCAACTCGGCGCTCGGGTCACAGGCGCTGGAAATGCTGGCGACGAAAACCGGCTGGTCGGTATTCGGGGCTTGATATTGCCGGCGGATGGGGGCATTGCCTGCATGAGGAACGGCAGTCGTGCCGGAGCGAGCTGATGATGAACATTCTCACCAAGATCGATGACTTCGTAGATCGGGCCGGGGCCGACCAGATCGGGGCGGATCAGGACGCGTCCGAAGAGAACGGCAGCTCGCATCCGCTGTTCGACAACGCGCCGCGGTCGGTTTCCTTTAACAAGCTGCGCAAGCGGCTGCTGCGCAATGTGCGCCAGGCCTTTGAAGATTTCGGCATGCTGAACGGCCAGAAGCGCTGGCTTGTCGGCCTTTCCGGCGGCAAGGACAGTTACGGTCTTCTGGCGCTGCTGCTCGACCTCAAATGGCGCGGGCTTTTGCCGGTGGAGCTGGTGGCCTGCAATCTCGACCAGGGCCAGCCGAATTTTCCCAAACACGTCCTGCCGGAGTATCTGGCGAAAATCGGTGTGCCCCATCGCATCGAATATCGCGACACCTATTCGGTGGTGAAGGAAAAGGTGCCTTCCGGCGGCACCTACTGTTCGCTCTGTTCGCGGCTCCGGCGCGGCAATCTCTACCGCATCGCGCGGGAGGAGGGCTGCGACGCATTGCTGCTTGGCCACCACCGCGAGGATATCCTCGAGACCTTCTTCATGAATTTCTTCCACGGCGGCCGGCTGGCCGGCATGCCGGCGAAGCTCCTGAACGATGAGGGCGACCTGCTGGTGATGCGCCCGCTTGCCTATTGCGCCGAGGAGGATATGGCGAAATTCGCGGCGGCGATGGAATTCCCGATCATTCCCTGCGACCTCTGCGGCTCGCAGGACGGGCTTCAGCGCAATGCCATGAAGGAGATGCTGGCCGACATAGAAAGGCGTATGCCCGGCCGCAAGGACGTGATGCTGCGGGCGCTTGCCCATGTCAATCCGTCGCATCTGCTCGATCCGAAGCTTTTCGATTTCTCGGCGCTTTCTGTCACCGGGGCGTCACCTGAAGAGCGTAGGGAGGCCCACTCTCCCTTATGAAGAAGCGCCCCGCCCGATGACCCTTTCCGACAAAGATATCGACTTCCTCATTTCCACCGTTGCCGCTGCCGGTGCGAATGAAATTCTCCCCCGCTTCCGAAACCTGGACGCCGGCGCGATCTCGGAAAAGAGCTCGGCCGTCGATCTCGTCACCGAGGCTGATATTCTTGCGGAGAAAGTAATAACGGCCGCTCTGCTGCAGCGGTTTCCGAATGCCCATATCGTCGGCGAAGAGACTTACGAGGCGGACCAATCCGTCATTCCCGCACTTGCCGATGCGCCGCTTGCCTTTGTGATCGATCCCATCGACGGCACTTTCAATTATGCTTCCGGTTTTCCCGCTTTCGGCACGCTGCTTGCGGTCACCGTCAAGGGTGAGACGGTGGCGGGCTTCATCCATGATCCTGTCATGGGCGACACCATCGTTGCCTTGAAAGGCGAGGGCGCGTTTCTCAACCGCAGGAACGGTTCGCAGGCCAGGCTCAGGGTCGCCGATCCCGTACCGTTGTCGGAAATGGTCGGCATCTTTTCCTGGGGCCACAGCCATCAGGATCGCCGGCCAGTGATTGCCGCCAATATGGCCAAGATCAAGATGGCGTTTTCGCTCAACTGCTCGGCGCATGAATATTGGCTCGCCTCGGCCGGCAAGCTGCATTTCATCGGCCATGAAAAGCTGATGCCATGGGATCATCTCGCCGGCGTGCTCATTCATCAGGAAGCGGGCGGCTATACGGCCCGTTTTGACAATACGCCCTATCGGCCGGGACAAATGACGGGCGGCATCCTGTCTGCTCCCGACAAGGAAAGCTGGAAGATGCTGCGGCGGGAAATCGTCGCTTTATAGTCGTTACGCTCAGAAAGAAGGATACGCCCATGGCCCTCGAACTCGACATCGCCTCTCTTGCCAATACGCTTCAGGAGGCGGCGGCGGTGGAAATCCTGCCGCGGTTCCGCAATCTGGGTGAGGGCGATGTGCGGATGAAGACCGAGGCGATCGACCTCGTGACGGAGGCCGACGAGGCCGCCGAGCGGCTGATCCGCGCCCGTGTGCAGGAGATCATGCCCGATGCGCTGTTCATTGGCGAAGAGGCGGTGGCGGCGGATGCCTCGCTGCTCGGCAAGCTTGCCGATGCCGATCTTGCCGTTGTCGTCGATCCCATCGACGGCACCTACAACTTCGCCTCCGGCCTGCCGCTCTTCGGCGTGATGATGAGCGTTATCTCCAAGGGCGAGACCGTTGCCGGCCTGATCTTCGATCCGATGGGCAATGACTGGGCGATTGCCGAAAAGGGATCCGGCGCATGGCTTTGCAGCGCCGACGGTTCGCAGACGCAGATGTCGGTCGTGCCGGCGCCGGAATTGTCGCAGATGGTCGGCATCGCCAATACCGGCTATTTCGACGTGGAGACACGGCGCAAGATCCTGACGAACCTCGCAGATGTGCGGCTTTTCACCAGCTATCGCTGCGCGGCGCACGAATATCGCCTGTTCTGCGGCGGCCACATGCATTTCCTGATGTATAACAAGCTGATGCCCTGGGACCATCTGGCCGGCACGCTGCTGTCGCAGGAGGCGGGCGCCTATGCGGCGCGTCTCGACGGCTCGCCCTATCTGCCGCACCATGTGGATGGCGGGCTGCTGCTCGCGCCGGATCAGCAGACCTGGGAACTGCTGCGGGAGAAGATTTTTACGGTGTGAGTTGCGCGACCACGTTGCTGTTCGATGGAGTTTACCGGTCTCACATCCGTCATCCTCGGGCTTGACCCGAGGATCCACAGGTGGTTGAGGCGATGGATCCTCGGGTCAAGCCCGAGGATGACGCCGAGAGCGGAGAACGGATGGCGTTGAAAGCGAAGCGCAATTGGCAGACAAATTAAAAAGGGCGCGGAACAGAATTCCGCGCCCTTTCTATTTGCCTGCCTCCGCTTACCGTGTCGGCTTGTTGTGCGCCTGAAACAGCACGCCCTTTTCACCGATCAGCACGAAGACAAGGCCGATTATGGAGACGACGAAGAAGCCGGCCACCATGGGCAGCGCCGTGCCGTCGAAAGCCTGGCCTATGGCCGCGCCGATCAGCGAGCCGCCGACGGTTCCCATGAAGCCCATGACGGAGGAGGCGGTGCCGGCGACGTGGCCGAGCGGTTCCATCGCCAGCGAGTTGAAGTTCGAGCCGATCCAGCCGAACTGGAACATGGCCAGCGCGAAGAATACGATGAAGACGGCGAAGGGCATCGGTTCCGGCCCCAGCACCTGCACCAGCAGCCAGACGAAGGTGATGGCGATGAAGCCGAGCAGCGACCCGTGCGACAGCTTGCGCATGCCGAACCTGCCGACCAGCCTTGCATTGATGAAGGACGAGAAGGCCATGAACAGCGCCACGCCCGCGAAGGCCGCCGCAAACCACGCACCGAGCCCGTAAATGCCCTTATAGACCTGTTCGACCGAGTTTATGAAGCCGAACAGCGCCCCGAAGATGAAGGTGCTGGAAAGCGTATAGCAGAGCGCGATACGGTTGGTGAGCACGATCTTGAAACCGCCGAGGATGGAGCTTGCGGTCAGGGGGCGGATATCGTCCGGATGCAGGGTTTCCGGCAGGCGGAAATACATCCAGGCCGTCACCACAGCGGCAATAACCGCCATGAAAGCGAAAATCAGGTGCCAGTCACCGAAAAACAGCACGATCTGGCCGGTGCCGGGCGCAATGACCGGCACGACCATGAAGACCATCATGATCAGCGACATGACTTCCGCCATCTGCCGTCCGCCATAGATGTCACGCACGATGGAGACCGTGATGACACGCGTCGCCGCCGAACCGATGCCCTGAATGAAGCGCAGCGCCAGCAGACCGGAAAAGGATGGTACGAAGACCACGGCGATGGCTGAAACGATGTAGATGGCAAGCCCGACGAACATCGGCTTGCGGCGTCCGAAACGGTCCGAAATCGGTCCGTACAGAAGCTGGGCGATGCCGAAGCCGAGAAGATAGGAGGAAATCACATATTGGCGGTGGTTTTCGTTCTCGACGCCCAACGATGCGCCGATTTCCTGAAGACCGGGCAGCATGATGTCGATGGCGAGCGCGTTCAGCGCCATCAGCATTGCGGCCAGCGCGATGAATTCCGTGCGCCCCATCGAGCCTGCGCGCGAAGCGGTGGATTGTGAAAGATTTGTCACAGGATTGCCCCAAAAAGAACGGCAAAGGCGTTGCATGTGCATGAAGCAACGCCTGGCATAAATTTCTGACAATCAGGGTGGGCCGGATGAACCGGCCGAAATCAGGCCGCGCCGCGGACGCTGATACCCTGTTCTTGGAAGTGGCTCTGCAATTCGCCGGACTGGAACATCTCTCTCACGATGTCGCAGCCGCCAACGAACTCACCCTTGACGTAGAGCTGCGGGATCGTCGGCCAGTTGGAATAGTCCTTGATGCCCTGACGGATGTCGGCATCGGCAAGCACATTGATGCCCTTGTAGTCGACTCCGAGATAATCGAGGATCTGTACCACCTGGCCGGAAAAACCGCATTGCGGGAATTGCGGGGTGCCCTTCATGAAAAGAACGATGTCGTTGCTCTTCACTTCGCTGTCGATCATGTCGTGAATGCCGCTCATAGGCCTATTCCTTTCACAT
>QFOL01000275.1 GCA_003241215.1 Agrobacterium fabrum
GATTTCAGCCAGCTCTTCCATCGTCCAGTCACGCACGCCGATGAAGAAGTCATCGCCGCCAATATGGCCGAGGAAGCAATCGCCGGCAAAGAAGTAACGGCGCATCAGCGCCGAAAACAGGGTGATGGCGTGGTCGCCGGCGTTGAAGCCGTATTTGTCGTTGAAGGGTTTGAAATTGTCGAAGTCGCAATAGCAGAAGAAACGCGTCTCGTCGCCGTCGCCGCAGCTATCGGCAATGAAGCCGCCAATCGCCCGGTTGCCGGGCAGCGCCGTCAGCGGATTCTGGTCCTGCGCCATTTTCAGCTGCTTTTCATTGATGACCTTGATGAGCGAGGCGGCGGAAACAATGCCGGCATAACGCATGTTTTCGGTGAGGATGATGCAGGCGCTGCCACCCATGCTGGCGAACATGTTCATCAGCTGGTCGGCATCCGCATCGAGACCGACAATCGGGGCGGGATCGACGAAATGGGAAATGGTGCGCTCGTAGATCTTGTTCTTGAGCAGGTCGCGGCCGAAGGGCCGGTAGATATATTCCTTGAGATGATATTCGTTGATGACGCCGCGCGGTTCGCCATTGGCGTTGAGAACCGGGAAAAACGCCTGCTGCGGGTTTCTGCGGAACAGTTCGAAAACGCTGTCGACGCTGTCGTGCTCGAAGACGGTGGGAAGCCGCTCAATTTCGCGACGGATGAGAATTTCATCCAGCGTCTGGCTGCTGCGCCGCGCCACGCCGATGCGGCTGATGTGGGGAAAGCTCTCCGGCAATTCGCTGGTGAAGACCGTGGGTCTCGCGATCAGCCAGCCCTGCACCAGATCGACGCCGAATTCGCGGCAGGTCAGAAATTCCGCTTCCGTTTCGATGCCTTCCGCAATCACCCGGACGCCGAGAACATGGGCGATGTTGACGATGTTGCGCACAAGGTGCTGCTTGCGGGGCAATTGGTCGACGCCGGTGATGAAATGCCGGTCGATCTTCAGGTAATCCAGCGGGAAATCGCAGAGCAGTTTCATCTCGCCATGACCGGCGCCGAAATCGTCGATGGCCAGCTTGAAACCTTCCTTGCGCATGCGGGCGATCAGCGCCGTGAATTCCGGCACGCTGGTATTGTCGAAACGTTCGGAAAGTTCAAAGCAGATGGAGGAGGCGGGAATGCCGGCCCGCGCCAGATGGCCGACGAGCTTGTCGAGAATGGTGTCGCCATGCGGGATCAGCCGCACATCGAGATTGAGAAACAGGGTGGCGGAAGAAAAGTCGGGCAGGGTGGAAAATTTTGCCAGCGCCCGGCTCGCCAGCATCTGCTCGAAGGCCTTCAGCTCGCCATCGGCGGCGGCCTGGTCGAGAAGCGCCAGCGGGTTGGAAAAACCGAGCCGGTCATGGCCGCGCATCAGCGATTCATAACCGAAGATCGTGCCCGTCGTCGCCTCGACAATCGGCTGGAACGCCGTCTCGAGCACCAGCTTGGCCATGGGAAACATGTGCCCGGAGGCAAAACGCCTGACGACATCGTTCTCCAGCGTGACGGCCTGCATTTCTGTTCTCCGCTATTGCCGGTTCCTTTGGTGGTGCGGCGAATGAAAATGCGCCGTCAGGAACCCGTCTCTTTTACGGCGAACAATCGCAGATGACAGGTCAACAAAAGCTTTCACGACTGTGAAGCTTTCATGAACGTTTTGTTACGGCCCCGGCAGTTTGCAGGGTTGTTTGCGCCGGGCTTTTATGCCCGGCGGATGTGCCCGGTGTGAGCGGCATAAAGTTCCGCGACGTTCATGCGTTCCCGGTCCGCTTCGACGGGGTCCGTGGACTTCGCGCCCACGCCATGTTCGGCCGAGGCCGCCCATAGTCTCAGCGCGGCCCTGACGACCTCGCTGCCGGATGCGTAAGCGCCGCAATTGACGGCCTCGCGCATTCTTGCTGCCTGCTCCGGGGAAATCGATACTGTCACCATTGGCATGATATCACTCCCTTCTTTCCATGGCCGCCACGCGAACCCGATAAATGCCCGTTTCACGGACGGGGCGGGGGCGGTCTTTTATGGGCGGTCGTTTTTAAGAGCTTTCGTCTGGACGCCGCATCCAGCGAAATTGGTATCATTCCCTATCTTACCACGAAACGCGCTCCATACCCAATTTGCAGTATATTGGGGTTTAGTTTTTCCCCGATAGCTGCGAGGCCGATATGGGCGATATGCGCACCGCCCACGCGTTTCATGAGCGCATGGCCAGGGCCAGCGTAACCGTTGCAAAACCCTGCATGATGAGATCTATCGCCAGAAACAGGCCAAGTACCCACAGGCTGTTCACCGGCCAGCCGGCGGCGATCACCAGACCCGCCAGCGCCGTCACCGCGCCTGCCGCAGCGACCCAGCCCCAGCCCGTCGCCGGTCTCAGTCGGAAGCCGACGACGAGGCGGAAAATGCCGGCGACAATGAGCGAAATAGCCATCAGCAAGGTCAGCACGGCCGCCGTCAGATCGGGGTTCTGGAAAGCGATGACGCCGGCAATGGCGTAAAGCAGGCCGCTCAGCGTCCAGAACAGCACGCTTTCCCACCCCTTCACCTGAAAGGCATGAAAAAGCTGCAGCACGCCGCCCATCAGCATCATGACCCCGACATAAAAGACGGAGGCGACGGTGGCGACCAGAAGATTGCCGAGCGCGATGATGCCGAAGGCCAAGAGAATGAGGCCAAGGGCCAGCAGCCAGCCCCACTTTGCTTTCAGCGGTGAAAATCCAGATGCATTGAGACTCTGCGTCATGTCGCTGTCTCCCTGAATGGTCGGGGGTAAAGCTATCACGATTGCACCGTAGCGCAATGCGCCTGTCGAAGATTTGATCCAGATCATCAGTCTGAACAGGGGAAAACCGCTTCTGCCTTCCCCCTGCCGCGTCGACGCCAATTCGCGACATGAAATGGCGCGTTTTTTATTGATTGATTGATCAATCAAGAATATTTTGCCCGCCATCAAGGAGGCCATTATGCCCAAGATCGGAATGGAGCCTTTGCGCCGCAAGGCGCTGGTGGATGCGGCGCTTCGCACCATAGGCCACCATGGTTCGCTGAATGTGACAATGTCTGATATCGCCCGGGAAGCGGGCGTGTCGGCGGCGCTTGCGCATCATTATTTCGGCAGCAAGCAGCAGCTTCTGCTGGAAACCATTCGCAGCCTGCTGCGTGACCTGCGGCGCGATGCGGTAGCGGCCTTGACCCGCGCTTCCGGTCCGCGTGAAAGGCTGAGCGCCATCGTACATGTCTCCTTCCAGAGCGACCAGTTCACGCCCGAAACCGTGGCGGCATGGCTTGCCTTTTATGTCGAGGCGCAGCGCTCGGAAGAGACCCGCCGCCTGCTGGTGCTTTATTCCCGCCGCCTCAGGTCCAATCTCATGGCGAGCCTCAACCGGCTCTGCCCGCCGGACGATGCCGCGCGCATCGCGGAAGGGGCGGCGGCCCTGATCGACGGGCTTTATATCAGGCACAGCCTGCGCTCGGCGCCGCTCGGTCTCGCCTCCGCGCCGGCGCTTGTCGAGGATTATTTCGACATGCAGCTCAAATCTTTTCCCGATGGACAGCGCCAAAAGCCGTCCATCCGCGTTCTTTAAGGAGACTTCGACATGACCACGCTCAAGGCGCAGCCGAAAGCCTCGCATTTCATCGACGGGGTGTATGTCGAAGACACGGCCGGCACGCCGTTCGAGAGCATCTTCCCGGCCACCGGCGAGGTGATCGCGCGGCTGCATGCGGCAACGCCTGCCATCGTCGAGCGCGCCATCGCCGCGGCCAAGCGTGCGCAGAAGGAATGGGCGGCGATGAGCCCGATGGCCCGCGGCCGCATCCTCAAACGTGCCGCCGATATCATGCGCGAGCGCAACGATGCGCTGTCCACGCTGGAGACGCTGGATACCGGCAAGCCCATTCAGGAAACCATCGTCGCCGACCCGACCTCCGGCGCGGATGCCTTCGAGTTTTTCGGCGGCATCGCTCCTGCCGCGCTGAACGGCGATTACATTCCGCTCGGCGGCGATTTCGCCTATACCAAGCGCGTGCCGCTCGGCGTCTGCGTCGGCATCGGCGCTTGGAACTATCCGCAGCAGATCGCCTGCTGGAAGGCCGCCCCGGCACTCGTCGCCGGCAACGCCATGGTCTTCAAGCCTTCGGAAAACACCCCGCTCGGCGCCTTGAAGATCGCCGAAATCCTCATCGAAGCCGGTCTGCCAAAGGGCCTGTTCAACGTCATTCAGGGCGATCGCGATACCGGGCCGCTGCTGGTCAATCACCCCGATGTGGCGAAGGTCTCGCTTACCGGCTCGGTGCCGACCGGCCGCAAGGTGGCCGCCGCCGCTGCCGGGCATCTGAAGCATGTGACGATGGAACTTGGCGGCAAATCGCCGCTGATCGTCTTCGATGACGCCGATATCGAAAGCGCCGTCGGTGGGGCCATGCTCGGCAATTTCTATTCCTCCGGCCAGGTCTGCTCCAACGGCACCCGCGTCTTCGTGCAGAAAAAGGCGAAGCAGCGTTTCCTCGACAATCTGAAGCGCCGCACCGAGGCGATGATCCTCGGCGATCCGCTCGACTACGCCACCCATCTCGGCCCGCTGGTCTCCAAGGCCCAGCAGGAGAAGGTTCTCGCCTATATCGAAAAGGGCAAGGCCGAGGGCGCGACGCTCATCACCGGCGGCGGCATTCCGAACAATGTCTCGGGCGAGGGCGCCTATGTGCAGCCGACCGTCTTCGCCGATGTGACCGACGACATGACCATCGCCCGCGAGGAAATCTTCGGCCCGGTCATGTGCGTGCTGGATTTCGACGATGAGGACGAGGTTCTTACCCGCGCGAACGCCACCGAATTCGGGCTGGCCGGCGGCGTCTTCACCGCCGATCTCGCCCGCGCCCATCGCGTGGTCGACCGGCTGGAGGCGGGCACGCTGTGGATCAATACCTATAATCTCTGCCCGGTCGAAATCCCCTTCGGCGGCTCGAAACAATCCGGCTTCGGGCGGGAGAATTCGGCGGCGGCGCTGGAGCATTATAGCGAGCTGAAGACGGTTTATGTGAGCACGGGGAAGGTGGACGCGCCTTATTGACGGTCGGTGCGTGGGGCTCACCCCCCTCTGCCCTGCCGGGCATCTCCCCCTCAAGGGGGGAGATCGATATGCGGCGAGGTCGCGCCCATCTCAACGTTTGCGAATGAAGCGGTGGTAGCGCCGCTTACCGATCTCCCCCCTTGTGGGGGAGATGCCCGGCAGGGCA
>QFOL01000276.1 GCA_003241215.1 Agrobacterium fabrum
TTCAAGAAGGGCATGGCTGACGAAGACCAGACGCCGCCGCCGGCCGATGCCAACACGAAGACCGTCGACCACAAGGCTGACGAGATCAAGTAAGCGGCCTGTCGCCGCTTGGTGTGAGACTGGCGCTAGAGCGCCGTGCGTCCTTTCGGATGCACAAAGGACGCTCTACCACTTGTATGTTGCGCATCGTTCCTGTCGAAAATCGATTCCGATTTTCGGGCCGATGCGCTAGGGTCTCGGGAGCATATTGATGTTAGATATCGGCTGGAGCGAGCTTCTGGTGATTGCGGTCGTGTTGATCGTGGTCGTCGGGCCGAAAGACTTGCCGCCCATGATTCGCGCCTTCGGCAAGACGATGGCGGGGCTTCGCAAGATGGCGGGGGATTTCCGCACCCAGTTCGATGAGGCTCTCAAAGAGGCTGACATGGACGATGTTCGCCAGACCATCTCCGATGTCCGCAATCTCAACCCGACCAATTCGCTGCGCGATGCGATGAACCCGCTCCGCCAGCTCGGCAACGAGATCAAGTCCGATCTGCAGAAGGCGACGACCCCGCCGGACGGCCTGTCTTCCACGCCCGCGCCTGCCACAAGCGAGCCGGTTGTGCCGCTGGTCAGCGTGCCCGAGCCGGAGATGAAGCTGCCGGATGCGCCGCCTGCTGTTGCCGCATCGGCCGCGCCGGTTGCCGCAGCCGTCGCTGTGGAGGAGAAGCCGAAGCGCGCGCGGGCGAAATCGATTGCGACCGTGGAGGCCGAAACGGTTGCCGCCAAGCCCAAACGCGCCGCCCGCAGCAAGGCCGCGGCGGCAGCGCCCGAAACCGCGCCGGTCACGAAAACCGCCGCGAAAACCAGTGAGCCCGCCGTTTCGAAGCCCGCTGTTTCCAATCCCGCCGTGCAGGCCGTCGCCAAAAAGGCGGCCGTCAGGAAGTCTGTCGCAGATAAGGTGGTCGTGGCCGAGACCAAGCCGGCGAAAACGGCAAAAACCAAGGCCGCAAAGCCCAAAAAGGATGAAGCATGAGCGGGGATATGGAGGATAAGCCGCAGCCGCTTATCGAGCACCTCATGGAGTTGCGCACGCGGCTGATCTGGGCGCTCGGCGCGTTTTTCGTCGCCTTCATCGCCTGTTTCGCCGTTGCCAAGCATCTGTTCAACCTGCTCGTCATTCCTTACAAATGGGCGGTTCTCTGGGCGGGCCTCGATGTCACGAAGTCGTCGCTGATCTATACCGCGCCGCAGGAATTTTTCTTCACGCAGATCAAGGTTGCGATGTTCGGCGCGATGGTGATCTCGTTTCCGGTGGTCGCCTCACAGCTCTATAAATTCGTTGCGCCCGGTCTTTACAAGAACGAACGGGCGGCCTTCCTGCCGTTCCTCATCGCTTCGCCGATCCTTTTCCTCATCGGCGCGGCGCTCGTCTATTTCTTCTTCACGCCCATGGTCATGTGGTTCTTCCTCGCCATGCAGCAATTGCCCGAGGATGGCGAGGTAGCGATTTCGCTGATGCCGAAGGTGTCGGAATATCTCAGCCTCATCATGACGCTGGTGCTGTCCTTCGGCCTGGTGTTCCAGCTGCCCGTCGTCACCACGCTTCTGGCGCGCGTCGGGCTGTTGACCAGCGACTGGCTCAGGGAAAAGCGCAAGTTTGCGATCGTCCTCGCCTTCGTGGTCGCCGCCGTGCTGACGCCGCCCGATCCCATGTCCCAGATCGGTCTTGCGCTGCCTGCGATCATTCTCTACGAGATTTCCATCTACATGGCTCGACTCGTGGAGAGGAAACGTGCGGCGGAATCCAAAAGCACGGAGCTGGAGGAGACCTGATTCTTCTGAAGGTCCTGCCGCTCGACAAATCTCCTCGCGCCGGGTTCATGCCCGGCGTTTTGCTGTAAAACACGGGTGATGCAACAACGGTCTGGAACGACGATGCACGACATTAAATGGATACGCGAAAACCCCGAAGCCTTCGATGCGGCTCTCGCACGGCGTGGCGTCGAGCCCGCCGCCGCGGGCCTGATCGCCCTCGATGAAAAGCGCCGTTCCGTCATCCAGTCCCTGCAGGACATGCAGTCCCGGCGCAATGCCGCCTCCAAGGAAATCGGCGCCGCCATGGCGCAGAAGGACATGGAGCTTGCGGAAAAGCTTAAAGCCGAAGTCGCCGACATCAAGGAAAACATGCCGCGCGCCGAGGAGGAGGACCGCCAGGTTACCGCCGAGCTCAACGACGCCCTGTCGCGCCTGCCGAACATGCCCTTCGACGATGTGCCCGACGGCAGCGATGAACACGACAATGTGGTCACCCGCGTGGTTGGCCAGAAGCCCGGCTGGAACCATGAGGCCAAGGAGCATTTCGAGATCGGCGAAGCGCTCGGTTACATGGATTTCGAACGCGCCGCGAAGCTTTCGGGTTCGCGCTTCACCGTGCTGACCAGCCAGCTGGCGCGTCTGGAGCGGGCGCTCGGCCAGTTCATGATCGACCTGCACACTTCCGAACACGGTTACACCGAAGTATCCTCGCCGCTGATGGTGCGTGACGAGGCGATGTTCGGTACCGGACAATTGCCGAAATTTGCCGAGGACCTGTTCAAGACCACCGATGGCCGCTGGCTGATCCCGACGTCGGAAGTGACGTTGACCAACCTCGTCTCAGGCGAAATTCTCGAGCAGGAAAAGCTGCCGCTGCGTTTCACCGCGCTCACACCGTCCTTCCGTTCGGAAGCGGGCTCGGCCGGTCGCGACACGCGCGGCATGCTGCGCCAGCACCAGTTCTGGAAGTGCGAACTCGTCTCCATCACCGATGCGGAAAGTGCCGTTGAAGAGCATGAGCGCATGACGGCCTGCGCCGAGGAAGTGCTGAAGCGTCTCGGCCTGCATTTCCGCACCTTGACGCTCTGCACCGGCGACATGGGTTTTGGCGCGCGCAAGACTTACGATCTGGAAGTCTGGCTGCCGGGCCAGAACACCTATCGCGAAATCTCCTCCTGCTCGGTCTGCGGCGATTTCCAGGCGCGGCGCATGAATGCGCGTTATCGCGGCAAGGATGACAAGGCGACGAAGTTCGTGCACACGCTGAACGGCTCCGGCACGGCTGTCGGCCGCTGCCTGATCGCCATTCTCGAAAATTATCTGAACGAGGACGGTTCCGTCACAATTCCAGACGTGCTGCTGCCCTATATGGGCGGTCTGACGCGCATCGAGAAGGCGGCCTGATTGTCAGGCTCTTGAAGACGCCTCCGTCATTCCGGCCCTGAGCCGGAACCCAGCCAGCCCAAATCCTTGGACTGAAAAGACTCTTCTCGCCGCGCCGACGCGCGTCGACTGAATTCCGGCTCAAGGCCGGAATGACGATAGCGGGAAGATTCTCTGAGAGAAATCATAGTGTCATCAAGCAGGGACACGGCAGCGGAGAGATGAACATGCGGATTTTGCTGACGAATGACGACGGTATTCACGCCGAGGGTCTGGCCGTGCTGGAGCGTATCGCTCGCACATTGTCGGACGATGTCTGGATTGTTGCGCCGGAAACCGACCAGAGCGGGCTTGCCCATTCGCTGACGCTGTCCGAACCGCTGCGTCTGCGAAAAGTTTCCGACAAACATTTCGCGCTGCGCGGCACGCCGACAGACTGCGTCATCATGGGCATTCGCGAAGTCCTGCCGGAAAAGCCGGATCTGGTGCTGTCAGGCGTCAATGCCGGCGCCAACATGGCCGATGACGTGACCTATTCCGGCACCATTGCCGGCGCCATCGAAGGCACGCTGCAGGGTGTGCGGTCCTTCGCGCTCAGCCAGGCCTTCAGCCACGCCGAAGGCCGGGTCGTGCCCTGGGAAGTCGCCGAGACCTATGCGCCCGATCTTCTGCGCAAGCTGATGAATGTCGACCTGCCTGATGGCACCTTCCTCAACCTCAATTTCCCCAATTGCGCACCGAGCGATGTGCAGGGCGTGTCTGTCACCGGGCAGGGCAAGCTCGATTTCGGTCTGACGGTGGAAGAGCGTCAGGATGGCCGCGGTTTTCCCTATTACTGGCTGCGCTTCGGCGAGCGTCTCGGCACCTTCCGCGAAGGCACCGATATCCATGCCCTGAAGCATGGCAAAATCTCGGTCACGCCGCTCAAGCTTGACCTGACGGACTACTCGGTAAAGGATCGGGTTGCGCAAGCGCTTGGATTCGGAGTCGCCGATTGAAATCTGCCATGGTCGAAAAGGAAGGTTTTGCCGCTCTGGTTCTCCGCTTAAGGGGCGAGGGGATTTCCGATCTCGACCTTCTGACGGCGGTCGAGCAGACGCCGCGTTCCAAATTCGTGCCGCCGCAATTTGCGGCCGACGCCTATTCCAGCCGTACGATCCCGATCGACTGCGGCGCCTTCATGGAGGGCGCCGACATAGCGGTGAAAATCCTTGCCCGGCTGCAGTTGAAGCCCGGCCAGCGCGTGCTGGAAATCGGCACGGGCAGCGGTTTCATGACGGCGATCATCGCGCGCCGGGTGGAGCGCGTCTTTTCGCTGGAGCGTTACAAGACGCTGGTGCAGCAGGCGCAGAACTGTCTCGACGATCTTTCCATCCGCAATGTCGTCATCCGCCAGGCGGATGGCAGCAACGGACTGGTGGGTGAGGGCACCTTTGACCGCATCGTCTCCACCGCCGCCTTCACCACCATGCCGCGCTTCTTCGCCGAGCAGATCGTTTCGGGCGGCATGATGATCGCGCCGATCATTCTTGAAGACGAGCGTTGTGTGATGACGCGTTTCTCGAAGACCGGCAGCCGCTTCGAGAAGGAAGAGCTGTTCGAGGCTCCCTACCTGCCGCTCAGCACCCATATTGCCCGGCATTTGTGACGAAATGAAAATTTTGAAGGCAGTTCATTTTTGCCTTCTAATATTCTGAATTGTCGCAACTAACTGATTTTCAATATCATTATTGTCCCAGCATGGCGCATCCGGTTTTCGTCATGGTTATCGAAGTGTCAAAAAAGCACTGAGCGGCTTAACGTTTTAACGGCGTGGTAACACTAACGCGCTTTAATCATAAACATCGACGCATGGTTTTCCCCACCTCGGGAAATGGGCCTTGCAAGAAGTGAAATTTGTGCCGGATCGGTTTCGATGCGGCGGGTTGGCGTCAGTGTAGATCGAGTCATGCGTATGAGACATTCGTCTAAAATCGGAAAATCAGTCGCAAAAATGTTCGCAGCGGCATTG
>QFOL01000277.1 GCA_003241215.1 Agrobacterium fabrum
AATCGATCCAAAACAACTTAATTGGAGGCGATGAAAGCCGAACGGTTAACAATGTCTGATGGCGGTAGGATGCCATTAAGACATTGTTAGGGCGGGAAACGCGCGCGGAATCGCCATCAACAACCTGTGTTTCCGACCGTTGTTTTGCTGCAACAGCCTCAGAGCGGCAGCGCTACCGGAAGGCCGGTGGCGGCATGGGTCATGACATCCATGCGAACGCCATAGATCCGCTCCAGCGTTTCCGGCGTCATGATCTCCTGCGGCGTCCCCCGTGCAATGAGCTGGCCGGAATGCAGCGCGACGATCTCGTCGCAGAACCTTGCAGCCATGTTGACATCATGCAGCACCACGATGACGCCGAGGCCCTTTTCCCGCGACAGCCGCTGCACCAGCGAGAGCACCTCGAGCTGATGGGCCATGTCGAGTGCGGAAATGGGCTCGTCGAGAAGCAGGCTTTCGGCATTTTGCGCCACCAGCATGGCCAGCCACACGCGCTGGCGTTCGCCGCCGGAAAGCGTATCGACCAGCCGGTCGCGGAAGGCGACGGTATCGGTGAGTTCGATGGCCTCATCCACCTTCTCCTGATCCGCTTTGGTGAACTGCCCGAGCGCGCCATGCCAGGGATAACGGCCAAGCGCCACCAGTTCCCTGGCCAGCATGCCGGAGGCGGCCGGCGTATATTGCGGCAGATAGGCGAGCTTGCGCGCAAATTCGCGGTTGCCCCAGGCGTTCAACGGCTTTCCTTCGAACGAAACCCTGCCCGCCGTCGGCTCCTGCATGCGCGCGAGAATCTTGAGCAGCGTCGATTTTCCCGAACCGTTATGGCCGATCAGGCCGATGGTCTTGCCGGTTGGGAAACTGGCCGTCAGCGGCTGCAGCAATGTCCTGCCCGGCACCTCCATGGTCACGCCGTCGAGAGAAAAAAGCGGAACATCGTCATAGTCGACGGCAAGTGCTGCCTGACCCATGGTTCTCATCTCCGTACATCGTTCAAAAAATTCATCATCGCCTGCCTGAAAGCCAGATCAGATAGGGCGCACCCGCCAGGGCCGCAAAAAGCCCGAGCGGCAGCTCGTAGGGGAAAGTGACCGTCCGCGCCCCGAGATCGGAAAGCGCCATCAGCACCGCGCCGAACAGGAAGGAAGCGAAGAGATGGTTGCGCGGCGTGGTGAAGCCGGCGCGAAGCGCAATATGCGGCGCCATTAGCCCAACGAAACTCAAGGGGCCGACAAGCAGCGAGGCGGCGGCGGTGGCGATGCCGGACACCGCGATGACGGCGATGCGCGCCGCGCCGAGCGGCAGGCCGAGGGAGACCGGCACATCCCGGCCGAGCGGCAGGATCGTCAGCCAGCGCGCGACCGATAGTGCCCCCGCCAGAAGCACGACGGAAAGAATGGCGAGAAAGATCGCCGAAGCCGGTGTCGCGGTCGAGCCCGAGCCGCTGAGCCAGGCGAGAATCTGCCAGGCGCGCTGGTCGCCAATGGCGAGCAGCGCCGAAAGCACCGCAGAGCAGAGCGAACTTACGGCGATGCCGGCAAGCAGGATTTTTTCCGGCGCAAGGTGCCGGCGCACGGAAAAGATCAATACGAGGATCATGACCGCCGCCGAGCCGACGCCGGCGCCGCAAAACAGTTCGAACAGGCCGGCCGCCGGGAAAAGCGTGATGGCGGCGGCAAAACCGAGACCCGCGCCGCCGCTGACGCCGATGACCTCAGGGCTTGCCATGGGATTGCCGGTGAGCCGCTGGAGGAGCGCCCCCGCCATGGCCAGCAGACCACCGGCGGCTATGGCCGCCACCAGCCGCGGCCAGCGCAACGGCAGCAGGCTTTGCAGGTCATTGGCGCCAAGCACCGTCCAGCCCTCCGGCGCCTTTCCTGTGGCGAGCGCTGCAAAGACCAGACCCGCCATGATGGCGAGAACCGGCAGCAGGGCCGTAAGCCGGCGTCTTGCCGTGAGATCGACACCTTCGCCGCGATGCACATCGGTCGGCCGGATTTTCGGCAGCAGCCACAGAAGCAGCGGGCCGCCGATCAGTGCCGTTACCGCACCGGTCGGAAAAACTTCGGCCGTCGTGCTCGCCAGAAGCTGCACGAGACCGTCGCAGAACCACAGCAGCAGACCACCGAGAAGCGGGGAAACCAGGAGCACCGAAGACGAGCGCCTGACGCCGAGCGCCCGGGTGAGCGCCGGTGCAGCAAGGCCGATGAAGCTGACGAGACCGACCGCCGAAGCAACGAAGGCGGCGAGCATGACAGCGACGGCCGCAACCGCCAGCCTGACCGAAAACAGCGAGACGCCAAGCGATCGAGCGCCGGCGTCACCGAGACCGAGAACCGTGAGCGGCCTTATCAACACACCGGTCAGGACAAGGCCCGCGAGAAGCTGGAAGGCAAGCAGAATGGCGTTCGACCAATCCTGCTGGCTGAGCGAGCCGCCGTTCCAGACGACGAGCGACATCAGATATTCGCCCTGCGCCAGCGTCAGCGCGGCGGAAGCGGAAGCGGCGGTGATGCCGACCAACAGCCCTGACACCACCATGGTCACCGGCTCGAAAGAGCGTCGCCAGCCGAGAAGAAACACGATACCGGCCGCAGCGGCAGCGCCGGCGAGCGCCACCAATGCGCGGTTACCATCCAGCACCGATGGGAAAAACAGGGTGGCGACGACGATGGCGAGCTGTGCGCCTGCGGAAATGCCGAGCGTCGACGGGTCGGCAATCGGATTGCGCAGCAATTGCTGGAAAAGCGCGCCGGACAAGCCAAGCATGGCGCCCGCCAGAATGGCGACGGCCACACGCGGCATCAGGCTGAAAGCGAAGATGATCTGATCCATCGACATGGATGCGGCATCGAATGGCGGACCGGGCCACGCCCCGAAAGGCAACCGCTGGAAGCCGGCATGCAGGGAAAGCCCGCAGGCCAGCACGAACAGCAGGCCGAAGAAAATCTGAAGAGGCCGGGCTGTCACAGCGCCTCCCCCCGCGCCGTCAGGGCCTCGGTCAGAAGCCGTGCGAAACGCATGCCGGCGGTGATGCCACCATAGGGGCCGACATTGCCGAGCGTGACCACCCGATTTTCGCGTATGGCGGGCAATGCGCGCCAGATGGCGCTGTTACGCAGGCTTTCGCGCGCTTCCACCGGAATATCGGAAACAATGACGATACGCGCCTCGGGCGAAGCAGCGAGGTTTTCAAGCGGAACCGGGGCAGCGAAGGTAAATTGCGAACGGTTCGCCCAGGCATTGCCAAGCCCCAGCCGGCCGAGAATATCCCCGAACATGCTGTCGGCGCCGAAAACGCGAAAATGCCGGGCATCGCCGATATTGATCACATAGGTCGGCCGCGCCGCAAAACCGGCAAGGCGGGTGCGCATGGCCTGCAGCGATTTTTCCGTTTCGTCCAAGACCCTGCGCGCTTCGGCGACCCTGCCGAGTTTTTCACCAAGCGCGGTAACCGCCGCCAGCGCCTTTTGAAACGGCGGCTCGCCCTTCACGTAAAAGGGCAGCGAGAAGACCGGGGCAATCGCTTCCAGCCTGCCGGTATAACGCGTGTAGAAAGGCGAGATCAGAATGAGATCCGGCCGGGTCAATTGCAGAAGCTCGAAATTCGGCGCGCCGCGCAGGCCGAGATCGGCGACGGTTTCAGGGATTTCCGGCTCGACTGCGTTCACCCTGAACTGGATGAGTTCGGTGGCCGCCACCGGCATGATGCCGAGCGCCACCGAGGTTTCGAGCATGGCCCAGTCGATCGCGGCGAGGCGAGGCGTGGCTGCCGCCCCCGCCTTGCCCGCAAGGGCCGAAGCGGCGAGCAGGCCTAAAAATTCCCGCCGTCCCCAGAGGGGGGACATCCATCGATCCTTGCGCGTCATGCCCCTGCTGCTTCACTTTGATGTGGCGTTACCAACGGTAGGTCAGCTTGCCCATAACGGTTCTGCCGTCACCGTAATAGCATCCGAAAGTGGAGCAACTAGAAATATATTCTTTATCAGTCAAGTTTTGCACCAGAAGCGAGGCGCGGTAGCCGTTCTTCTCGTAGTGCACGCCGAGATCGAGAAGGGCGAGGCCCTTCATCTCGAAGGCATTGGCCGCATCGCCGTAGCGTTTGCCGACATAGCGCACACCGCCGCCAATGCCGAAACCTTCGAGCGCCGTATCCTCCGGGAAGGTGTAATCGAGCCAGAGGCTTGCGGCGTGCTGGGGGGCATTGTCCAGTTCCTTGCCGTTGTTGACGCGGCCGGAGACCTCGCTGTCCATGTAGGTATAGGCCGCGCGCAGGTCGAGCCCGTCTGCAAGGCTTGCGACGCCTTCCAGTTCGAGACCTCTCACATGCGCCTCATCCATCTGCTGCGTCACCCCGCCCACCGTCGTTGTGACGTTCTTCTGTTTCAGATCGTAGATCGCGGCGGAGAAGAAACCATCGAAGCCCTCAGGCTGATATTTGATGCCCGCTTCCCATTGTTCGCCGGTGGTCGGTTTCGGCGCATCGCCGACGGCCGGCTGCGGCACCGGTTCGAAGGAGGTCGCGTAGCTGACATAGGGCGCAATGCCGCCATCGAAGAGATAGCTGACACCGACACGGCCGGTCAGCTTGTGATCGTCCTTGTCGAGCGAGCGGTAGGTGGTGCCGTTGAAGGTCGTGCCGGTGGTGCTTGCCCAGTCCTGCCGCAGGCCGGCGGTGACGCGCCAGTTCTCGAAGGCCATCTCGTCCTGGGCATAAAGGCCGATCTGGGAAATATCCGTCTTCACATCGGCATAAAGCGTGCGCGAGGTGAGGCTGATCGGCCCGCCATAGACCGGATTGACCGGGTTGAGCGGCGTCGCGGCCCAGAATTCGGTTTTGACGTTATTGTCGAAATAACGGTAGTCTAGCCCGACAAGCAGGGTGTGGTCGACAGGCCCCGTGGAGAAATCTGCCTGCAGGCTGTTGTCGATGTTGAAAGTGTTCAGCAGCTCGTCCTGGAACGTCGCATTGCGGCGGATGAGATTGCCGATCATGCCGTTATTGGTCGAAGACATGCCGAGCGCACGATAGGACCAGTCGAAATTGGAATAACGCGCATTCTGCCGGAAGGTGAAGGTATCGTCGAAACGGTGCTCGAATTCATAGCCGATATTGGTGAATTTGCGGCTTGATGTATCGAAGGACGGATCGCCGACATAAAAGCTGCGGTCCAGCATATTGCCGGG
>QFOL01000278.1 GCA_003241215.1 Agrobacterium fabrum
CCGTGTCGTCCACGTTCTGACGCATGATTCCATCGGCGTTGGTGAAGACGGCCCGACCCACCAGCCGGTGGAGCAGATCGCTGCCCTTCGCGCCATTCCGAACCTGCTCGTCTTCCGCCCGGCGGATGAGACGGAGACGGCGGAATGCTGGCAGCTGGCGCTGGAACAGAAGCATCGTCCGTCTGCCCTGGCCCTCACCCGCCAGAATCTCGCTCCTTCGCGCAAGGAATATGAAGAGAAGAACCTGTCTGCTTATGGCGCCTACGAACTCGTCTCCGCCAGCGACGCCAAGGTTTCGATCTTCGCTTCCGGTTCGGAAGTCGAAGTGGCTCTGAAAGCGGCCGCAACGCTGAAGGACAAGGGCGTATCCGCCCGCGTCGTTTCCGTTCCCTGCTTCGAACTCTTCAAGGAACAGCCGGGAAACCTATCGCAACGCCATCATCGGCAAGGCTCCGGTCAAGATCGCGGTGGAAGCCGCCATCCGCCAGGGCTGGGATTACTTCATCGGTAACGATGGCGCTTTCGTCGGCATGCACTCCTTTGGAGCGTCCGCCCCGGCGAAGGATCTCTTCAAGCACTTCGGTATCACGGCAGAAGCTGTCGTCGCCGCAGTCGAGGCAAAACTTGCGTAAGGGCTTCCCAAGCCCTCACCATTCAGCAAAGACCAAGCCCATTCTTGATCGGGAGACTGTAAATGACTGTAAAAGTTGCCATTAACGGCTTCGGCCGCATCGGCCGCAATGTTTTGCGCGCCATCGTCGAATCCGGCCGCACCGATATCGAAGTCGTCGCCATCAACGACCTCGGCCCGGTTGAAACCAACGCTCACCTGCTGCGCTACGATTAAGGCGATACGATCATCGTTGGCGGCGGCAAGCCGATCAAGGTGACCGCCGTTCGCGATCCGGCAACGCTGCCGCACAAGGAACTCGGCGTCGACATCGCGCTCGAATGCACCGGCATCTTTACCGCCCGCGACAAGGCCGCCGCTCACCTGACGGCTGGCGCAAAGCGCGTCATCGTTTCGGCTCCGGCTGACGGCGCGGACCTCACGGTCGTTTTCGGCGTCAATGACGACCAGCTGTCGAAGGACCATCTGGTCATCTCCAACGCATCCTGCACCACCAACTGCCTCGTGCCGGTTGTGAAGGTTCTCGATGACGCCGTTGGTATCGATCATGGCTTCATGACCACGATCCACTCCTACACGGGCGACCAGCCGACGCTGGACACCATGCACAAGGATCTGTACCGCGCCCGCGCCGCAGCCCTGTCCATGATCCCGACCTCGACGGGCGCAGCCAAGGCCGTCGGTCTCGTTCTGCCGCACCTCAAGGGCAAGCTGGACGGCACGTCGATCCGCGTTCCTACCCCGAACGTCTCCGTCGTCGACTTCAAGTTCATCGCCAAGCGCGACACGACGGTCGAGGAAATCAACGAGGCGATCAAGTCCGCCGCCAACGGCAAGCTGAAGGGCATTCTCGGCTATACCGAAGAGCCGCTGGTTTCCCGCGACTTCAACCATGACAGCCACTCCTCGATCTTCGCAATCGACCAGACCAAGGTCATGGAAGGCAAGTTCGTGCGCATCCTGTCCTGGTACGACAACGAGTGGGGCTTCTCCAACCGCATGTCGGATACGGCCGTCGCCTTCGCGAAGACCATCTAAGCAAGACCCGGTTCCATCGAAAAGCCGGCGGGAGCAATCCTGCCGGCTTTTTGTTTGTAAAAAAATGCCGGCGGGAAACGAGGAAACCCGCCGGCATCGATCCAGAAGCAAGGCGGGGGCTACGGATCGAAAACCATCGCCGTCTGAGGGCGGACCAAACCCTCCCTCAGACGGCCGGATGACACGGGCCATCCGTCATTTTTTATTGTTGATGATGACCGGCCCCGAATTGCCCGCACTGCTCCAGATCGTATCGAAAGTCTGTTGCCGCAATTCGCTTTGCTGCATGGAAAGCTTCATCATGCAGTCGGCAAAATCGCGCGAGCCTTCATAATAACCAAATGCACGGCAGCGTTCGCGTTGTGCGGCCATGTTTTCAGCTGTCTGCTCCGTGCTGGAGCAAGCGGAGACAGTTAAGGCCGCCGCCAGCAATATGATAAATGTAGATATCCGTTTCATCCGATGCTCCGGTAATGGGGAAAGCAATTCGGAAGCCAGAGCTAACGCAGCTGCATTGTCTCTATGTTACGTCGAAACAGCCACGGGTGAATTGTTTCCGCGGGGGTATCGACCGCTTCTCCGCGCCTTGCATGTTTTCGCCCGCAGGCCGAAAAATTCCCATGTCCTGCCTTTGTCTGGTCCATTTTGAAACGGACAAGGGAAACAGGGAAATGGTCGTGCGCAATGCACTTCGGCCCTGCCGTATCATTCGATACACCCCGCCTTGCGTCGCCTTTCAACGCCAGCAGAAACAGCGCTGACAGACCGCAACCCGTGGCGCATTGACTGCAGACGCGCAGAGCATTCATTGCAGCGGTCAACGCGGTTTGAATGAGGCGGTGGACGTGGAATCATTTTATTTTCTGTTGCTGGTGGCAACTGTTCTGGTTCTCGTCGCAGCTTTCTCGAGCCTCATCGCCTTCCGCTTCGGCGCACCCCTCCTCCTGCTCTTCCTGATGATCGGCCTTGTGGCCGGAGTGGATGGCCTCGGCATCGAATTCACCAACAATCCGCTGGCCTATATGCTGGGTTCGCTTGTGCTCGCCGTCATTCTGTTCGATTCCGGTTTCGGCACGTCCATCCAGTCCTTCCGGCTTTCCGCAGCACCCGCAGTGGCGCTCGCCACGGGCGGCGTCATCCTCACATCCGTGTTTTTCGCAGGCGCCGCCGCCCTGCTGCTCGGGCTTTCCTGGCTGGAGGGACTGCTGCTCGGCGCCATCGTCGCCTCCACGGATGCGGCTGCCGTGTTCTTCCTGCTGCGTATCGGCGGCATCCATATCCGCGATCAGGTGCGTTCGACGCTGGAAGTCGAATCCGGCACCAACGATCCGATGGCCATCTTTCTCACCGTCGCGCTGGTCGAAATCATCGCCAAGGGCCAGGGGCTTGCCGGCATCGACAGCGGCTTCCTGCTGCTTTTCATCGAGCAGATGGGCCTCGGCCTGATTTTCGGCCTGCTCGGCGGGCTGATGATTGCCACCGTCGTCAACCGTTTCGCAGCCGACCGTGGGCTGGCGCCGATCTTCGGGCTGGCGCTGGCGCTGCTCGTCTTTTCCTTTACCGGCGCTATTGGCGGCAGCGGTTTTCTGGCGGTCTATGTGGCTGGCATCGTCGCCGGCAACCGCAGGGTCTTCGCCAAGGAAACCATCCGCCGTTTCCATGAGGGCCTGACCTGGCTTGCCCAGATCATCATGTTCCTGATGCTCGGCCTGCTCGCCACGCCGTCGCAATTTCCGGCTATCGCCATTCCCGCCGTGCTGCTGGCGCTTTTCCTGATCTTCGTCGCCCGCCCGCTGGCGGTCTGGCTCAGCCTCATGCCCTTCAACTATACCCAGCAGGAAACCTCCTTCGTGGCCTGGGTGGGTCTGCGCGGCGCGGTCTCCATCCTGCTCGCCATCATGCCCATTCTCGGCGGGCTCAACGATGCGCAGATCTATTTCAACGCCGCCTTCATCATCGTGCTGGTCTCGCTGCTCGTGCAGGGCTGGACCATCAAGCCGGTGGCGACACGGCTCGGCCTGATCGTGCCGCCGCGCATGGGCGAGGTGGACAAGCTGGAGGTCGACCTCCCCGGCACCGCCAATCATGAGCTGATTTCCTACCGGGTCGCCAGGGGCAGCGCCATCATGCAGGGCGAGCGTATTCCGCGCTGGGCCATGCCTTCGCTGGTGGTGCGCGACGGCAAGTCGATCCGCTACCAATATGCCGGTCGGCTGCGGGAGAACGATCTCGTCTATCTTTTCATCGCCCCCGGTTATTCCCGCCTGATCGACCGGCTGTTCGCCAGCGCCCTGCCGGTCGCCGATGACGACGCCGATTTCTTCGGCACTTTCGCAATCTCGCCCAGCCGTCCGGCCAAGGAACTGGACGCGGCCTATGGCCCCGGCCTGCTTTCAGCCGCCGAACAGGCGATGAGCGTTGCGGAACTCATCGAGGCGCGCCTTGCCGGGAAAGCCGATTATGCCGACCGCGTGCGCCTTGGCTCCATCGTCCTCATCGTCCGTACACTGGACGAGCACGAAGCCATCACAGGCGTCGGAATCTCGCTCGAACCGGTGGAACCGGCCACAAGCCTGCCGATCTTCATCAGCTTTTCGGAAATCCTCAACCGCGTGCGCAATTATCTGGCAGAGAAGCGTCAGCCCCGCGCCGAAAGCGTGGAAGAAACCGCCCCGGCCCCGGCCAGTTCAGTGAGAGAAAATGAGGCCTGACCGGCTTGCGTCGGCAATCAGGCATAGTATGGTCCCTGCCGAACTCGCAACAACATCAGGATCGACCTATGCCCGCTTTCAAGACCCTCGACGACCTCAACGACATTGCCGGAAAGCGCGTTCTCGTCCGCGTTGATCTCAACGTGCCGGTTGCGGATGGGAAAGTGACGGACAAGACCCGTATCGAACGCGTTGCGCCCACCATTCTGGAGCTTTCCAAAAAAGGCGCCAAAGTCATCCTGCTCGCCCATTTCGGCCGCCCGAAGGGCGAGCCGGTTGCCGACATGTCGCTTTCGCAGATCGTGCCCGCCGTCGAGGAAGTGCTGGATCACGCCGTTTCCTTCGCAACCGATTGCACCGGCGCAGCGGCAGCCGACGCCGTTGCGAAACTCAACGATGGCGATATCCTGCTTCTGGAAAACACCCGTTTCCACAAGGGTGAAGAAAAGAACGATCCGGCCTTCGTCGAGGCTCTGGCGGCCAATGGCGATATCTATGTGAACGACGCCTTCTCCGCCGCCCACCGCGCCCACGCCTCCACCGAAGGCCTTGCACGCCACCTGCCCGCCTATGCCGGCCGCACCATGCAGGCCGAGCTTGAGGCTCTGGAAAAGGGCCTCGGCCAGCCGGTGCGCCCGGTTGTCGCCATCGTCGGCGGCGCCAAGGTTTCGAGCAAGATCGACCTGCTGATGAACCTTGTGAAGAAGGTCGATGCCCTCGTCATCGGCGGCGGCATGGCCAACACCTTCCTTGCCGCCCGCGGCACCAATGTCGGCAAATCGCTCTGCGAGCACGATCTGGCCGAGACAGCAAAACAGATCATGATCGAAGCCGCGACATCCGGCTGCGCCATCGTCCTGCCGGAAGACGGCGTTGTCGCCCGCGAGTTCAAGGCCGGTGCCGCCAATGAAACCGTCGATATCAACGCCATTCCCGCCGACGCCATGGTTCTCGATGTCGGCCCGAAATCGGTCGAAAGCATCAAGGCCTGGATCTCGCGCGCGGAAACGCTGGTCTGGAACGGCCCGCTCGGCGCATTCGAAATCGAGCCCTTCGATGCGGCAACCGTGGCTGCGGCAAAGCACGCGGCCGAATGCACCAAGGCCGGCGATCTCGTCTCCGTCGCCGGCGGCGGCGATACGGTGGCGGCACTAAACCACGCCGGCGTTTCGGACGATTTTACCTACATCTCGACGGCGGGCGGCGCCTTCCTTGAATGGATGGAAGGCAAGGAATTGCCGGGCGTTGCCATCCTTGCCGCCGCCAAGTAAACTACCTTACTTGCCTGACACGAGGCCGGACAAGCATCGCTTGTCCGGCCTTGTTTTTTGGTAAGTGCGCTTGGGAGGAAAAGTTTCAAACGATTGAAATGATTTCAATCGTTTCAATGAGTTAGCGCGCCATTTCCCTGCCCTGGAACTTCTGTTATCGGGAATTTATTGTGCCTTGGGAGAATAGCAAATGACCGAACGTCTCGAAGACATCGCAATCAAAATGGTCGCCGACGGCAAGGGCCT
>QFOL01000279.1 GCA_003241215.1 Agrobacterium fabrum
ACTTTACTTTGGCCTTTGTCCCATGCCAAAAGCGGGCCAACGCGAACCGCACAGGAGAATAGTGGTGAAAGCCGACGAAATCAAAAAACTCGACGCCTATTTCAAGCGCACCTTCAACCCGACGATGGTCGTCAAGGCGCGTCCGCGCAAGGACGATTCCGCCGAAGTGTATCTTGGCGAAGAGTTTCTCGGCGTTGTCTATATCGATGACGAAGACGGCGACCGCTCCTACAACTTCTCCATGGCGATCCTTGACGTCGATCTCTGATCGTCACCATCCGGTGACGGATGGAGTTTCGCACTGAACCAGTCGCCCGTGGCGGTTACGCCGCGGGCGATTTGTTTTGTCGCGGGATCACCCGCATCATCAGCTGGTTCTCAGGCCGCAAGGTCACCCGCATCAGCGGCTCGGTATTGGCCTGGCTTTTGTTCTTGAGGTGGACGTCCTGCAAAAGCACGGCAAGGATTGAGACAGCCTCCATCATGGCAAAGGCGTTGCCGA
This sequence comes from Agrobacterium fabrum, assembly GCA_003241215.1. Taxonomy (GTDB): domain Bacteria; phylum Pseudomonadota; class Alphaproteobacteria; order Rhizobiales; family Rhizobiaceae; genus Agrobacterium; species Agrobacterium fabrum_A. The sequence goes on from QFOL01000279.1 coordinate 503, forward strand.
TGCAGACGCGGGGGCCCGCACCGAAGGGCATATAGGCATAGCGGTGGCGCGCCTTGACCTTTTCGGGCTCGAAGCGTGAAGGGTCGAAGCGGTCGGGTTCTTCCCAAAGTGTTGCGTGCCGGTGGACGGCGTAGATCGGCACATAAAGAACGGTGCCGGCCGGAATATTGTGTTCGCCGAGCCTGAAGTCCTGCAACGCGGTGCGTGTCACGACGGGGGCGGGCGGGTAAAGCCGCATCGCTTCCGAAAATACCTGTCTGGTATAGGTCAGGCGGGCGATATGGTCGGCCGCGACCGGTTCACCGGCGGTGACAGCCTCGATTTCCGCGATGACCTTGCTTTCCAGGTCGCTATTTTTTGAGAGCAGATGGAAGGTCCAGGCGAGGCCGAGGGCCGTGGTTTCGTGACCGGCGGTAATGAAGGTCAGAAGATTGTCGATGATTTCCGTGTCGCTCATCATGCGCCCGGTTTCCGGATCTTTCGCTTCGAGCAGCATGGAAACCAGATCGTTCCTCTCGATCGGATTGCGGCGTCTTTCGGAGATGACGGTTGCAAGGCTGGAGCGAAGATAGCCGACTGCCGCGCGGGCCTTGCGCCGGCCCGGATGCGGAAGCCATTCCGGTGCGCCCAGCATGGCGAGTGCGAAGGTCCAGCCCGTGGGTTTCAGATAATCGGTGATGCTTTGCTCGACACGCCCTATATCGATGCCATGGCCGCCGGACATCATGGTTTCGACGATGATGTCGAAAGTCGTCCGCATCATCTCATGGCCGATATCGATGTCGCCGGCAGGCGATGAGCGCCAGCGAACTTGCGTGCGGCGCGCGGCGTCGATCATGACCGGCAGCAATTCCAGCAGCTTCTCGTGCCGGAACGCTGCAGCGACGGATTGCCTTTGCCATTTCCAGTGATCGCCATCGGCCGTCAGAAGCCCTTGGCCGAGCGCGGGGCCGAGGGCGCGGCGCACATCTTCGCCCTTGCCGAGCAGATGGGCGTTCTTGACCAGCGCCTCATGAATAAGCGCGGGATCGGCAAGATGAACCCGCATGATGCCGCCGAGACGGGTAAAGACCGCCGGTTCGCTGAAAATTTCCGGCGGCAGGGCCTTCAGCGGATTGTGGATCAGCGACAGGGCGACACGCGCCGTCGCGAATCTGGAGACAGGAGCGAGCCCGGGCGTATCGGGGGAGGCGGTGCGAATGTCGGTTCCGGTCATTTAAAGGTCCTTTGTCCGCTTTCAACGCTTACATATCCTGTTAAGGTGTATGCCTTATTTTCTATTATTTAAGGTGTACACCTTAGGTTTCAATGGCTGGGTTCGACATCAATGAAAAAAATCAGTACGGGACGGACGGCGACACGGCCCACGCGCCAGAGAATTCTCGATGCCGCTCTCGTGCTATTCAACGAGCGCGGGCCCGATCATGTGACGACAGCCGAAATCGCACGGACAGTAGAGATCAATGAGGGCAATCTCTATTATCACTTCCGCACCAAGGAAGCGCTGTTTCTGGCATTGTTTGGCCGGTTCGAAGCCGATGCGCTGGCGATTGTCGGAAAGATTGACGGGGCCGATGAGGGAGCGGCGGCAACCTATGCCGGTTTTCTGCGGCTCTGGTTTTCGCTGGTGTGGGACTATCGTTTCCTGTTTCGCGATCTGGTCGGTCTTGTCTCTTCCGCCCCGGCGCTGGTGGAGCCCGTGCGAACCATAAGCGCCGCGATGCGCCTTGCCGTGGACGATATCGTCGCGCGCATGGAGAAAGCGGGCCTCGCCGCGATACCCGAGGAAGAACGGCCGGCCGTTCTGACGAACCTCTGGATCGTCTCCACCTATTGGGCGTCCTATCTCAACCTTCAGGAAGGCATCACCGAGTTCGGTCCGCCGCAGCTTGACTGGGGATTGAAGCAGGTCTCAAGCCTGTTCAGACCCTATCTCTCCCCGGAAGCAAAAGCCGAGCTGGAAGCGCTGCTGGTAGGGGAGCCGTAAGTTTCACCGATCGGTGACATTGTCGGAAAAGAAGGGCGCCCGCGATGATATCCGTCGCGGGCGCTTTTACGAGTATCAGCCATATGTCGCTGAAATATCAGGCAGCCTTCAGCAGATCGCCATGCGGATCGAGGACGAACTTGGTGGCTGCGCCCTGATCGAAGCTTTCATAGCCCTGCACCGCATCGTCGAGCGCGATGATCCTGGCGTTGACGATATCGGCAATCGGCAGGCGGTCGTGCAGGATCGCCTGCATGAGCTGGCGGTTATATTTCAGCACCGGCGTCTGGCCGGTGTGGAAGGATTGCGCCTTGGCCCAGCCGAGGCCGAAGCGCAGCGACAGGCTGCCCTGTTTCGCCGCCGCATCCACCGCGCCGGGGTCTTCGGTGACATAGAGGCCCGGAATGCCGATGGAGCCAGCGGCGCGGGTGATTTCCATCATCTGGTTGAGAACGATGGCCGGCTGTTCGCCGCCCGTATGGCCGCGTGCTTCGAAGCCGACGGCGTCGATGGCGCTATCCACCTCGTTGGTGCCGACGATTTCGGCGATCATGTCGCCCAGCCGGTCGCCCTTGGAAAGATCGACGGGTTCAAAACCGACTTTTGCCGCGTGCGCAAGGCGATCCTTGTTGAAATCGCCGATCATGACGACCGCAGCACCCAGAATACGGGCGGATGCGGCGGCGGCAAGGCCGACCGGGCCGGCGCCCGCGACATAGACCGTGGAGCCGACGCCGACGCCCGCCTTGACGGCACCGTGGAAGCCGGTCGGCAGAATGTCGGAGAGCATGGTGAGGTCGCGGATCTTCGACATCGCCTTGTCGCGGTCGGGGAATTTCAGCAGGTTGAAATCGGCATAGGGGATGGTGACATAACGGGCCTGTCCGCCGATCCAGCCGCCCATATCGACGTAACCGTAAGCGCCGCCGGCGCGCGACGGGTTCACCGTCAGGCAGACGCCGGTATCCTGCGACTTGCAGCAGCGGCAGCGACCGCAGGCGACATTGAACGGCACCGAGACGATATCGCCGATATCAAGCATCTCGACATCGACGCCTTTTTCGATGACTTCGCCGGTGATCTCATGGCCGAGAACGAGGCCCGGCATCGCCGTGGTGCGGCCGCGCACCATGTGCTGGTCGGAGCCGCAGATATTGGTGGAAATCACCTTGAGAATAACGCCGTGCTCGATACGGCGGCCATCCGGCGCCTCCAGCTTCGGGTCGTCGATGTCGCGCACCTCTACCTGACCCGGGCGCATGTAAACGACGCCTCTGTTCCTGCTCATATCCATCTCCTCCATGGTTTGAACACCGGCATCCGCCCGCTCCTCCGCAGGCAGGATGAAACCGTATGTGCAGCAAACCATGTGGCGGAGACCGTGGCGTTCGGGAATACGACAACGCCTATAGCCTTAACGACACCGCGTTTCGCCCGATGTCACGGTGGCGTTATCTGTCGAGCGGCTTTCTGAGACGACCGGCGGCATCCTGAATATATTGCCAGGCGACGCGGCCCGAACGGCCGCCGCGCGTGGTCGCCCATTCCAGCGCTTCGTGATGCAGCGTTTCGCGGTCCAGACCCAGATCGAAATGCGCCGCATAGCTGTCGATCATCGTCAGATAATCTTCCTGGCCGCATTTGTGGAAGCCGAGCCACAGGCCGAAACGGTCCGAAAGCGAGACTTTTTCCTCCACCGCTTCCGAAGGGTTGATGGCGGTGGACTGCTCGTTTTCCATCATGTGGCGCGGCAGAAGATGGCGGCGGTTGGAGGTCGCATAAAACAGCACATTGTCCGGCCGGCCTTCGATGCCGCCGTCGAGCGCCGCCTTGAGCGACTTATAGGCGGTATCGTCATGGTCGAAGGAGAGGTCGTCGCAGAAGACGATGACGCGATGGCCGGAAGCCTTCAATATATCTAGCAAAGCGGGCAGGGTGTGGATGTCCTCGCGATGCACTTCCACCAGTTTGAGCGAAACGCCGCTTGCCGCGCGCACATCTTCGTGAACGGCCTTGACCAGCGAGGATTTGCCCATGCCGCGCGCGCCCCACAACAGCACGTTATTGGCGGCAAAACCTTCCGCGAAACGCAGCGTGTTTTCGTGGAGAATGTCGCGGACGTGGTCAACGCCGCGAATGAGCTTCAGTGCGATGCGGTTGGGGCGCGGAACCGGCTGAATGAAGGAATTGACCGGCGCCCAGACGAAACAATCGGCCGCATTCCAGTCGTTTATGGCGGGCGCGGGCCCGGCCAGACGTTCAACGGCGATGGTGAGCCGGCGCAGTTCTGAAAGAAGCAGGGAGGCCGTTTCTTCTCGAATCATGGTGTTTCTTCCGCTTGTCTGGTGTTCAAAACTCTGTTTTGCGCCCGGCCTAGCATGGCGTTTCAGGCCCATAAAGGTTAAGAGGTCCGGAATCGGTACTGCGTGGGCCCTGCATCTGTTGCAATCCCGGCGTTCCCCACTATATTCCGGCGGCTTGAAAGCTGGGGCGGCATCCAAGGTCGTGCCGTAATTCTGAGGAGTTTTATATGTTCATTAGTCAAGCTTTTGCCCAGGACGCAGCGGGCGGCACGTCGGCGCTGGGTTCCGGCCTTGAAATGCTTTTCCTGTTTGC
>QFOL01000280.1 GCA_003241215.1 Agrobacterium fabrum
GTCGAGATTGCGCGGCATCATGTCGGCGGAGCCGATATAGACCAGCGCCTTGTCCGACGGCAGGCCGAAACCATTGCCGAAGCAGAAGATGCGGCTGTGTTCGAGGAAGCGGCCGACGATGGATTTGACGCGGATATTGTCCGACAGGCCAGGCACCTGCGGGCGCAGGCAGCAGATGCCGCGCACGACGAGATCGACCTCCACGCCAGCGGCGCTGGCGCGGTAAAGCGCATCGATGATTTCTGGGTCGACCAGCGAATTCATCTTCATCCAGATCGCCGCCGGCGCGCCGCGCTTGGCATGTTCGATCTCTTCGTTGATGTGCTTCACGATGCGGGCGCGCAGCGTATAGGGCGAAATGGCGAGCTTCATGCCTTCTTCCGGTTCGCCATAACCGGTTATGAAGTTGAAGATATTCGCCATGTCATGGGCGATCTTCGGGTTGCAGGTGAAGAAGGACAGGTCGGTATAGATCTTGGCGGTGATCGGGTGATAATTGCCGGTGCCGAGGTGGCAATAGGTCCTGAGCTTGCCGTCTTCACGGCGCACCACCATCGACATCTTGGCGTGGGTCTTGAGTTCGATGAAGCCGAAGACGACCTGCACGCCGGCGCGTTCCAGGTCGCGCGCCCAGCGGATGTTCGCCTCTTCATCAAAACGCGCTTTAAGTTCCACCAGCGCGGTGACGGATTTACCGGCTTCGGCCGCATCGATCAGCGCGCGAACGATCGGGCTGTCGTTGGAGGTGCGGTAAAGCGTCTGCTTGATGGCGAGCACGTCGGGATCGCGCGCCGCCTGCAGCAGGAACTGCACGACGACGTCGAAGCTTTCATAGGGATGGTGAACCACCATGTCCTTTTCGCGGATGGCGGCAAGGCAATCGCCGGCATGTTCGCGCACGCGCTCAGGGAAACGGGCATTATAGGGCTCGAACTTCAGGTCGTCGCGCGGCGCACGCACGATTTCCGAGATGGTGTTGAGCGCGAGAAGGCCGGGCAGAACGGCGACGCGATTGTCAGGCACGCCAAGCTCATGCACCACGAACTGGCGCAGCGACTGCGGCATTTCGCTGTCGGTCTCGATGCGGATAACGGAACCGCGGCGGCGTCGTTTCAGCGCGCTTTCGAAGAAACGGACCAGATCTTCCGCCTCTTCTTCGACTTCGATATCGCTGTCGCGGATGATGCGGAACGTGCCGAATCCCTTGACGCTATAGCCGGGATAAAGCCGGTGAATGAACAGGCCGACCACATCTTCGAGCGTGATGTAGCGGATGGCGTTCTTTTCATCCGGCAGGCGCACGAAACGGTCAAGCGCCGGCGGCAGGCGCAGGAGCGCGGTCATCGGCTCGCGGCCGTTGACGCTGTCGAGCTGCAGGCCCATGGAAAAGCCAAGGTTGGGAATGAAGGGGAACGGGTGCGCCGGATCGATGGAGAGCGGCGTCAGAACCGGGAACATGCGTTCCTCGAACTCCGTCTCCAGCCAGGTGCGGTCCGCATCAGACAATGCGGCCGGGCGCACGATGAAGATGTCTTCCTTGGCGAGATATTGCTGCAGAACGGCAAGCGAAGCCTGCTGCTCCATCTGCAGATTGTCGATTTCCTTCAGAATATCTTCGAGCTGTTCGGCCGGCGTCTTGCCGTCGGGCGTCTTGACGGTGATCTTCTGGCGCACCTGCCCTTCGAGGCCGGCGACGCGGACCATGAAGAACTCATCGAGATTGGCGGCCGAAATGGAGAGAAAACGCAGCCGCTCCAGCAACGGATGATCCGTGTTAAGCGTTTCCTCGAGAACGCGGCGGTTGAACTGCAGCCAGGAGAATTCGCGGTTGATGAAACGCGCCGGGCTGTCCCAGAGGCTCTCGCCCTCGATTGCCGGCTGAACCTTGTTGAAGTCTTCCTGCGCGATAGCGTCCATTCCCTGTTCCATCCCCTGACCAATTTCCGTCCCGTGATCCTGCTGCATCGCGCGATCGTCCTTCTTGCCCGTATAACAGTTTGACGACGGAACTGTGACAGTCAATCGCCGTCCAGTCCGCTGCCCGCTCCTGCGTTGTCCATCGCGTTGAGGACTTCCGCCACCAGCGGACGTGTAATTCTCGTTCCGCGCGAAAGCGCCAGCCGGTCAATCCGGTCGACGATCGTCTGCGCCGTATCGAGCGAACGCTCCATTCTATTAACGATGTAACCTATGAGTTTGTCATCCATGTAAAGCTGTCGGTCGGCGAAGAGCTTCACAAGCACCTGCGCCAGCAGCCCCTCGTCCGGCTCGCCGGTTTCCACCACGGTTACGGCCTTCAGGCGCGAACGCAGGTCCGGCAGCGTCACCGGCCATGCGGAAGGCCATTGCCGACTGGTCATCAAAAGCGTGGTGCCGTGCTGGCGCACGCTGTTGATGACATGGAAAAGTTCGGTATCGTCGAAACCGCGCCGGTCGGCGTCCTCAAAAAGAACCGGTCCCGTTTCGGCCGCACGCGCGGCATCCGCACCGGCCTCGGGGTGAATGTCGCGCGCGTCGCTGATATTTTTCCAGATATTGGCGAGATGCGATTTTCCCGAGCCCGGCGGCCCGGCCAGCACGACGACGGGCGAGCGCCAGTTCGGCCATTCATCGATGAGGCTGACGGCGGCCGCAAGCGAAGCCGAGACGAGAAGATCGTCCCTGCCCGAAGCAGACGGGTGCGAGAATGCGAGCGGCAGCTGCTCGGCCTTCGACCGGGCGTTGTCGGTTTTGATTTGGTCAGTCATCGTCAGCTCTGAGAGTCAACCTTGCCGGAGGACGTTTCCCCTTCTTCCGGGGCAGTGTTTGTGTCCCAGGGAAGGTTGGCGGCGTGCCCGTGGTAAAGATCGCTCTCAAGATACCGCGACAAGGCGAAGCGGACAAGCACGCCGACCGCCGCCGCCGCCGGCACCGCGATCAGAAGGCCAACAAAGCCGAAAAGCGCGCCGAAGGCGAAGAGGGCGAACATCAGCCACACCGGGTGCAGGCCGACGCTTTTGCCGACGAGCTTCGGCTGCAGGATGTTGCCCTCGATGAACTGGCCCGAGAAGAAAACGGCGAGCGTCAGAAACACATAGATATAATCCGGCCAGAACTGCACGATGGCGACGCCGACGGCGAGGATCAGGCCGACCATTGAGCCGATATAGGGAATGAAACTGATGAGACCGGAGAAAAGCCCGATCAGCAGACCGAAATTCAAGCCCACCAATGACAGGCCGACGGCGTAATAAACCCCGAGAATGATGCACAGCGACCCCTGCCCGCGCACGAAGCCGGCAATGGTCTTGTCCATGTCACGGGCGATCTGGCGCACGGTATGGACGTAATCACGCGGTATCCAGCTGTCGACCTTGTCGATCATCCGGTCCCAGTCGAGCAGCAGGTAGAAGGCGACGACGGGCGTGACCACCAGAAGCGACATGACGTCGACCAGCGATTTGCCGGAATTCCAGATCTGCGTCAGCAGCGTGCCGATGAAACCCGCGCCTTCGGCCAGAAGCTTGGAGAAATTCTCCTTCACGGCGTCGATCTGGTTGCTGACCCAATCCGGCAGAAGGTTGGTATCGGCGCCGGCGATCAGCTGTTGCAGCGACGAGATATATTGCGGGATGCGCGTGATGAATTCCGCAGCCTGGGCGGCGATCAGCGGAATGATGATGATGAGCGACAGCGCGAAGATCAGCACGAAGGAAACGAGGATGACGACGGTCGCCATCAGCCGGCTGAGGCCGCGCCGTTCCAGCCAGTCGGCCACCGGATCGAGAAAATAGGCAAGCGCCATGCCCGCCACGAAAGGCAGGAGAATGGAGCTGAAGACCATCAGGAAAAGGACAAAGACGGCAAGCACGCCGATCCAGAAAAACACCTGCCGGCGCAGGTTCGTACCGCTCACATGGGGTTGCATCCGTCCATCCTTCTGTCGCCGTACTGTCACCGCCCATGATGGAGATAGGATGCGCATGTACAGGTGGTCAAGACCATCGCTTTGGAGGCTGGCAGAAGGAGGCCGCCCGCATGGCGACAAAATCCCTCATATCCGGCCAGCCCCTCGCAACGACAGGTTGACGGGAGGGAGATATTGGACAACTATCGACTATTGCCGGGCGGGCCAGCGTGGTTCCTTCGTGCCCGGTGGCCGGAGGCACGATGCAGGGCACCAGTGAAAATGGCATCGCGGACTACAATGCCGGTCTCTTCGACAATCCAGAAGTTGCCGCGTGGTACGACAACCAGCAGCTTTATCCCGCCGAACGCATCATTCTCGATCAGTTCCGCCACGCCTATGCCGGCAAGCGGCTGCTTGATCTCGGTGTCGGCACCGGCCGAACGACGAAGCCGCTTCTGCCGCTGGTGGGGGAATATATCGGCATCGACCGCTCGCAGCCCATGCTTGCGCTGGCTCGGCGCAATTTTCCCGCCGCCACCTTTCTGGACATGGATGTGCGGGCAATCGGCCAGTTCGGCGCGGAACGTTTCGATTGCGTGCTCGGCGCGCTTGCGATCTTAAGCGCCTTCGGTCATGAGGACCGGCTTGCCATCATCCGTGCCGTGCGAAGCATCCTGTCACCAGGCGGTTACTTCATCTTTTCGTTTCATAACCGGCAGTGGAAGCGGGCCGGCGGCATGCCGCTGCATCGGCGGTCCTGGCACCCGCGCGAGGTGGTGAATTCACTGCATCCGCAAAGCTGGATCAACTATCTGCGCCTGCAGCCCCTGACCCGGCGGACGCCGGAATATGCCATTCTTGCGGATCAGGCGCATCGCTGGAGCGGCCTGTTTTATTTCATCGACCTTGCCGCCCAGACCCGCCAGCTGGAAGCGGCGGGCTTCGAGATCGCCGCGCGTTATGGCGAAAACGGGCGGCCGATAGAGGAAAATTCCGATACGTCCAATGACGGCCTGCTCAATCTCGTCTGTCGCGCCGCGCTGCCGACATCATGAGCGCACGGTACGGTCGGCCTTGCCAAAGCCGTTAAAAACCGGAGCTTTTACCGCTCGAACCCTTGCATCAGGCCCCGTCCCGTGCGAATGGCGACGCCAAAGGAACCAGCGGAGACGAGAGCCATGAGCCAGTCGGGCAAGAACGGTCTTACCTAT
>QFOL01000281.1 GCA_003241215.1 Agrobacterium fabrum
TGACATTCCGCTCTTCCGGACACCCCGCCGGCATGGACATTTCCGTGATGGCAGGTCTCCTGGCTTACGGGTCAAAACCTGAAACACCTTCCCGGCATCGCCCTCGCCCGATTGGAAACCTCGGTTTCCGGGAAATGGCTTGCCAGTGGCACTTCGTTTCAGGCTCTCCGCTCACAGTTGCGGGGGCAGCCACGAATGAGGATTTCTCCCTATCGTGTTCCCTTTTCACCTTCCGGAACGACCGGAAGGAACCATCACAGGATTGTTATCCGCCGGGTGGAGGCGGGAGTCAATGGGCGCGCACGCCCCCGGGGCACCCTACCGCGCCGGAATGGCCTTCAGATAGGCGGCAATCGCATCGCGGTCTTCGGCCGTCAGATGCGCCATGTTCTGCTGCACCTTGACCATGGAGCCGCCGACGCTGTCGAATTCCGGGGTGAAGCCGGTTTCCAGATAGCTGGCAATATCGGCCGCCGCCCAGCTGCCTATGCTTTGCGAGGCGGGGGTAATGTCCGGAATACGGCCCTCGCCTTCCGGATTGGGACCGCCGGCCAGCCATTTATCCGTCTGGAATCCGCCGAGCGCATTGCGCGGCGTGTGGCATTCGCCGCAATGGCCCGGCCCTTCCACCAGATATTGGCCGCGCAGCAATTCGGCATTGGCATTGGCAAGTTCGACGCGCGGCGGTGCGGAGGGGTCGAAATACAGGAATTTCCAGCCGCCCAGCACCATGCGCAGATTGAAGGGGAAAGGCAGCTGGTGATCCGGCGCATCGTTCTGGCTGGCCGGCAGGGCTTTCAGATAACCGAAGAGATCGTTGATGTCCTTCTGCGTCATGCGGGCATAAGAGGCATAGGGAAAGGACGGGTAGAGATGCTCGCCGTTTTTGCCCACGCCGCGCGTCATGGCGTCGCCGAATTCCGCCAGCGTCCAGCCGCCGATGCCATGCTGCGGATCGGAGGAAATATTGGGGACATGGAAGGTGCCGAAGGGGCTTTTCAGCGCCTGCCCGCCCGCAAGCGTCAACAGCGCCTCGCCCGTGGCATCGGGCGCGGCGTGGCAGCTTGCGCAGCCGCCCGCCCAGAACAGCGTTTCGCCATTGGCCAGATCCGGTTCGCCAAGGCTGACCCAGTGGCTCGGCGCCTGGCGTTCCGGCGCGGTAACCCAGGCGAATATGCCATAGCCCGCAATCGCTGCGACGATGGCCCCGCCGACGAGTTTCGTCCAGATGGAGGACATACCCCTCTCCCCATTCTCACCTGACCCCGTCAGATGCCTTTCGAGCGTGAGAAAACGCCGCCGGGAAGCGGCGTTTCCAAAGTGCTGCGATTATTTTTTCAGACGATAGGTCTGGTGGCAGGTGCCGCAATCGGCGCCGAGCGTCTTCATGGCGGTGGCGACGCCAGCCTGATCGGTGGGGAGATTGGCGAGAACCGTGTCCGCATCCGTACCGAGCTTGGCGGACTTGGCCTTGAAGTCCTCGAAATTTTCCCAGATGGCGGGAGCGGCCGCGCTGCCGGTCTCGGTGCCGGCTGGGAACTGGTCGGGGAAAGCCTTCGCATTGGTGCTGATGGTCGTCACGGCGGCCTTGACGACTTCGGCGTCAAAGGGCTTTTCGCCCTTGGTGATGGCGGCGAGCGAACCCATGGCGCCACCGATCTGCTTCATCATGCCTTCGCGTTTCTCGACTTCGCCGGCAGCATAGACCGCTCCGGCGCAAAGACAGCCGAACAGCATGGCCGCCGCAATGGTTTTCAGTTTCATGCACACTCTCCTTGATTCCGACCCTGATGCCGGACGCTAGATGGAACGGCGCGAGGATGCCCTTTCCGGATGGCGAAAAGAAGTCACATTGCGGTGAATTCCATCGTGAAAACAGGAGGCTAGAACATCGTACCGCAAAGTGCTCCACGGTTTTCGGATCATCTGGCGGCAAAATCTGCGGCGGCAGGGCCTGCCCACCGCCGCTTCAGGACAGGGCTTCCCACAGCGTCAGCAGCGCTGCGGCAATCAGCATGAAACCGGCGGCGCGGCCGATGAAGATCGTGGCGGCGGGCGAAGAAATGAGCCATGCCCGGCTTTTATCCGCCGTCAGCGCCAGCGCGCCATAGACCGTGAACTGCGTGACCGCCACCATCGCGCCCATCACCAGCCCCTGCATCCAGATCGGCCCATAGGCCGGTTTGAGAAATTGCGGATAGATCGCCATCATGAACAGATAGGCCTTCGGATTGGAAAGGCAGGTCAGCACCGCCCGCCAGAAGGCTTTTCTGACCGAAGCGCTTGCCTGCGCCTCATCGCCGTTCACGACAATCGCGCTACGCATCAGGCCGATGCCGATCCAGATCATATAGGCGGCCCCGAAAACCAGAAGCGGCAGGAACAGCGACGGCATCCAGGCGGCAAGCATGCCGACGCCCAGGGCGCCGTAAAGCGAATGCACGATGCCGCCGGCGCTCATGCCGCTTGCGGCGGAAAGGCCCGTTCTCTTTCCCCCCGTCAGTGCGCTTGCCAGCACGAACAGCATGTCCATGCCCGGCAGGATGATGATGCCGAACAGGACCAGAAAGAAAAGCCAGAGATTTTCGGCGTAACTCATGTCAGTATCTCCCAAAAACGGTTCACGACACATTCTGGAAATCTCATGTTTCTCAATGTGTTTTGCCATTTATAGAAAATGCCAACTGACAGCGTTGTGTCAGTTGCGTGGGGAAATCCACCGGGAAAACGGCAATGCGCAAGGCGTCGAGACTGTTCGAGATCATCCAGATCCTGCGGGTGGCGCGCAGGCCTGTCACCGCGCAGACGATTGCCGAGGCGCTGGAAGTGACGGTGCGCTCGGTCTATCGCGACATAGCAGCGCTTCAGACCATGCGCGTGCCCATCGAAGGGGAACGCGGCGTCGGTTATATCCTGCGCCCCGGCTTCAACCTGCCGCCGCTGATGTTTTCCATCGAAGAGACGGAGGCGATCGTGCTGGCGCTCGCCATGGTCGCCCGCACCGGCGATAGCGAGTTGCGGCAGGCGGCCAGGCAGGTCAGCGACAAGATCGCCGCCTCCCTGCCCGAACCCCTGTCGAAAACCCTCTCCGCCAATGCCCTGCATGCCTGGGGCAGCATCGCGCCCTCCCCCGCCGGCATCGATCTTGCGACGGTCCGGCGGGCGGTGCGCGACGAGGAGAAGCTGGAGATCACCTATCGTGATGAAGCTGGCGCGGAAACGCAGCGGCAGGTTCGGCCGATTGCGGTGATCTATTATTCGGAGACGGTGAACATCGTCGCCTGGTGCGAATTGCGGCAGGCGATTCGCAATTTCCGCTCGGACCGGGTGCTGAGCTGCGAAACGACCGGCAGCTTCTTCAAGCTGGAAGGCGAGAAGCTTCGGCAATTGTGGATGAGCGGCTGGCAGAGCAACCAGTTGGGAAACAGAATTTAGTGCAGCCCGCAGCCTCTGTTTTGTGTCGGAGCACCCCTCTCCGCCCTCATTCCTGTGCTCGTCACAGGAATCCAGTCGACGCGCGTCTGCGCGGCGAGAGGACTCTTTTCAGCCCAAGGACTTGGGCTGGCTGGATTCCTGTGACAAGCACAGGAATGAGGGCTCGAAAGAGGTCCGGCGCCACAGCAAGGCATTATTTCCTACAGGAAATACTCCAGCAGGCGATCCTCCTCACGCCCGAAACCGCGAATGACGATTCGATCAGCAAAGACATCGGCGATGGCGAAGGTGTTCTGGTCGGGCGTATCGACCATTCCCTTGAAGTTCACGAAGTGGGTATTGCCCAACAGGCCGTAATTGCCCTCGTGATTATGGCCGTTGAACCACGCGACGACCGAGGGGTGGGAACCGAGAAGCTCAAGGATGCGCGGCGCGTCCCACATATTGTGGGCGTTTTCCGGGTAGACAGGATAGTGGCAGAGAACGATCACTTTTTCGCCCGCCGCATCCGCCTTTTGCAGAACGGCCCGCAGCCATTCGAACTGCTCGTCGCCGAGCGAGGCGTTCCAGTCCTGCGCATTGATTGCACCCGCATCCGCAAGGTGCTTCAGCCGGTCTGCGGCAAGCGCCCGACGCGGATCGCCGGGCGGCGGGGCGAACAGGCTGACCTCGTTGCCGTCAAGCACGACGAAACGGACGCCGCCGATGGAAAAATCATGCCAGGGGGCGGACATGCCGAGACGGGCGTGGATATCAGGCAAATGCTCGGCGGCGACGGCGAAATCGTGGTTGCCCGGCAGCAGGACCGAGCGGTGGCGAAGCCCGTCGTAAACGGCAAGGATCGCATCGAAGTTTTCAAAGCCGCGGTCGATGATATCGCCGAGTGTCACCACGAAGGCCAGCTCCTCGCGATTGAAGGCGTCGATCGCGTCTGCAAGCTTTTTCGGGCTTTCTGCATAATAGCGGCCCATATCCGGACGGGGGTCGGCATCGGCATATTGGGGATCGGCGACAATGCCGAAGGAGAAGAGAGGCGTGTTTTTTTCAGTCATGATGCGCCGCGATAAACCCGGCCGATGACAGGCTTGTGACAGAAACGGCATCCCGAAAACAGAACACCCGGCGTAAACGCCGGGTGTTCGAAAATTCCGTTCCGCAAGCCTTACTTGGCGGCGGCTTCGTAACGCTCCAGGACGTAGTCCCAGTTGATGAGGTTGTCGACGAAGGCTTCGAGGTACTTCGGACGCAGGTTGCGGTAGTCGATGTAATAGGAGTGTTCCCAGACGTCGACGCCAAGGATGGGATCGGCGCCGTGAACCAGCGGGTTTTCGCCGTTCGGGGTCTTGGAGATTTCAAGCTTGCCGTTCTTGACGGAGAGCCATGCCCAGCCGGAGCCGAACTGCGTGGTGCCGGCAGCGATGAAATCGGCCTTGAACTTGTCGTAACCGCCGAGATCGGAGGCAATCGCCTGCTCGAGCTTGCCCGGCAGCTTGTTGCCGCCGCCGCCCTTCTTCATCCACTTCCAGAAATGGACGTGGTTGTAATGCTGGGCAGCATTGTTGAAGAGACCGGCATTGGTGCCAAAGGACTTCTTCACGACTTCTTCGAGCGACAGGTCGGAAAGACCGGCTTC
>QFOL01000282.1 GCA_003241215.1 Agrobacterium fabrum
CGTGACCAGCGTCGAACTCGATGCCATCGATCTGAAAATCCTGCGCGAATTGCAGCGCGACGGGCGCATGACCAATGTGGAACTGGCCGAAAGGGTCGGCATTTCCGCGCCGCCCTGCCTCCGGCGCGTCCGCAAGCTGGAGGAAGCGGGTGTGATCGAGGGCTATCACGCCATGTTGAACGCCCCGAAGCTCGGTTTCGACCTCGTCGCCTTCTGCATGATCGGTCTCAAGCGCCAGTCGGACAGCAATCTGAAAGCCTTTGCGGCGGCAACCGCCGGATGGTCGCTGGTGCGGCAGGCCTGGATGGTGTCGGGCGAAAGCGATTTCCTGCTGCATTGCGTGGCCAAGAACCTGACCGAGTTTCAGGATTTCGTCATCGAGGTTCTGACGGCGGACGAAAATGTCGATACCGTGCGCACCATGCTGACCATCCGTCAGGTCAAGCGCGTCGGCCTTGTGGAAATCTGATCGGCAGGCTGTTTGTCGGCTTCGGGGGCGTTACCCCCGCCGTAATGCATCATAGACTTCGCCGAGACTTGTCGCTTCTTTCTCCAGTGGAAAAGTGCTGCGCACATGCGCAAGCCCGGCGCCTGCGTGGGCTTTGGCCAGAGCGGGATTGGCGAGATAGGTCTTTATCGCCTCTCTCAGCGAGGCATAGTCACCCGCATCGACAACCGCCCCGGTCTCGCCCGTGACGATCATTTCCTCGTAAGCGCCGGCATTGCTGGCGACAACGGCCGTCTCGGAGGCCATGGCTTCGAGCGGTGTCAGGCCGAAACCTTCGTTGCGCGATGGCGCGACATAGAGCGTCAGCCGCCGGTACCAGGGCTTGATGTCATCGACTTCGCCCTGAAACACGATGCGGTCGGCAAGGCCGGCTGCGGCGACATCGGTCTTGAGCGCATCGCCGAAGGCCTTGTGTTCCGCCGTCACGCGGCCGGAGACCACGGCCGTCCATTGCGGGTAGTCGGGCAGGAGTTCGATCATGGCGCGCACGAAGAGATCGGTGCCCTTCTGGTGACGCACCCGCCCGAAACAGCCGATCAGATATTGTCCCGGCAGGCCGGTTGCCGCGATTGTGTCTTCCGGGCCGGTGGCCGGGTGGAAGAGGCCGGTATCGACACCGTGCATGACGACACGATGGGGCACTTCCAGAAACGAGCCGGAGCGGGCGTTGGTAGCAACCACGGCATCCATCTTGGAAATCAGAAAGCGGGTATAGGCGGAATGCCGCCTCTGGGCGGCGGAGGTGAAGAGCAGCTTCACCTTCATGCGCAGCACGTCACGCATGATGATGCCCGGCAGCATTTCCAGGTTGCGGCGGGCATGCCAGATGCGCGGGCCGCCGAATGGACCATTCTGCCAGAGACGCCAGAGATCGCGAAAACGCACATGCGGCAGATGCGGCGGCAGGCCGGGGCCGATGGTGGCCACCTTCTGTCCCATCCGGTTCTGCACGGGTATCAGCTGAACGATGGTGGAAGTGACGCCGGAGAGCCTGCGTTTGAAATTCGGCGCAAGCACCTGCACATCTTTCAGGCTGACGTGGGACAAGATGGGCTTCCGTCTTTGCGGCTAATCTGGGGAATCAATACGTCAGAAAAAGCAATGCGCCCGCATGGGGCGCATTGCATGTGAGGGCATCAGCCCCACTGTACCGCGAGAATCTCGTAGCCCTTGGCGCCGCCCGGCGCGTTGACTTCGATACTGTCGCCGACTTCCTTGCCGATCAGGGCGCGGGCAATCGGCGAGGAGATGGAGATGCGGCCGGCCTTCACATCGGCTTCCTGGTCGCCGACGATCTGATAGGTCTTTTCCTCATCGCTGTCCTCGTCCACCAGCTTGACGGTGGCACCAAACTTGATCTTCGAGCCCGACATCTTGGAAAGATCGATGACTTCCGCACGTGCGGTCAGGTCTTCGAGTTCGGTGATGCGGCCTTCATTGTGGCTCTGGGCTTCCTTGGCAGCATGGTACTCGGCGTTTTCCGAAAGGTCGCCATGGGCGCGCGCTTCCGCAATCGCCTCGATGATACGGGGGCGTTCCTCCTGCTGGCGCCAGCGCAGCTCCTCCTGCAGCTTGACGAATCCACCCTGAGTCATCGGTACTTTTTCTACCATTTTTTTATCCTTCGCATTCCGGTCGCTTTACTTGCAGACACAAAAAGAAACAGGTTCCGGAGAGGAACTCCGGAACCATGCCAAAATCATAACTGAGCCGACTATATCAGAAGACGACAGCGAAATGCCAGCAAATTTGAGGTGCTGAAATTTCTCCATAGAATCAAGTAACTAGTCGCTATGATTGACATCAGTCAATAGAACATATAGTGAACATCGTCATGAAGAAGTCGATCAGGCAACGGCTGGCCATTCTCTCCGACGCAGCAAAATACGACGCCTCATGCGCATCCAGCGGCACGGTGAAACGCAACTCCGCAGCGTCGGGCGGGCTGGGCTCCACGGAAGGGTCGGGGATCTGCCATGCCTATGCGCCGGACGGGCGCTGTATCTCGCTCCTGAAAATCCTGCTCACCAATTTCTGCATCTATGATTGCGCCTATTGCATCAACCGTTCGTCCAGCAATGTCGAGCGGGCGCGGTTCACGCCGGAAGAGGTGGTCTGGCTGACGCTGGAGTTTTACCGGCGCAACTATATCGAGGGGCTGTTCCTGTCCTCCGGCATCATCCGTTCCTCCGATCATACGATGGAGGAGATGGTGCGGGTGGCGCGGGAACTGCGCGTTACCCATGGTTTTCGCGGTTATATCCACCTGAAATCCATTCCCGAAGCATCGCCCAGGCTTATCGAGGAGGCGGGGCTTTATGCCGATCGTCTCTCGATCAATATCGAATTGCCGACCGATAGCGGCATTGGCCGTTTCGCGCCGGAAAAGCAGCCCGTCAATATTCGCCGCTCCATGGCCGATATCCGCCTGAAGATCGAGGAGGCTGGGGAGCCGACCGTCCAGACACGCAAGACCAGGCGCTTTGCGCCGGCCGGGCAGAGCACGCAGATGATCGTGGGGGCGGACGGCGCTGACGATAGCACCATTCTCTCCACCAGCGCCCGGCTTTATGGCAGTTACGGTTTGCGGCGCGTCTATTATTCGGCCTTCAGCCCCATTCCTGATTCGTCGAAAAACCTGCCGCTCATCAAGCCGCCGCTGATGCGGGAACACCGGCTTTATCAGGCCGACTGGCTGTATCGCTTTTATGGCTTCGATATCAACGAGATAACGGCAATCGGCGGCGACGGCATGCTTGATCTCGATATCGACCCGAAACTTGCCTGGGCGCTGAAACATCGCGACCGTTTCCCGGTGGACATCAATGCGGCGGATCGGGAAATGCTGCTGCGTGTGCCCGGTTTCGGCACCAAGACGGTGGCCTCCGTTCTATCGTCACGGCGGTTCCGGCGGCTGCGGCTGGAGGATATCGCCCGTTTCGGCGTTTCCCTGAAAAAGGTGAAGGCTTTCATCGTCGCCGAGGGCTGGACGCCGGGCAAGCTGACCGAGCGGCCGGATTTGCGGGCGATGTTTGCACCGCAGCCTGAACAATTATCGCTGTTGTGATGTATGGCCCGGTTCTGGAAGGGCGGGGCGATTTCGGCGAGTGGCGCGATGCCGCGCGTGCGGCCCTTGCCGCCGATATTCGGCCGGAGACGATTGACTGGCGGTTGCGGGATGACGGGGCATGGCTGCTGGATTTCGCCGGCGAGCCATTACCGACGGTCGATGCCGGCAATGGGCAGGTTTCCGTTCCGGCCTCGTTCGTGGCGCTGGCGCAGGCCGTCATCTGCCACGGCGATCCCGGCCGGTTTGCGTTGCTTTACCGGTTGTTGTGGCGGCTGAAGCGGGATCGCGCCCTGTTGCAGTTCAAGTCCGATCCGGATGTTGCAGAGGCCCGCTTGCTCGAGAAATCGGTGCGCCGGGATTGTCACAAGATGACGGCCTTCGTCCGTTTCAAGGAGTTGCCCTTGCCGCAGGGGCAGGGCGGGCGACGGCGGTTCGTGGCCTGGTTCGAGCCGGATCATTTTATTGTCGAAAGAACTGCCGTGTTTTTCCAGCGACGGTTTACCGATATGGACTGGCTGATCGCCACGCCGAAAGGGTTCGCCCGATGGGATGGAAGCGAGCTGCAAACCTCACGGGAGGCGGCGGCGAAGCCTGATCTGACGGACGAGACGGATGAGCTCTGGCGAACCTATTATGCCAATATATTCAATCCGGCGCGTCTCAAGGTCAAAGCCATGACGGCCGAGATGCCGAAGAAATACTGGAAGAACCTGCCGGAAGCCGATCTCATTCCCGGTCTCGTTCTTGGGGCGGAGGCGCGGGTCCTTGAGATGGCCGCCAGGGCGGCAAGCCAGCCGCAGCCGTTTCACCACCGCCTGCAGGCGGTCGCCGCCGCGCGCGAGACGTCGCAAGCGGCGCCGGACGGCACGCTCGCGTCGCTGGCGCGGCAGGCGGGCCATTGCACCCGCTGCCCCCTGCATTGCAACGCGACGCAGACAGTTTTCGGCTCCGGCCCGGAGGATGCGAAGATCATGATCGTTGGCGAACAGCCGGGCGATCACGAGGATCTCGCCGGCAAACCTTTCGTCGGCCCAGCCGGCCAGCTTTTCGACCGGACCCTTGCCGATGTCGGCATCGAGCGCAAAAAGCTTTATGTCACCAATGCCGTCAAACACTTCAAATATGAAACACGGGGCAAACGGCGTATTCATCAGCGGCCGAATGCGGACGAAGTGGAGCAATGCCGCTGGTGGCTCAATCAGGAAATCGCGCTTATTCGACCGAAACTGATCGTTGCCATGGGTGCAACGGCGCTTTATGCGCTGACTGGCGGCAAGGAAAAAGTCACGGAGATTCGGGGGCGCCCTTTGCCGATGGAGGGGGGCCGTACGCTTTTTGTTACCGTGCACCCGTCCTATCTCCTGCGCCTTGCCGACGCACAGGCGAAAGAAGCGGAGATGTTACACTTCAGAAATGATATGGCGCTTATAAGAGAATTAGAATAAGTTAATTTTGTTTATTAGATTTATATTTT
>QFOL01000283.1 GCA_003241215.1 Agrobacterium fabrum
CACCTTCGTCACCAATGACTGGGACGGCATCATCCCCGCCCTTCAGGCCAAGAAGTTCGACGCCATCATCGCGTCCATGTCGATCACCCCGGAACGTCTTCAGAAGGTCGACTTCTCCAAGAAATATTACAACACCCCGCCGGCCATCGCCGTGCCGAAGGATTCGCCGATCAAGTCCGTCGAAGACCTCAAGGGCAAGTCGCTCGGCGCTCAGGGCTCCACCACCCACTCCAACTATGCCGAAAAGCACTTCCCCGACGCGGATGTGAAGATGTATCCGACCGCCGACGAATATAAGCTCGACATCGCCAATGGCCGCATCGACGCCGTCATCGACGATATCGTGGTGCTGTCGGAGTGGCTGAAGACCGACGCCGGCAAGTGCTGCAAGATCCTGACGCCGCTCAAGGTCGATCCCGAGATCAACGGCAATGGCGCAGGCATTGCTGTGCGCAAGGGCGACACGGCGCTGGCTGACAAGTTTACGGCCGCAATCGCCGGTATCCGTGCCAGCGGCAAGTACCAGGAGATCAACAAAAAATACTTCGATTTTGACGTTTACGGCGATTAAGCCGGTTCGATCTGTTGAAATCTCGTGGCGGAAGGCTTGCCCTTCCGCCATTTTTGTTTGAAAACGTCACGATAACAATCACGGCGGCTTAAGACCGCAGGGGAAAATTGGCATGAGCGGAGCATTTTCCGCCATAGGTGCGTTCTGGACCTATGTCTCGACACTTCTCGTCCCTTTTGCGGGCCGGTCGGTCTCTTCTCGCTTTTCGGAAACGGCACCCTGGTCGCCTGCGGCGATGCGGGCTGGGGCGATGAAATCGCCTTCGGCGTCAAGGTCACCATCTCGCTGGCGCTCGCCACCCTGCCCGTCGGGCTGCTGATCGGTTTCCTCATCGCGCTCGCCGCGCAATCGGAGGAAAAGTCGCTGCGGCTGGCGACCGGCATCTACACCACCATCTTCCGCGGCCTGCCGGAACTCCTGACGCTCTTCATCGTCTATTACGGCATACAGATGCTGCTGCAATCGGTGGCCGGTTATGTCGGTATTACCGGTCCGGTCGAGATCAACGCCTTCGTGGCGGGCATGGTGGCGCTATCGGTGGTGTTTTCATCCTACGCGTCCGAAGTGCTGCTCTCCGCCTTCAAGGCCATACCGAAGGGGCAATATGAGGCGGGTCACGCCCTTGGCCTGTCGCGCGGCCGCACCATGGTGCTCATCATCATCCCGCAGCTGGTCAGGATCGCCCTGCCCGGCATGACCAATCTCTGGGTCATCCTGCTGAAGGACACCTCCTACGTCTCGATCATCGGCCTTGCCGATATCGTCCGCCAGACCGGCATCGCCGCCCGCGTCA
This sequence comes from Agrobacterium fabrum, assembly GCA_003241215.1. Lineage (GTDB taxonomy): Bacteria > Pseudomonadota > Alphaproteobacteria > Rhizobiales > Rhizobiaceae > Agrobacterium > Agrobacterium fabrum_A. The sequence continues at coordinate 1,365 of QFOL01000283.1, forward strand.
GCAAGGAAGCCTTCTTCTTCTACAGCATCGCCTGCCTGCTCTACCTCATCCTCGCGCTGCTTTCCTCCATCGGCATCGGCTTCATCGATCGCTGGTCGCGCAAGTCGGAGGTGAGCCGATGAGCCATATCCAGGAACTCATTCCACCCCGCCCCGCCCCGGCCGTTGCGGACAAACCGCTCAATATTTCGCGCATCGTCGGCATCGCCGTCATCACGCTCTGGCTGCTGCTCGCCGCCGGGCTGATCTTCGCCATGATAGAGGGCTGGGACTGGGATAAATTCCAGCGTTACGGGCCGCGCTATATCGACGGTCTCATCACCACCATCACGCTGGTCGGCAGTTCGATCATTCTCGGCGCCATTCTTTCCGTGCCGATCGCCTTTGGCCGCATGTCGGAAAACCGCATCGTCGGCGCGCTGGCCTATGCCTATGTCTACGTCTTCCGCAGCACACCGCTTTTGGCGCAGCTTTTCCTGATTTATTACGGCCTCGGCAGTTTCCGCCAGGGGCTGGAAACCGTCGGCCTGTGGTGGTTCTTCCGCGAGGCCTGGTATTGCGGCCTGTTGTCGCTCACCCTCAACACTGCCGCCTATCAGGCCGAAATCCTGCGCGGCGCGATCCGCAGCGTGCCGCGCGGCCAGCATGAGGGCGCCGCCTCGCTCGGCCTGTCGAAACTCGTCACCTTCCGCAAGATCATCCTGCCTCAGGCGCTGATCGTCGCGCTGCGTCCCTATGGCAACGAAATCATCCTGATGATCAAGGGTTCGGCGGTGGTCTCCATCGTCACGGTCTTCGACCTGATGGGCCAGACCCGCTACGCCTTTTCCCGCACCTTCGACTATCAGGCCTATCTCTGGGCCGCGATCTTCTACCTGACAATCGTCGAAACGCTGCGGCATGTCTGGGCCTGGCTGGAAGCCCGCCTGACGCGCCATCTGAAGCGTTAGTCGCAACGTTGGCAGCACTCATCAGATGAGGCTGCCAACATTTTGAAAAATATAACAAATTTGTGAAATATCCAGGCCTTTGGCAAGGTTGGATTAACCCTGTCGTGTTCCCATCTTAGATACAGCGGTAATGCTGTGATCGGCAATCATGGATACGGGAACCGCCGTCATGAACAAGGACATGGAAATGATGCTGAGAGGCTACGGCCTCACCACCGCCCAGATATTCTATCGCCTGCCGGACCATCCGCTGGTTCTCCAGACCTATGTCTGGCAGGACTACGATCTGGCCCCTGACTTCCCCGAAATGCACGGTTTCCTCAAATTCTGGCAGGAAAAGCTCGACGGTCCGCTGCATTCCGTCCGCTACGTGCACCGGCAGGTAATCTCAGCGCAGGAATGGCGCTCGCTCAAAGGGGAGTTCATCATCCACTGAGCCATCGCGCCACATAAACATTGCGCCCGTCCCCGATGCGGCTTACAGCAAACCTCAACTGAAGATGCTGACGGATAAGGCACGATGACGAAGAACCAGAAAATCGACGAAGAGGCGCTTGCCGAGGCCTATAACCGCGCGCTGGCGCTTGAAAAAGCCGGCGATGTGGACGCGGCGGTGAAGGCCTATGAAGAGGTTCTGGCCATCGATCCGGACGATCACGGCGGAGCGGCCGTGCGCATCGCCGCCATGGGCCGGGGCGAAACCCCGCCGAAGGCGCCCGACGCCTATGTCGAAACCCTGTTCGACCAGCATGCCGAAGCTTTCGAGGATATTCTTGTCGAACAGCTCGGTTACGCCGTGCCGATGATGGTGCGCCAGCGGCTGCAGACGCTCAACCTCGGCCCCTTCAAGCGCCTGCTCGATCTCGGCTGCGGCACCGGCCTGACAGGCGAAGCGCTGCGCGACATGGCCGACGATATCACCGGCATCGACATTTCCGAAAACATGGTCGAGATCGCCCATGAAAAGGACCTCTACGAGACGCTTTACGTCGCCGAAGCCGAGGATTTTCTCGAGGATAATGACGACGAGCCTTTCGACATCATCACCGCCACCGATGTGCTGCCCTATCTCGGCGCGCTGGAGCCGCTGTTTTTCGGCGCAGCCGAAAACCTCAATGCCGGCGGCCTGCTGATCTTCTCGTCGGAAACCCTGCCCGAAGAAACCCTGGCCGGACGCCCCTATATGGTCGGCCCGCACCAGCGTTTCGCCCATGCGGAAACCTATGTCCGAGAAAGACTGGCCGCGACCGGTTTCGAGATTCTCGAAGTGACCGACATCAATGTGCGCATGCAGGACGGCAATCCGACACCCGGCCATCTGGTGATTGCCAAGCTCAAGGGCTGATGCCCTAACATAGTGGCAGATTTCTTCTCCCCGCCGGGGAGAAGGTGGCCCGAAGGGTCGGATGAGGGGGCAAGCTCTCAATCTATCTCTAACCTTGCCCCCTCATCCCGCTGCCGCGGACTTCTCCCCTGCGGGGGAGAAGAAACAAGCGGGACATGCTCGCCCTGCATTTAAGGAACATTGCTGAATCAACCTCTCAGCAACACCCGCCAGCAGATTGAAGAGACTCACCTTTTCCGGCCTGCTCAGCTCGCCTTCGGCCGCCAGACGATATCCGCCACCTTGAGTTTCTTCGGCACGATCTTCAGATCGTAGAACTCATCCGCAAGCGCCTGCTGATAGGCGATGGCCTCATCCGGAACCAGCGAAACCCGCCCGAGATCGGCGCCCGGTCGCGTCAGCGAAACCCTGGTGACATCCTCGGGAACGCCGGTGATCGACGCCAGCGACTTTGCCGTTGCATCGATATTGGCCTGCGCTTTCGCACCCACATTCGCCAGTTCCTTGAGGATCAACGGCACGAGATCGGGATTGCTTTCGACGAAGTCGCCATTGGCCAAAAAGTAGCTCCACGGATCGACGATGCCGTCGGCGGTCGCGAGAACCCGCGTCGTCGGCTCTTTTTCCGCCACGGCGAAATAGGGATCCCAGATCGACCAGGCATCGATGCTGCCGCTGCGGAAGGCGGCGGCCGCATCCGGCGGGGCAAGATCGACCGGCGTAATGTCGTTCAAGGTCAAACCTGCCTTTCGCAACGCCTTGACGGTGACATTATGCGCGCTGGAGCCGCGCTTGAAGGCGACCTTTCTGCCTTTCAGGTCTTCCAGCGTCTTCAGCGGCGAATCCTTCTGCACAAGGATGGCCGATCCGCCGGCCGCCGCTTTGTAAGTGCCCACATAACGTAGATTGCCGCCGGCGGCCTGCGCAAAAAGCGGCGGCACATCGCCGGTCGGGCCGATATCCAGCGCGCCGGCACCCAGCGCCTCGAGAAGCGGCGGCCCGGAGGAGAATTCCGACCATTTGACCTCGATGCCGCGATCCTTCAGCAGCGCTTCGAGCGCGCCCTGACTTTTTGCGAGCGCTATCACGCCATTCTTCTGCCAGCCAATCCGCAATGTGGTGGTTGCGGCATTCGCCCGCCGGATATGCGGCAAAAACGCCGCCCCGGTCGCACCTGCAATCAGTCCCAATGTTCCGCGTCGTGTCAGCATATGGATATCCCTCGCTATTCCATCCTTCGACAGTAAAAGCGTAGATATTCGAGAGATTTTATCAAAATCGCAGTTTGCGCGGAGACAGCGCCGGGAGAATTGAATGTGCGAATTTGCCACCATGGGCGGAATAGAATTGTCGCGCCCCGGCGACGGCTACCGGATGGCCCTTCCGGCTGGATCAGCCCTTGGCGGGCCAGATCGACGGGAAAAACGACCCGCAAATGAAAATGCCCTCCCCGGCAACCGGAAAGGGCACTGGTCGAAAAACTGACCGGCGGCGGATCACTCCTCGCCGGATTTCGGATTGTCCAGCAGCATGTAATCGAGCGGCAGTTCCGTCGTATATTTGATCTGCTCCATCGCGAAGGCGGAGGACACGTCGCGAATTTCGATCTTGGCTATCATGCGCTTGTAGAAGGCGTCATAGGCCGCAATGTCAGGCACGACGACGCGCAGCAGATAATCGACGTCACCGCTCATGCGGTAAAATTCGACGACTTCCGGAAACTCGGAAACCACCTCGGAGAAACGCTTCAGCCATTCGATGGAATGGGACGCAGTGCGGATGGAGACGAAAACCGTGACCTTGGTGTTGACCTTGACCGGATCGAGCAGCGCCACACGCCGGCGGATGACGCCGTCTTCTTCCATCTTCTGGATACGCCGCCAACAGGGCGTCGTGGAAAGGCCGACCTTTTTCGCCAGATCGGCAACGGCCAGCGTGGAATCCTCTTGCAGAATGCGCAAAATCTTACGGTCTAGGCGATCCAATGCGTCTACCCTCCTGAATTAATTTCCTTTCAATACACTAATT
>QFOL01000284.1 GCA_003241215.1 Agrobacterium fabrum
GTCCTTGCCAAGCGGCTCGACAGAATGGCGCATCACAAGCGGCATCTGCGCCATGGTGAAGATGATGGTGATCGGCATGGTGCCCCAGACCTTGAAGGCTACCCAGGTGTCTGTAGAGAACATGCGCCAGACAACCTCGTTCAGTACCGCCAGAAAGAGGAAAAAGATGCCCCAGCGCAGCGTCAGCTTGCGCCAGCCCTCATCCGTGAGCTTGAAGGCGGAATTGAAGACGTAACCGAGCAGCGATTGGCCGAAGAACAGGCCGCCCAGCAGAATAACGCCAAACAGCGTGTTGACGATGGTCGGCTTCATCTTGATGAAAGTGTCGTTCTGCAACCACAAGGTCAGAGCGCCGAACACGAAGACGACGATGCCTGAAATAAGCGGCATGATCGGCAGCTTGCGCGTCAGCACCCAGGAAACGGAGAGCGCAATCGCCGTTGCGATCATGAACAGGCCGGTGGCGATGAAGATCGGGCCACCAAACTCTGTCAGAACCGGAAAAGTGGTAGCAAGCCATTCACCGCGGGAATTGGCGAAAAAGAAAACGACGAGCGGGCCAAGCTCAAGCACGAATTTCAGGAGCGGGCTGATTTCCGCCACCATCTTTTCGCTTTCCTTGGCAATGGCCTTGGCGAAATCTTCCGCCTCGAAGGGCTCCAGATCATCAACACCTTCACCCACGCCGATGAAATAGACCGGCAGCTTGTGTTTGGCAGCGATGGCGACGAGGATACCGCCCCGCGCCGTGCCATCCAATTTTGTCATAATCAGGCCCGAAACGCCCGCGACATTGCGGAATATCTCCACCTGGTTCATGGCGTTCTGCCCCGTCGTCGCATCCAGTGTCTGCAGCACGGTGTGCGGCGCATCCGGATCGAGCTTGCCGAGCACGCGTACGATCTTTTCCAGCTCCGCCATCAGCTCCGTCTTGTTCTGCAGGCGACCGGCCGTATCGATGATGAGAACGTCGCTTTTCTGCGCCCGCGCCTGCTCATAGGCGTCATAGGCCAGACCCGAGGCATCCGCTCCGAGCTTGGTGCCGATGAATTGCGACCCGGTGCGGTCCGCCCAGATCTTGAGCTGCTCGATGGCCGCCGCGCGGAACGTATCGCCAGCCGCCAGCATCACCTTGAGGCCGGAGCCGGAAAGCTTGGCGGCAAGCTTGCCGATGGTCGTCGTCTTGCCCGTACCGTTCACGCCGACAACGAGAATGACATGCGGCTTGTGTGAAAGATCAAGCTCCAGCGGTTTGGCCACAGGCTTCAGGACCTTGGTGATCTCGCCGGCCATGATGCGCGCCACATCCTCGCCGCTCACATCCTTGCCGTAACGCTCGGAAGACAGGGCGCCAGTGATGCGCATGGCGGTCTCAACGCCGAGATCCGACTGGATAAGAAGATCCTCCAGCTCGTCGAGCGTGTCCTCATCCAGCTTGCGCTTGGTGAAAAGCGCCGAAATCTGCGTGGTCAGCTGCGACGACGTGCGGGCAAGCCCGGCGCGCAGGCGCTGAAACCATGTCAGTTTTACCTGCGGTACGGCAGGCGCAGGCTCCTGCCGCTCACTGGCGGACGAAAAACCCTTTGGTAGAGCTGGCGATATAGCGGAGGGCTCGGCGGCGGTCGCGGCTTCCGCCTCGTCGAGCAGCGCATCCATCGCATCCGCATCCAGCACGACATCCACGGCTTCCGGCAAGGCTTCATCCTGCTCTTCGGCGGCGGCTTCCGCCTGTAGCAATGACAGCGGCACCACGCCCATATCGCCGGAGAGCTCTGCACCGGGCAGAAGCGGTGCGTCCTCTTCCTCGTCATCGTCGGAAGGGACCTCGTCCGGGGCCGGCCCGCCGGCCGTCTCCATCTCCAGTTCGGAAACCGGGTCCTTGTCGACAGGGCCATGCGCTTCGGCGTCGCTCAGCGCCGCTTCGAAGGAGGCGTTTTCATTGCCGCGCTCAGGCGCGGCGTCCTCTTGCGGCCGTTCTTCCGTTTCGGCCTTGTCCTTGCCGAACGAAAAGACTTTTTTGATGAAGCCGAGGGCCATGGTCGTTCCCGTGTCTTTTCTCTTGTGCCGCCTCAGGCCACATTTGCCGCCAGAAGCTTCATGTTCAGATGTTTGCCGTTGTGGCCGGTAATCGCAACCTGCGCAAGAGTGCGCGGGAGAAGATCAGGCGCTTCCACCAGCGTGAAATTGTCGGTATGGGCAAAACCGTTGTTTTCAACGAGGATCGTCTGCTCCGAACCGACCATGCCTCGCAGATGCGCAAGCTTCAGCGCCTCGCCGCGCTCCCGAAGCCTCGCCGCACGCTCCTTCACCAGCGCCCGGTCGAGCTGCGGCATGCGGGCCGCCGGCGTGCCGGCGCGCGGGCTGTAAGGAAACACATGCAGGCTGGAAATGCCGCATTCTTCCGCAAGCGTCGCAGCGTTTTCAAACATGTCTTCCGTCTCGGTCGGAAAACCGGCGATCATATCCGCACCGAAGGCGATATCCGGCCGCAGCGACCGCACCTCGTGACAGAAGCGAATGGCATCTGCCCGCAAATGGCGGCGTTTCATGCGTTTGAGGATCATGTCGTCGCCATGCTGGAGGGACAGGTGCAGATGCGGCATGAAACGCGGCTCATCGGCAATCAGATCCATGAGATGATGGTCGGCCTCGATACTGTCGATGGAGGAGAGCCGCAAACGCAGGATGTCCGGCACCTGCTTCAGCAAGGTCTTGGCGAGGTAACCGAGGGAAGGTTCACCGGGCAGGTCCGCGCCGTAACTCGTGGCGTCCACCCCGGTCAGCACGATTTCGCGATAACCGCTTTCCGTCAGCCTGCGCGCCTGATCCACCACCGCACCCATCGGCACGGAGCGGGAATTGCCGCGCCCATAAGGAATGATGCAGAAGGTACAGCGATGATCGCAGCCGTTCTGCACCTGAATGAAGGCGCGCACATGCCCGTCTATGTGCTTCACCATCTGCGGCGCGGTAGCCTTGATGCTCATGATGTCGTTGACACGCAGCTTTTCTTCCGCCGAGACGCCGAAATCCGGCAGCGCGCGATAGGAGGCACTTTTCAGCTTCTCCTCATTGCCCAGCACCGCATCAACCTCCGGCATTTCGGCAAAAGTCTGCTTCTCGGTCTGGGCGGCGCAGCCGGTAACGATGATGCGCGCATGCGGATTGTCGCGCCGTGCCCGGCGGATGGCCTGGCGCGCCTGGCGCACCGCCTCGCCCGTCACCGCACAGGTATTGACCAGCACGGCGTTGTTGAGCCCGGCCTTTTCGGCCTCCGCCCGCATCACTTCCGATTCATAGGTGTTGAGACGACAGCCGAAGGTTATGACCTCGACGCCGCTCATACGGCCCCCTGCTCCGCCACAACATCCCGCGACCACGCGCCGGTTACGGGATCGACGGAACCGGACCATTCCCATTCGGCCGGGCCGGTCATGATGACGTGGTTGTCCTCGCGCCAATCGATGGTCAGCGGCACACGGATGGGGCTGGAGGCGACATCGATTGTGACCTTTCTGCCGGTGCGGCCCGTGCGTGCCGCAGAAACCGCTGAAGCGCAGGCGGCCGAACCGCAGGCGAGTGTCAATCCAGCGCCCCGTTCCCAGGTGCGGGTACGCAGCGCGCTGTCGGAAATCACCTGCGCCAGTGTGATATTGGCCTTTTCCGGAAACATCGGATGGTTCTCGAGCAGCGGCCCGAAACGTTCGAGATCGAACTCCATCGGATCGCGATCCACCCAGAAGATAGCATGCGGATTGCCCATGGACATGACAGCGGGCGAATGCAGGATCGGGGCGTCGATCGGCCCGATCTGCAATTCGATGCGGCTGGTATCATGGAACTCCTCCGAAAGCGGAATGTCGTTCCAGCGGAAATGCGGTAGGCCCATATCGACGGAAATCATGCCGTCTTCATGTTCGACGGCATTGAGGATGCCCGCCACCGTCTGGAAGGTGAAGCTGGTCTTGCCGGTTTCGGAAGACAGGGCCTGCACCACGCAGCGTGTGCCATTGCCACAAGCCTGCGCCTTCGTACCATCGCAATTGAGAATATCGATAAAGGCATCCGTGCCACTGACACGCGGATCGTGGATGGCCATGATCTGGTCGAACTGGGTCGAAGGATCGGCGTTCAGCGCAATCGCGGCTTCAGGCGTGACCATATCCTTGCGGCCGCGCATGTCGATAACGAGGATCTTGTTGCCAAGCCCGTTCATCTTCGCAAATTCGACCGTATCCGCCATTGCCCTAAACCTGAAAACTGTCTGAAAATCGGATTGCATAGGGGATTTCCCCGCGCTTTCGCCCTATATGGCGGAAAGGCCGGCAAATTACCAGACTGTTACGGCGCAAACGGGGCAGCGATCAGGCGGAAGGCACGTCGAAAACCTCGCCGGGGCGCATCGGCCGGAAACGGCTCTCATCCACCCCCTGCCCCGTCAATGCTGCCTTGAGGGCCGTAAGCGGCGCATCAACGGCCTCATCGGTCAGCTGCACCGTGCCCCAGTGATGGCCGCAAACATGCGCCGCGCCGCAAAGCTTCATGCCTTCCACGGCTTCTGCCGGGTTCTGGTGCTGGCCCTTCATGAACCAGCGCGGCTCGTAAGCGCCGAAAGGCAGGTTCGCGAGGCGGAAATCGCCGTGCTTCTTGCGTGCGGCGTGATAGTTGAGGCCATCATGAAAGCCGGTATCACCAATATGGTAGATTTTACCGCCTGGCGTTTCGATGACAAAGGCAGCCCATAACGCCATGCTTCGGTCGTTCAGACCGCGGGCCGACCAGTGATGGCATGGCTCGAAATGAATTTTCACCGAACCTGTCTCCACCACATCGCCCCAGTCGCCCACCTCGATACGTGCCGCCTCGACCCCGGTGCGGATGATAGCGTCATTGCCAAGCGGTGTGATGAAAAGCGGCTTATGCGCCACATGCAGGCGCTTCAGCGTCTCAATATCGAGATGGTCGTAATGATTATGCGTCACCAGCACCAGATCGATGGGCGGCAAATCCTCAAAACGGATGCCAGGCGGATTGACCCGCTTGGGACCGGCGAAGCTGAACGGACTGGTACGCTGCGACCACACCGGATCGATGAGAATATTCAGACCCGCCGTCTGGATGAGAAACGAGGCATGGCCGACGAAGGTAACGCGCATGTCCACGCCTTCGATCCGGGCTTCCGGTTTTGCGAAGGGAAAGGGGCTCGGATAGTTTTCCGGCCAGGTGGCGCGCTCGCCATTGAAGCGCCATTTCAGCAGGCCCATGAAATTGCCGGGCGGCGTGCCGCCGGGATTGAAGAAGCGCACCCCGTCGAAATGATCGGAGATCGGGCCGCTATAATAGGCGCTGGCGCTCGAACGACGGGCATAAAGGCCGCCGCCCGCCAGAGCGAGCAGGCCAAGAGCGGAAAAACGAAAGAAGTTTCGACGTTTCATGACAAAGGTATAGGAAGCGGAATGGCGTCGTTCAAGCACCGCCAATCGCGACCTATGACCGATCACGCAAAGATGAAATGCAGGCTTTGTCGGGCGGAAACCAACGCTGCCTTGACTTTTCCGGCACTTTCCTGTTTATCCCGCCCATCAGCTGG
>QFOL01000285.1 GCA_003241215.1 Agrobacterium fabrum
TGACCCCCAGATTCGTAGTCTGGTGCTCTATCCAGCTGAGCTACGGGTGCGTGCCGTTCCGGTCGTTTCCGGTGGCGTGGCGATCCTCTAAAACGTCCTTATTCCGAATGCAAGCGATTTCGCTCCGAAATTGTCATTTTTCCGCAGCAATTCACGTATCATATTGATTATATTAAATATTCCATGAGGGTCATTTTCCACGGACCTGATACCGCGCCCATTCCGGCGCGCAGAATGATTGCCCGGGGGCGCCGCAGCGCGGGTTTTTCAGGCGGTTCTCGCCGCCTGTACCGGGGTGGCGCGGTCGGCGATTTCGATGCGGAACTGCGTGCCGGGGCCGGGCTTTTCGACAAGTGCGATCGTGCCGCCATGGGCAAGCACGAGTTCGCGGGCAATGGCCAGCCCGAGACCGGTGCCGCCCGAGCGGGCCGATCCCCTGAAGGCGGAAAACAGGTTCTCCCTGGCCTTGCGCGGCATTCCCGGCCCGTTGTCGTCGATGACGATGCTGACGACGCTGCCGGCCCTCTGCGCCGAAATGGAAAGATGCCGGGACGCGGTACCCACCGTATCGGATTGCAGCGCCTGAACGGCGTTGCGACAGAGATTGTGGATGACCCGGAAGAGCTGTTCGGAATCCGCATCGATCGTGAGGTCCGGGGGCACGCTGTCCTGAAACTCGATGCCGCCGTCCGGGTCGAGCGCCAGAATATCGCGCACATCGCGCACCAGCAGGCTCAACTGCACCATCTTGCGTTTCGGCGCGCCTTCGGTCGCCTGGCCATAGGCCAGAACCTCGCCCGTATAGGCCACGGCGCGGTCGATGGTGCGCAGCAGTTTCGGCGCGAAACTCCTGACCATGGGATCCTTGGCATCCACAAGCCGGTCCGACATGAGCTGCGCGGACGACAGGATGTTGCGCATGTCATGATTGATCTTCGATACGGCAAGGCCAAGGTCCACGAGGTTCTTCTGCTGACGCAGGGTCTTCTGCAGCTCGGCCTGCATGTCGGCGAGGTGGCGGCCCGCAACCGCCAGTTCGTCGGTTCCCTCCTCTGGCACAAAAATCCGCTCGGGATTGCCAGGATCCTCGGAGAAGTTCTGCATGCCGAGCGTCAGCCGGCGTATCGGCCGGATCATGATGCGGTTGATGGAGATGAAGATCAGGCCGGCCGTTATCAGCGACAGGATGATGGAGATGAGGAAAACGTTGCGGGCATAGGCAAGCATCGCCGCCCGCAGCTTGTTTTCGCCGATCACCAGCTCAATGATGGTGTCGCTGTCTCCGACCACATCGAAAACGCGGATGACGCGGTTGCCGCCGAACAGCAGGGTGGAAAAGGCATCACGCACCGCCGCCAGCTGCGAAACATCGGAAAGATCATATTGCTCATCGACACCAGGCGGTGTTTCCGCCACGGCGAGCAGGCGCGAGGTGCCGTCCTTGCGCAGCGCGATAAGTTTCGCCCCCGTCGCCATCAGCGTGTCGTTCTGTACGTTTCGCGGCAGTTCGGCCTGCAGACCGTCAATGACGGCACCGGCGGCGGCGGCCGTATTCAGACGGTCGCGCAGCCATGAAAGACGCATATTGGCGACGGAAGGCACGAAGATCAGCACTTCCGCGATCATTACGAAAATGACAGTCAGCAGCAGCAGCCGGCCAGAAAGACCGGCGGTCAATCCCGGCATGCAATGCACCGGATCGTCTTGCGTGCGGTCCAAGCTGTCTACGCCTTTAGAAAACACCGGGCCATGATCCTGTATGCGTGCCGCCGCTTGCATGAAACGGCTCGGTTTATATGCAATAACGATAATAGGACCTAATGGATATTTTTCCAATGCACTGCAAAACAAACGTTTTCATCGTCGAAAAAACAAACGCCGCCCGGCAGGGGCGGCGTTAAAAGGTAAGCCGGTTTGAAGCAGAGGCCGCTTAGAACTCCTGCCAGTCGCCCTGCGCCGATGCAGCGGCGGGCTGGGCATTGAGGGCGCGGCTGACGCTGTTCATCAATTTGCGGGCCGGAGACGCCACCGCCGGCGTCCTGCCGGAGACCGCCACCGGCCCGGTGGAGACCGTCATCGGCCTCAGGGGCTGCTCGATACGATGGCTGCGCTGTCCAGTCTCGGCGCCGACATTGAAGCGCCCCAGCAGCGTCACGAGATGGTCCGCCTCGCCGCTCAGCTTGTGGGTCGCGGCCGAGGTCTCCTCCACCATGGCGGCGTTGCGCTGTGTCACCTGATCCATCTGGTTGATGGCGGTATTCACCTCATGCAGGCCGGTGGACTGTTCCCTGGCGGCCGTGGCGATCGAATGGATGTGCTCGTTGATGGCGAGAACACGGGTTTCGATCTCGCCCAATGCACTACCTGTTCTCTGCACCAGCGACACCCCGCGCCCGACCTCTTCACCGGATTTGGTAATCAGCGCCTTGATGTCCTTGGCAGCGGTCGCGGACCTTTGCGCCAGTTCCCGCACTTCCTGCGCGACAACGGCGAAGCCCTTGCCCGCCTCGCCCGCACGGGCAGCTTCCACCCCGGCATTCAGTGCCAGAAGGTTTGTCTGGAAGGCGATCTCGTCAATGACATTGATGATCTGACTGATTTCGCGCGAGGCATGTTCGATGCGATCCATGGCGGAGACGGCGTCGCGCACGACACTGGCGGATTCTTCCGTCTTCTGCTTGGTCTCGGCGACCATGGCGCTGGCTTCCTGCGCGCGATCGGTGGAGTTGCGAACAACGGCAGTGATCTCGTCCAGGGCGGCCGAAGTTTCCTCCAGCGCCGCCGCCTGCTGTTCCGTGCGCTTCGACAGGTCGTCGGCCGCCGAGCGCAATTCGTTGGCGTTGCCGCTGATGCCCTCCGTGCTGCCGCGCACCTCGCGCATCGTCTCGCGCAGCTTGGTCAGCGTCTCGTTGACGTTCCCCTGAAGTTCGGCGAACACGCCGCGGAACTCGCCATCCATCCTCTCCGTCAGATCGCCCCGCGCCAGGCCTTCGATAACGCGGCTGGTTTCGGAGACGCCGTTATCGACCCCGGTGAGCAGGGCATTGATGGATGCGGCAAAGCGATTGAGATTATCGTCGCCGTAATCCTTGTTGATGCGGCGGCTGAAATCGCCCTGGGCGGCGGCGTCGACGACAACGGCCATGCCGGCCTGCAGGTCATCGCTCTTGGCCCGCATGGCGGTCTCCTGCGCATTCATGCGGCGCACCTCGCGGCCGTTCTTCTTGAAGACCTCGACGGCCGAAGCCATTTCGCCGATCTCATCGTTGCGTCCGAGATAAGGGACTTCCGCATCCAGATTTCCATCGGCCACGGCATTCATCACTTGCGAAACCCTGCGGATGGGCGCGCTGAGCTGCCGCGCGCCGATGTAGAGGCCGAACGCGGCTCCCGCGCCGACGCCTGCAATCGTTACCGCAACGATCGCCCAGAATATGGCGGTACTGAAAGAATCGACGCCCGTCTTAACGACGTCCAGTTCGGCAAGGTCGTTTTTCACGATGCTGTCGATCTCGGCCTGATAGGCCTTGCGGTTGGCGCGGTTCGCCTCGTTGTTGCCCTGCTGGCTCGCTGCCTGCGGCCCGCTTTCCTTCGCCAGCCGGACGGTTTCCAGACGGAAGGTCCGGAACTCCTTCGAGCGGCCGACAAGCTTGTCGAAACTCGCCTGTTGCTCCGCAGGCACGAGCGGCGCCCAGCCGGCAATGAGCTTTTCCATGGCATCGAGGTTTTTCACCATACCGTCGGCAAAGGGCGCGGCTGCGGCCACATCGGCTGCCGCATAGACCCCGCGCGCCTCCATGACGACTGCGGTCACCAGACGGTTGAGCGCCTCGCCCTTGTAGGCCCTTTCCGCCGTTTCCTCGAAATGATGCGAACGAACCCAGAATTCGTTGATCGCATAGATGGACAGCCCGCCTATGGTACAGGCCACGAGGCTCATCAGCCCGACAAGTAGATTGATACGACCGCGAATTCTCAACTTCGTTCCCCCAACAAAAACCAGCCGCGCGATGAAAATGGGAAGCTGGCATAACTTTCGCGTAACAAGATTTATCAATGCCGCATTAAGAAAGAATTTCGGATTTTATCGATTGCGCTTGGAAATGCGCCGGCTGCGCCCGTCAGAGAAACGAATTTCATGAGCTTTTCCGCAAAAGGTGAAGTGCGAAAACCCCTTCGGCAATTGACTTTGCTCGGCCTATGCCCTTATAAGCCGCGCACGCTCGGCCATTGAAAGCTCGCCCAGGCGGGGTTAGCCGTGCAAAAAACGAAACGCTCTTGCAAATAGTTGCAAATTCAAGAAGGGCCGCACACCGCGGTATTAAATAAATGTCGAAGCGTACTTACCAACCGTCCAAGCTTGTCCGCAAGCGTCGTCATGGCTTCCGTGCCCGCATGGCTACCGCTGGCGGCCGCAAGGTTCTCGCAGCCCGCCGTGCGCGCGGCCGCGCTCGTCTTTCGGCTTAATTGCCGCCTCTGTGACCCGGTGAAAGTCGCCGGCACATGAGCGAGACGAAAAAACTGCCCGGCCGGCTTAAAAACCGGTCGGATTTCCTTGCCGTTCAGGCGGGGGAAAAACGGCGGGGGAGCACGTTTCTTCTGGAAGTGCTTGACCGGAAAGCCCCGGAAACCGAGCCTCGCGTCGGTTTTACCGTAACGAAAAGACAAGGCAACGCGGTCGAGCGAAATCGCATGCGCCGCCGTCTCAAGGAAGCCGTCAGGCTTTCTGCCGGATTCGCAATGAAGCCCGGTCATGACTATGTGATTGTCGCCCGCAGGGACGTGCTCGATGCGGCCTTCCCGAAACTTCAGTCTCTCCTTGGCGAGCGAATTGAAGGAACGGCGAAACCGAAACGGTCCCAGGAGACCCGCTCCAGGAAAGAATGATGGAAAAGAACCGTAATTACTTCATCGCGATAGCCCTTTCGGTTGTCATCGTCCTCGCCTGGCAATTCCTTTACATGAATCCGCGTATCGAGCAGCAGCGCCGCGCCGAAGAG
>QFOL01000031.1 GCA_003241215.1 Agrobacterium fabrum
CAATATTCGATTTCAACCGCCTGCGCGGCGTTGAATGCAAATGTGCTGAAACCGGCAACCAAGCCGGCGAACAGAGTTGCCCTGCGCATGTAAGCCTCCATTTCCTCCGTCCGGTCTTCCGGATACGGAGCGATCGTTCCCTTTATCCGCGCTTTCGCGCGTGCTCATCGATTTGCCGGTAGCGAAGTTTCCTCTTCCGCTGCCAGACAAGCCTGACCCCCGGTCGCTCTCTACGGTTCTCTGAAGGCGCGCATTTGTCAATAAGATAATTTACTTGAATTAATATATTGCGCTTAACCTCCATTCGACGTTATGAATTTTCCACAGACGGGAAGTTGAAGAGATGACGATGCACACGGTAGAAGCCTATCCCGTAGCGATCGGAAAAAATCCTGAGCGGAGCCGCGAGCACAACAGGCGAGTCGTCCTCGACATCGTCCGGCGTCACGGTTCGCTCGGCCGCGCCCAGATCGCCAAGATCACCCATCTCACCCCGCAGGCGGTGGCCAATATCGTCGATGAGCTGATGGGCGAGGAATTGCTGAAGGAACTCGGCCGTCGCCGTACCGGCAGGGGCCAGCCGCCCATCCAGTTCGCCGTCAATCCCGATGGCGGCGCGACGATCGGCGTTGAGATCGCGGCAGACCACATGGTCACCGTCGGTCTCGATCTGGCCGGCGTTCTGCGCACGCAGCGTGTTACGCCCCTCAAGGATACGACCCCGGAAGCCATCCTCAAGACCTTTGCGGTGGAACATGCCGAGGTGGCGAAAAATGTCGGGCGCCGGTTGCTCGGCACCGGTGTCGTCATGCCCGGCCCGTTTGAAATCGACGGCATGACCTCCGTCGGGCCGACGACGCTTTCCGGCTGGGTGGGTATCGATGCCCGGCAGATGCTGAGCGAGGCCTGCGGGCAACAGGTGGTGGTGGAAAACGATGCGACGGCGGCCGCCGTTGGCGAACGCCTGTTCGGCGCGGGGCTGACGATCCCGAATTTCTGCATGGTCTATTTCGGCGTGGGTATCGGTCTCGGCATCATCCAGGATGGCTCGCCCTATCGCGGCGCATTCGGAAACGCCGGTGAAATTGGCCATGTGACCGTTTCGCCGGGTGGGCGGCCTTGCCCCTCCTGCGGCCAGCGCGGCTGCCTGGAGGCCTATGCGTCCCTTTACGTGCTGAAGGAAAAGCTCGTCTGCGCCGGCGTTGCGGATACGGAGCTTGACGATCTTGAAGCCCTGTTCAAGGCCGGCAATCCGACGGTGACGGAGTGGATCGACGAGGCTGCGGCCCATCTGGCGCCGATGGTTGCCATGCTGGAAAACATTCTCGATCCACAGACGGTCATTCTTGGCGGTGCGCTGCCCGAGGCCATCATCAGCGAGATCATTCAGCGCATGGGGCATCTGCCGACCTCGGTCGCAAGCCGGCGGCAGCGGGAACTGCCGCGCGTCATGCACGGCAAATCCGGACAGCTGACCGCGGCGCTCGGTGCTGCCGCCTTGCCGCTGTTCGACATCGTCACGCCAAAACTCGAGACGTCCCCGGGGGCCGCAGCACAGGCGCCCGGCTGAATATTGGAGGAGACCACCCATGCTTACCCCCCGCGAGCGCATCGAACGGCAGATGGCCGATCCCTGGCTCGTTCGCCTTCATCGCAGGCTGAGCGCACTGAAGTCCACCGTCACAGTCATGCATACCGGCGCGCATCCGGATGATGAGCAGAACGGCCTTCTCGCCTATTTCCGCATGGCGCTCGGCATGCGCACCATCATTGCCTGCTCGACGCGCGGCGAGGGCGGACAGAATGCGCTGGGTCCGGAACGGCTGGGCGCGCTTGGCGTCATCCGTTCGCGTGAGCTGGAGGAGGCCGCGCGCGTGATCGATGCTGATATCAGCTGGCTCGGCCATGGCCCGGCGGATATCATCCACGACTTCGGTTTTTCCAAAGACGGTGACCAGACCTTCGGCCGCTGGGGGCAGCAGCGTATCGTCGAAAGGCTGGTGCGCGCCTATCGCAGGGAGCGGCCCGATATCGTCATCCCGACATTTCTCGACGTACCGGGACAGCACGGCCACCATCGCGCCATGACGCGCGCAGCGAAAAGCGCGATCTCGCTGGCGGCCGATCCTGCCGCCTATCCTGAGCATTTCGCCGAAGGGCTGGAGCCGTGGCAGGTGGCGAAGTTTTATCTTCCGGCGTGGTCGGGCGGTGGCGATACCTATGATGACGAGGTGCCGCCGCCGGAAACGACGCTGACCATCAATGCGGCTGGCAAGGAGCAGGCGACCGGTGCGGAATATGACCGCATCGGCGAGTGGTCGCGTTATTACCATGCCTCGCAGGGAATGGGCCACTGGCCAAAGCGGGCGCAGGAGATATGGCCGCTGCATCTCGAACTCTCCAGCGGTGCCATCAAGGATGAAAACTCGATCCTTGACGACCTGCCGTCCTCGCTTGCCGATCTTGCCGTTTTCCCCGGACTGGACGCCGGATTGGCGGCGGCGCTGGTTGAGGCGGAGCGGGCCATCGGCGAAGCGATCTCGACCTTTCCCGATCCGCAGCGGATTACGCCACCGCTTCTCAAGGCGGCGAGCCTCCTGGAGAAGGTCGATGAAGCCGCAGCTGCGGATTTCAGGAACCTGCACGGGCATCGTATCGCACGCAAACGGGCGCAGGTTGATGCCGCGATCCTGACGGCGCTCGATCTTTTCGGGCGTGCTTATGCCGATCCCGCGGAAATCGCTCCGGGCGGGACATCGCTTCTTTCCGTGGAGCTCTCCGGCAAGGCGTCCGGATTTGACGTGGAGGTGACCCCGGTCCTCCCGTCAGGTGTTTCATCATCCATTCAATCGCGTGGCGAGACCTTCGCCTTTTCGCTATTCGCCGACCTGGATGCTGCGGTTTCCGGGCTTTACCAGCCGGACTGGAAAGCATCGGGCGGCAATGGTCACGCCTCGGTGCGCATTTCCGCAAGG
Organism: Agrobacterium fabrum; assembly: GCA_003241215.1. Classification (GTDB taxonomy): domain Bacteria; phylum Pseudomonadota; class Alphaproteobacteria; order Rhizobiales; family Rhizobiaceae; genus Agrobacterium; species Agrobacterium fabrum_A. The sequence continues at coordinate 2,976 of QFOL01000031.1, forward strand.
ATTGGCGGGCGGGATGTTTCATCCGCATTCGATCTGGAGGAGCCGTTTTTCGTCACACCCGCGCAATCGCTGACGATTTCGCCCGACGCACTTCTGGCGCCGCTTGGACAGGGGCGGGACACCCATGGGTTTCAGGTGCAGATTAAGGGTGCCGATGCACCGCTGTCTTTCAGGGGAGCGGGTGGCTGGAGCGTGCACAAGAACGGCGGCGCTTGGGTGGCCGAACACAGGGGCGACGTTGTGCCGGGCCTTGCGCAGATCGAGGCAACTGTCGGCTCGCAGCCGGCCTTCCAGATCACCCCCATCGCATATCCGCATATCGGAAGGGCAAGGTTTCTGGCACCTTCCGCCCTTAAAATCCTGTCGCTGGACCTCAAACTGCCCGAGGGAGCGCGCGTCGGTTATGTCGGCGGCGGCGCCGACAGGGTTGGCCTCTGGCTTTCGCGCATGGGTCTCGATGTTACCGAACTCGATGCGCAGGCGCTCGGCGGCGATCTCTCCTCCTTCACCACCATCGTTATCGGCATATTCGCCTTCGGCATTCGCCGGGATCTCGCCGCCGCCACGGAGAAACTTCATCGTTTCGTCGAAGACGGCGGTCATCTGGTGACGCTCTATCATCGCCCCACGGATGGCTGGGACCCGGAGACGACACCCGTTCGGCGGCTTGAAATCGGCAAGCCTTCCCTGCGCTGGCGGGTGACCGACCCAAAGGCGGAGGTGACGGTTCTGCTGCCCGATCATCCGCTGCTTGCCGGCCCCAACGCGATCGACACCGCCGACTGGACCGGCTGGGACAAGGAGCGCGGGCTTTATTTCGCCTCGCGCTGGGATGATGTCTACGAACCGCTGCTCGCCATGCACGATGTCGATGAACAGCCGCTCAAGGGCGCGCTGGTCTCGGGCGTCATCGGCAGGGGCCGGCACACCCATACCAGCCTCGTGCTGCATCACCAGATGGACAAGCTTGTGCCGGGCGCCTTCCGCCTCATGGCCAATCTTGTGCAGCCGGCGTGAATGGCGACACCCAAAGCGAAGAACAGGAAAACCCGCGCGACACGGATACGCGCGCGGGCATCGGCTGGCTGTTGCTGGACATGACCCTTGTTGCGGGTGGAATGACCGCGCTCGTCAAGGCGCAGGGTGTCACCTATCCCGCCTTCCAGCTGGTCTTTATCAGGGCGATGATCGGCCTTCTCTTCATCCTGCCGCTCATCTGGCGGCACAGGATGGAGATGGTGCGCATCAAATATCCCTGGCGCAATCTCTTCCGCATCTGCTGCAACGCCATCGCGCTCACCAGCAATTTCTTCGCCATTACCCTTTTGCCGCTTGCCACCGTCAATGCCGTCGGTTTCTCCCGGCCGCTGGTGACGATGGCGATGGCTGTTGCCTTTCTTGGCGAAAGCGTGAGCCGTTTTCGCTGGATGGGGGCCTGCCTTGCATTTGTCGGCGTTCTGGTCGTCATCGGGCCGGGCGGCACGGAATTCGGCGCGGGCGTGATTGTTGTTCTGGTTTCGGTGGTGTTCGGTGCGCTTGCGGTGATCCAGACCCGGGCGCTGCGGCAGGAGAACACCACGGTCATGATGGTATTTTACACCGTTGGTCTTGCCGTCATCACCGCCGTTCCGGCAATCTGGACATGGAAGCCGGTTGCGTCATTCGACTGGGTTCCGCTGCTCGGCATCGGATTGCTGGCGCAGATGGGGCAATATTGTTTTCTGCGGGCCTATCGCATCGCGGATGCAAGCGTCCTTGCACCCGTCAGTTACCTGTCGATCCTGTTTGTGACCGCTGTCGGATATTTTCTGTTCGATGAGGTGCCGGAAGCCCGCGTGGTGTTCGGCATCGTCATCATTCTCGTTTCACTGCAGTCGACTGCCCTTGCGGAATATCTGCTGAAGAGGCTGCGCCGCAAAGGCTGACGGTTGCGCTCTATCTCGATTGCGCGAGGACCCGGAGCCTGACCCAGTTCAGCGCCGCAAGTTTGAAGCGATCGTAAAACGACCGTGCGAAACGCACATAACGCATGATCCAGGCGAGCCAGCCATAGGTGAGGAGCTTTTCCCGGCCGGCGTGATAAATGCGCTCGACGATCAGGAAGGTGGAAAGGTGGGCAAGGATCGTTAGAGCCAGCCCCGACTTGAAAGCACCATGGGCGATGAGGACGAGACCGACGATCTTCATCGGTTCGGCAATCGCGAAGGGAACGGCAAGACAGAGAAGAATGGCAAGGCGCGGCAATCGCGCGATCCGGTTTTCCAGTCGCTTGATGAAAGTCAGGCCGGATATGGCCGTGATGACCGGCCGGTAGAGCGGGCGGAAAATGCCGTCGAGAACAAGGACGAACACGATGATTGCCCTGATCGGAAAGACAAGGATCGTCCAGATTATGCTCTTCACCTCGGCGGGTCTCCAAAAAGGGCGTAACGCCACTCTTAATCGCCTGAAACATGTCAAAAGAAAGTTGTTGTTTTCGTTAGCCCGGCCGCACGCTCGCATACATGCCGGTGGTGCGGAATTCGCTCGGATTGGTGCCATAGAGCCTGCGGAAGACCTTGGAGAAATAGTTGGGATCCTCGAAGCCGCAAAGCACGGAAACCTCCTTGATCGGAAGGTTCGCAGCCGTGGTGAGAAGCTTGGCAGCCCGGCGCAGGCGTCTTTGCAGCACGAATTCCGCCGGTGACAGTCCTTCGCTCGCCGCGAAGATGCGGGAAAAATGCGCGCGGCTTAAGCCCGCCACATCAGCAAGGTCGCTGACCGAGAGCCGCTCGCCGAGATGGCTGTCTATATAGCTCAGCACCTGCTGCATGGTGCGATATTCGCCGCCGAAGGAGGGGTGGGAGCCGAAGACATCGTCATAAAGCGTCATCACCGCCTCATAGGCAACGGCGGAGGCGGCGCCCGGCGTTTCCGCGCCATTGACGAGGCGCGAACAGCATTCGGCGAGGTGATCCACGGTTTCGGGCTGAAGCTTGAGGATCGGGCCGGTGACGGCGAGGATATTGCGGTGAATGCGCAGGGCTTCCTCGCCATTCATGGAAATCCAGAAGAACTCCCATTCCTTGCCGTCTTCCAGCCAGTAGCGGTGATTGTGCGGTATGAGCAGCAGCAGGGTTTCGCCCGGCTTCACCACATAATGCCGGTTCTCGTAACGCAGGTTGCCCTGTCCGGCGATGCAATATTGCAGCACCGTGAAGGGCGTCTGGCCACGTTTGCGCCCGTCCCAGTCGTAATTGCCACTGCTGCGGATTTCATAACCGCTGCTGGTCGGCATGGTGTGCAGGGTCTGGCGGCCGCGCGGTAGCGAGACGGTCCGCATGCCGGGTCCCTGATCGATCAAATCGCGCAGCACAAAATTACCCATGAAAGCATAATCCTTCTCTGGTCCTGTCCCTTATTATACGCATAATCCCGATCCGAGGAGACAGCCAGCGGGATATTGCTGCTGAAAAATTGGGAGTAAGGCCGGTTTTCCGGGATTCTTACGGGTATTTTTCTGCGGCGCCATTTCATGATCCTTCGGCCCGTTTCACCCGTTCGATTTGCAACAGAGGTGGCGTCATGAGTTTCAAAATCGCTATTATTGGCGCAGGCAGCGTCGGTTTCACGAAAAAACTATTCACCGATCTCCTGTGCGTGCCGGAGTTTCGCGATATCGAAGTCGCGCTCACGGATATCAGCCAGCACAATCTCGATATGATCAGGGCGATCCTCGAAAAGATCGTCGAGGCCAATGGTTTTCCGGTGAAGGTGACAGCCGATACCGACCGCAGGCGGGCGCTGGAGGGTGCGAAATACATCATCAGCTGCGTGCGGGTCGGTGGGCTCGAAGCCTATGCGGACGATATTCGTATTCCGCTGAAATACGGCATCGACCAATGCGTTGGCGATACGATCTGCGCCGGCGGCATCCTCTATGGCCAGCGCAACATTCCGGTCATTCTGGATTTCTGCAAGGATATCCGCGAGGTTGCCGCACCGGGTGCGAAATTCCTGAACTATGCCAATCCCATGGCGATGAATACATGGGCAGCCATCGAATATGGCAAGGTGGATACCGTCGGCCTCTGCCACGGCGTGCAGCACGGCGCGGAACAGATTGCCGAAATTCTCGGTGCGAAAAGCGTGTCCGAGCTGGATTACATCTGCTCCGGCATCAACCACCAGACATGGTTCATCGATCTGAGGCTCAACGGCCGCAAGATCGGCAAGGACGAGCTGGTCGCCGCCTTCGAGGCACATCCGGTGTTTTCGCAGCAGGAGAAGCTGCGCATCGACGTGCTGAAGCGGTTCGGTGTCTATTCGACGGAAAGCAACGGCCATCTCTCCGAATATCTGCCGTGGTATCGCAAGCGGCCGGAGGAAATCGCCCGCTGGATCGACATGTCCGACTGGATCCACGGCGAAACCGGTGGTTATCTCCGCCACTCCACCGAAACGCGCAACTGGTTCGAAACCGAGTTTCCGCAGTTCCTGGCATCCGCCGCCAAGCCCATCGATCCGGCCAAGCGCTCCAATGAACATGCCAGCCACATTCTGGAAGCGCTTGAAACCGGACGTGTCTATCGCGGTCATTTCAACGTCAAGAACAATGGCGTCATCAGCAATCTGCCAGCTGATGCGATCATCGAATCCCCCGGTTTTGTCGACCGTTTCGGCATCAACATGGTCTCGGGCGTCACGCTGCCGGAAGCCTGCGCAGCCACTTGCATGGCGTCCATCAATGTGCAGCGTATGTCTGTCCATGCGGCTGTCAGCGGCGATATCGATCTGCTGAAGCTTGCCGTGCTGCACGATCCGCTGGTCGGCGCCGTCGCCACGCCGGAGGAGGTCTGGCAGATGGTGGATGAGATGGTCGTCGCGCAGGCCCGCTGGCTGCCGCAATATGCGGATGCCGTGCCGGCGGCGAAGGGGCGGCTTGCGAAATCCAGCGTCAAGACCCGCGACTGGGCCGGTGCTGCGCGCCGCAATGTGCGTTCCATCGAGGAATTGCGGGCCGAGAAATCGGCGTTGAAGAAGGCTGTTTGAAGGAAAAGGCATGGGAACAGGCCGGGCGGGGGAAGGGAGTTCGCCGCCCCGGCCAGAACGATCACAGAGGGTGGGCGGTCGAAGAGCTGCCATTTGGGAGGAATGACGATGTTACTTCAACGCAGGATCGGTATCATCTCGGCACTGGGTCTCGGTGTTTCGATGATCGCACTCAGTGCGAATGCCTTCGAGACCGCCACGCCGCCGGAGCCGCCGCAATTTCCGGCCGAAGGCAAGATCAATTACGTGGCGCGCGACTCGATCCTCGAATTCAAGGCGCTGCCTGATTACAGCGAGCCTGACTGGGTCAGCGAGAAATTCGAAAAGACCGGCAAGCTGCCGCCCTTGAAAGAGCGCCTGCCGGAAGAACCGCTGGTCTACAAGACCGGCAATATGCCCGACGGCATGGGCGTTTACGGCGATACGATGCGCCATGTGGTGGGCGGCAGGCCCGAGGGCTGGAACTATATTGCCGGCCAGAGCCAGGGCTGGGGCGGCATCGATATTGCCCTTTCCGAATGCCTGACACGCACCGCACCGCTCTTCCAGGTGGATGCCAAGGATACCGAACCGCTGCCCAATCTCGCCAAAAGCTGGGAATGGTCCGAGGATGGTCACAAGCTGACGATGCATCTCGTCAAGGGCGCCAAGTGGTCGGACGGCGAGCCCTTCAATGCCGATGACGTGATGTTTTACTGGGAAGATGCGGTCGTCGATCCGAATGTTTCACCGCTCGGCGGCGGCGCATCGCCCGAAGCTTTCGGTGAGGGAACGACCCTTAAAAAGATCGATGATTACACCGTCGAATGGACCTTCAAGGCGGCTTTCCCGAAGCAATATCTCTACACCATGGCTTATCCGAGCTTCTGCCCCGGGCCGTCGCATATCCTGAAACCGCAGCATCCGAAATATTCCAAGAACACCTATAACCAGTTCAAGAACGCTTTTCCGCCGGAATATATGAACATGCCGGTCATGGGGGCATGGGTGCCGGTCGCTTATCGTCCCGATGACATCATCGTGCTCAGGCGCAATCCCTATTACTGGAAGGTCGATGAGAAGGGCCAGCAACTGCCTTATCTCAACGAGGTCCACTATAAGCTTTCCACCTGGGCCGACCGCGATGTGCAGGCCGTGGCTGGGTCGGGCGATTTCTCCAACCTCGAACAGCCGGAAAATTTCGTCGCCTCGCTGAAACGCTGCCGATCCCAATGCGCCGGCCCGTCTTGCCTTCGGGCCGAGGCTCATCGGCTATAATCTGCAGATGAATTTCTCCGCCAATGGCTGGGGCAATCCGGATGAGCGCGGGCAGGCCATTCGTGAACTGAACCGCAACGAGGTGTTCCGTCAGGCTGTCACATCGGCCATCGACCGCAAGGCGGTCGGCGACTCGCTGGTGAAAGGACCGTTCACGGCGATCTATCCGGGTGGCATTTCGTCTGGCACCAGCTTCTATGACCGCGCCTCCACGGTCTATTACCCCTTCAACCTTGAGGCAGCCAAGGCCGCACTCGCCTCGATAGGTCTGAAGGATACGGATGGCGATGGTTTCCTGAATTTCCCGAAGGAAACGCTTGATGGCCGCAATGTCGAGATTACCCTTCTCGTCAATAATGGCTACGCGACGGACAAGAGCCTCGCGGAAGGTCTGGTTGGCCAGATGGCGAAACTCGGCCTGCGCGTCGTCATCAACAGCCTCGATTCCAACCAACGCGATGCCGCCCATTATGGCGGGCAGTTCGACTGGCTGGTGCGGCGCAACTCCACCGAGCTTTCATCCGTGGTGCAGAATACCGAGCAGCTTGCCCCTGTCGGCCCACGCACCAGCTGGAACCACCGCTCGCCCGAAGGCAAGGAACTCGATCTGATGCCGTTCGAGAAGGAGATGGCCGATCTCGTGCGCAAGTTCATCTCCTCGCAGGACAATGCCGAGCGGGCCGAGCTGATGAAGCAATATCAGAAGGTCTATACGCAGAACCTCTATTCGATTGGTCTCACCGAATATCCCGGTGCGCTGATCGTCAACAAGCGGTTCTCGAATGTGCCGCAGGGCACGCCGATCTTCATGTTCAACTGGGCCGAAGATTCCATCATCCGCGAACGCCTCTGGGTCGCGGCCGACAAGCAGGGCAAATACGAACTCTTCCCGCAGCAGCTTCCCGGCAAGCCGGGTGAGGGCGGGCCGATCAACTAAAGCATTTCCAGGAAAATCGGATCCCGGTTTTCCGTCCGGAAATGCGACAAACTTGAAGAACTCCTCCCGGAGAACACCCGGTACCGGTCGCGCGTGAAGCGCGGCCGGAGGCACCCGGCGAACCGTTGTCCATCACGGCTCGCCCAAACGGAGGAAAACCGTTCGATGCTGAGATTCCTGACGATACGCATAGGCTCCGCCATTCCGGTACTGTTGATCCTGAGCGTGGTAACCTTCGCCATCATCCAGGCGCCGCCCGGCGATTATGCCGATTACATCCGCTCGCAGCTGATGAACCAGGGCGGCGCGTCCTTCGAACAGGCGGAAGCGCAGGCGCAGGCCTACCGCATCGAACACGGCCTCGATAAGCCGCTCGTCATTCAATATTTCAACTGGATCGGCGGCATCGTCACCCGTGGCGATTTCGGTTACAGCTTCTATTACAACAAGCCGGTTGCCGATGTGGTTGGCGAACGCCTGCCGCGCACCATCGCGCTGGCGCTGGTCTGCCACATCTTTGCGTCCGTTCTCGGCATCGCCTTCGGCATCTGGGCGGCCACACGGCAATATTCGTGGGTCGACAATCTTCTGTCGACCGTTGCCTTCCTCGGCATGACGATCCCGCGCTTCCTGATGGCGCTGATCCTCGTCTATCTTATGGTGTTTCATTTCGACGTGTCCGAGATCGGCAGCTTCTTCTCGCCGCAATATGGCGGTGCGCCATGGTCGTGGGGTAAATTTGTCGATCTGGTCAGCCATGTCTGGCCCGTGGTCGCCATCGCCGTCTTCGGTGGGCTGGCCTATAATATGCGAGTGATGCGCGGCAATCTGCTCGATACGCTGAATGCGCAATATGTCGAGACGGCGCGTGCCAAGGGGCTTTCGGAAGGGGCGGTCATCATGCGCCATGCGGTTCCGAACGCCGTGCACCCGCTCGTCATGTATCAGGGCGTGGTGTTGCCCTATATGCTGAGCGGCGAGATCGAGACCGCGATCATCTTCGCGCTGCCGACCGTCGGTCCCGCCATTGTCGGCTCCATGGCGGTGGGCGATGTCTATGTCACCGCAACCTTCATGATGGTGCTGGCCGCCACGCTAATCGTCGGCAACATCATCGCCGACATGCTGCTCGCCATGCTCGACCCGCGTGTCCGCGAATTCGGGAGGGCCTGAGATGATGGCGTTTGACGAGATGAAGACCGAAACCGCCACCGCACCAAAACCCGACCGTTCCGTCCATGGCAATGAGACCTATCTCGCACTTGTCTGGCGGCGTCTGAGGCGTTCATTCACCGGCATGGTCGGACTGGTGCTGGTGGTCCTTCTGATCCTGATCGCCATCTTCGCGGATTTCTTCGCGCCGATGAATCCGCTCGAAACCCATGGCAGCTTCTCGCCGCCGCAGGTGGTGCACTTCAGCGACAAGGACGGCAATGTCAGCCTATTGCCACGGGTTTACGCCATTGCCGAGACCGAAGAGCTCGATCCGATTACATTCCAGCCCATCGTCGGGCCGGACTATGATAATCCGGTTTATCTCGGCTTTTTCGTCAAAGGTGCGGAATACAGGCTTTTGGGTCTCATCCCGATGAGCCGGCATTTCTTCGGCTCGACGGACGGCCAGCCGGTGCATTTTCTCGGCACTGACAAGTTCGGACGTGACGTGCTCTCGCGCGCCATCTACGGTTCACGAATTTCGCTCGCCATCGCGCTCAGCGTCGTCGCCATCGTCACCGTCATCGGCACCAGCGTCGGGCTGATATCAGGATATTTCGGCGGGCCGCTGGATGCCTGGGTGCAGCGTTTCGTGGAAGTGGTTCTGGCTTTCCCGCAATTGCCGCTTTACCTCGCACTGACCTCGCTCATTCCGGTAACCGCACCCACTACCGTTTTCCTTGTCTTCGTGGTCGGCGTCATGTCGGCGCTCGGCTGGGCGCAGATGTCACGTGAAGTGCGCGGCAAGACGCTGGCGCTGGCGCGCATCGATTATGTGCGGGCGGCGATTGCCGTCGGGGCCACGGACCGGCGCATTATCTTCCAGCACATCCTGCCAAATGTGATGAGCCATGTGATCGTCGCCGTGACACTTCATATTCCGAGCGTCGTGCTGCTCGAATCCTTTCTCGGTTTCCTCGGCTTTGCGGTCAAGCCGCCGCTCATCTCCTGGGGACTGATGCTGCAGGATACCGCGACCTACTCCGTTATCGGTTCCTATCCCTGGATTCTCGCGCCGGTCGGTTTCGTATTGGTCACCGTCTTCGCCTTCAACGCGCTCGGCGATGGCCTGCGCGATGCCGTCGATCCCTATTGAGAGGAGCGTAATATGGTTGCTGCTGCACAGAACAACACTTACGCCCCCGCCATCCGGCTTGATGCCGATGATCGCAAGGACAATGCCATCATCGATGCCCGCAACATTGCTGTGACCTTCAAGGTGGAACACGGCGCCGTGGAGGCAGTGAAGGATATTTCCTTCCAGCTCTATCGCGGCGAGACAATTGCCATCGTCGGCGAATCCGGTTCGGGGAAATCGGTGACGGCGCGCACCGTCATGGGCCTTCTGACGAAGCGGGCTTCCGTTTCGAAATCCGCGACCGTGCGGTTCAACGGCGATGACATATTGAAGTTTTCGAGCCGCCAGCGCAGGGCACTGCGTGGCAACCGCATCTCGATGATCTTTCAGGAGCCGATGAGTTCGCTGAACCCGATCTATACGATCGGCAGCCAGATCGTCGAGGCGATCCGCGTTCATTCGAAACTCAGCCGGAAAGAGGCCGAGGCGAGGGCGCTCGATCTTCTGCGGCAGGTGCAGATACCCGAACCGGAAGCGCGGCTGAAGCAATATCCGCATCAGCTGTCCGGCGGCCAGCGGCAGCGTGTGATGATCGCCATGGCGCTCTCCAACGATCCGGATGTGCTGATTGCCGATGAGCCAACCACCGCGCTCGATGTGACGGTACAGGCGCAGATCCTCAACCTCATCCGCGATCTTCAGAAGAAGCGCGGCATGGCCGTGGTTCTCATCACCCATGACCTGACGATCGTGAAGCAGTTTTCCGATTACGTTTATGTCATGCAGCACGGCGAGATGCGTGAGCACAACACTACGGAAAAGCTCTTCGAAGCGCCGCAGCACCCCTATACGAAAAAGCTGCTTGCCTCCGAACCGCATGGCACGGCAAAGCCGCTGCCGGCAAATTCCGGCGTGCTGCTGACGGCGAATGGCGTGCGGGTCTCTTTCATGATGCGTTACGGCGGGCTGTTCAAACCGGAGCTGAAGGAACTGATCGCCGTCGACAGTCTGGGGCTCACCCTCAACAGGCACGAGACGCTTGGGCTCGTCGGTGAATCCGGTTCCGGCAAAACGACCTTCGGCCAATCCCTGCTGCGACTGAACGAGCCGGTGGCCGGGGAGGTGATCTTCGACGGCGAGAGGGTCGATGGCCGCTCCCGCGCGCAAATGCGGCCCCTGCGTTCACGCATGCAGATCGTCTTTCAGGATCCTTTCGCTTCGCTCAATCCACGCATGACCATCGGCCAGATCATCGAGGAAGGGCTTGTCATCAACGGCCTTGGCCGGACCAGGGCCGAGAGGCTGGAGCGGGTGCGCGACGCGCTGGAGGCAGCGGGCATGCCCGGCAATATCCTCTCGCGTTTCCCGCATGAATTTTCCGGCGGCCAGCGGCAGCGTATCGCCATTGCCCGGGCAGTGGCGCTGGAGCCGGAATTCATCCTGCTCGACGAGCCGACCTCGGCGCTCGACCTTTCCGTGCAGGCGCAGATCATAGATCTCCTGCGCAAGCTGCAGGATGAGCGGGGCCTGAGTTACCTGTTCATCTCGCATGACCTGAAAGTGGTCCGCGCGCTCTGCCACCGCGTCATCGTCATGCAGCGCGGGCAGATCGTCGAGCAAGGGCCTGTCGAGGATGTGCTGACCAATCCGAAAACCGAATATACCCAGCGGCTCGTCCGGGCCGCCTTCGAAATCGCTTGAATGCCAAATGCCGGAGGTAGAAATGGCAAGAGATCCCAAGATCACATTCATCGGCGCAGGTTCCACCGTGTTCATGAAGAACATCATCGGCGACGTGCTGCAGCGTCCGGCCCTTTCGGGCGCCACCATCGCGCTGATGGACATCAACCGTGAAAGGCTGGAAGAAAGCGCCATCGTCGTCAACAAGCTGATTTCGACATTGGGGGCAAAGGCGAAGGCCGAGACCTATACGGACCAGAAAAAGGCGCTCGCCGGTGCGGATTTCGTTGTCGTGGCCTTCCAGATCGGCGGTTATGAGCCCTGCACGGTCACCGATTTCGAGGTGCCGCGCAAATATGGCCTGCGCCAGACCATTGCCGATACGCTCGGTGTCGGCGGCATCATGCGCGGCCTCCGCACCGTGCCGCATCTGTGGAAAATCTGCGAGGACATGCTGGCCGTCTGCCCCAACGCCATCATGCTGCAATATGTCAACCCGATGGCGATCAACACCTGGGCGATTGCGGAGAAATATCCGACGATCCGGCAGGTCGGGCTATGCCATTCCGTGCAGGGCACGGCCATGGAACTCGCCCACGATCTCGATATTCCCTATGAGGAAATCCGTTACCGTTCGGCCGGCATCAACCACATGGCGTTCTTTCTCGAATTCGAGCACCGCCAGCCGGATGGCAGCTACAGGAACCTCTATCCCGACCTCGTGCGCGCCTACCGCGAAGGCCGTGCGCCAAAACCCGGCTGGAACCCGCGTTGCCCCAACAAGGTGCGTTACGAGATGCTGACGCGGCTTGGTTATTTCGTCACCGAAAGCTCCGAGCATTTCGCTGAATATACGCCCTATTTCATCAAGGAAGGGCGAGAGGACCTGATCGAGAAATTCGGCATCCCGCTTGATGAATATCCCAAGCGCTGCATCGAGCAGATCGAGCGCTGGAAGGGGCAGGCGGCGGCCTATCGTTCGGCCGAGAAGATCGAGGTCAAACAGTCAAAGGAATATGCCTCCTCCATCATCAACTCGGTCTGGACCGGCGAACCCTCGGTTATCTACGGCAACCAGCGCAACAATGGCTGCATCACCTCGCTGCCATCCGATTGCGCGGCGGAAGTGCCCTGCCTGGTCGACCACAACGGCGTGCAGCCCACCTTCATCGGCGACTTGCCGCCGCAGCTGACCGCGCTGATGCGCACCAATATCAACGTTCAGGAGCTGACGGTGCGGGCGCTGATGACCGAAAACCGCGAGCATATCTTCCATGCGGCGATGATGGACCCGCATACGGCAGCCGAACTCGACCTCGACCAGATCTGGTCGCTGGTGGACGATCTCCTCGTCGCACACCGCGACTGGTTGCCGGAGTGGACGCAGGTGGAGGTGAAGCGGGCGCGGGCGGTGTAAGGTCGGGCTCCGCCTTCGCGCAGTAGACTGAAAGCTACTGCGCAAACACACCTCTCTTCGGACTTCTCGCAGAGGCCCTAAACACCCTCCGTCGTCATCCTCGGGCTTGACCCGAGGATCCATCGTCGCGCCGGGTTGTGGATCCTCGGGTCAAGCCCGAGGATGACGGCGCGTGTGGTGTTAGCAACCTCTGGGCAGTCGCGACGACAGCGGCAAAACGTTCGACGAGCGGAATTTGCATCCTCCCGGCTTCCTGCGCGAAACATCCTTGGTTCATTTGACTTGTGTCAAGGCCGCGAAACACCTCGACGCCTAAACAGCCGCATGACCCGGCCCATTTCCTCAAACAGAAGAAATGCCGGGTACAAATTCTAAACGCGATGGTGGCTGGCTTCTTCGGTTTTTACGTATTACGGTTGAAACCTGAAGGGTTCATGGGGAAGACGGATGTCTAAAAAAGGCTTGCTCATTGGTCTGGTGGTTCTGGCTGTTGCCGTTGCCGCCTATTTCTTCTGGTCGAAGCTGACGGGGGAGGGACTTCCCGCCGGGTTCGTGGCCAGTAACGGCCGGATCGAGGCGGTGGAGATCGATATTTCCACGAAAACAGCGGGCCGCCTTCAGGATATCATGGTGCGCGAAGGGGATTTCGTGAAGGCCGGGCAAGTGCTGGCGCAGATGGACACGGCCCAGCTGGAAGCCAAGAAGCGCCAGGCGGAAGCACAGCTTCGCCGCGCAAAAATAGCGATCGATACCGCCAACAGCCTCGTTGCCCAGCGGGAGGCGGAAAAAACATCCGCTCTGGCCGTGGTGGAACAGCGCAAGGCGCAACTCGATTCCGCCTCCAAGACCAATGCACGTTCGAAACAGTTGCTGACCGGCAACGCGGTGTCGCAGCAGATCGTTGACGACAGCGAAGCGGCCGAGCTATCCGCCCGCGCGACGCTTGCCTCGGCTGAGGCCTCGCTTGCCGCTTCGGACGCCGCCATCAACGCCGCCAGGGCGCAGATCGTCGACGCAGAAGCGGCGGTCGATGCAGCCCAGGCCGATATTGAGAGCATCGAGACTGACATCACCGATGCGACGCTGAAATCGCCGCGCGACGGCCGCGTGCAATATCGCATCGCCCAGCCCGGAGAGGTGCTTTCCGCCGGTGGCCGCGTTCTCAATCTTGTCGATCTCGGCGACGTCTACATGACGTTCTTCCTGCCGACGGCTGAGGCCGGCCGCACATCGATGGGGTCCGACGTGCGCCTGATACTGGATGCCGCACCACAATATACCATTCCGGCCAAGGTTTCCTTCGTCGCGGATGTCGCGCAGTTCACCCCGAAAACGGTCGAGACCGAGGAAGAACGCCAGAAGCTGACCTTCCGGGTGCGGGCGCAGATCCCGCAGGAACTGCTGCAGAAATATATCCAATATGTCAAAACCGGGCTGCCCGGCATGGCCTATGTCCGGCTTGATCCGCAGGCCGCATGGCCGGAAAACCTCGAACGCAATCTCGTCAAGTGATGGTGGCCGCCATGGTCGCGCCTCCCGCAACGAATGACAAGGATGCCCCGGTCGCGCGATTGACCGATGTGCGGCTGACCTTCGGCAGCACCATTGCGCTGTCCGATATTTCGGTAGAGATTCCCGCCGGGCGGATGATCGGGCTTATCGGGCCTGACGGTGTCGGCAAATCCAGCCTGTTGTCGCTCGTCTCCGGCGCGCGCGCCATCCAGAAGGGCAAGGTGGAGGTTCTGGGCGGCGACATGTCCGATCCGCGCCACCGCGAGGATACCTGCCCGCGTATCGCCTACATGCCGCAGGGCCTTGGCAAGAACCTTTATCCCACCCTGTCCGTGTTCGAGAATATCGACTTTTTCGGGCGGCTGTTCGGGCAGGGCGGCAGGGAGCGGCAGGCGCGCATTGCCGAACTGCTGAAAAGTACCGGCCTCGAGCCCTTCGCCGATCGTCCGGCAATGAAGCTTTCGGGCGGCATGAAGCAGAAGCTCGGGCTCTGCTGCGCGCTGATCCACGATCCGGACCTGCTTATCCTCGATGAGCCGACCACAGGCGTCGATCCGCTGTCGCGCCGGCAGTTCTGGGAACTGATCGATTCGATCCGGGCCGGGCGTCCGGGCATGAGCGTCATCGTCGCCACGGCCTATATGGAAGAGGCCGCCGGGTTCGACTGGCTGGTCGCCATGGATGGCGGCAAGATCCTCGCCACGGGTTCCCCCGCCGAGCTACTGGAGCGCACCTCCGCACCCAATCTCGATGCCGCCTTTATCGCGCTCCTGCCCGAAGAAAAGCGCAAGGGTTACCACGAGGTCCATATCGCACCACGCAAGGCGAGCGATGATGGCGACTATGCCATCGAGGCCTCGCATCTGAGTATGCGCTTCGGCGACTTTACCGCCGTCGACAATGTCAGCTTCAAGATTCCGCGCGGCGAGATTTTCGGCTTTCTCGGCTCGAACGGCTGCGGAAAATCCACGACCATGAAGATGCTGACCGGGCTTCTGGCCGCCAGCGAAGGCGAGGCGAAGCTTTTCGGGCACAAGGTGGATGCCAGCGACATGGCCATCCGCCACCGTGTCGGCTACATGAGCCAGGCCTTCTCGCTCTATTCCGAGCTGACGGTGCGCCAGAACCTCGATCTTCACGCCCGCCTGTTCAAGCTGCCGGAAGAGACCATTCAACCGCGTATCGCCGAGATGGCGGAGCGTTTCGATCTCGGCGCGGTCATGGAGACCCTGCCGGACGATCTGCCGCTTGGCATCCGGCAGAGGCTGTCGCTGGCGGTGGCGATGATCCATTCGCCTGACATTCTCATCCTCGATGAACCGACCTCCGGTGTCGACCCGGTGGCGCGGGACGGGTTCTGGCAAATCCTTGCCGATCTCTCACGCAACGACAATGTCACCATCTTCATCTCCACCCATTTTATGAACGAGGCGGAGCGCTGCGACCGGATTTCGCTGATGCATGCCGGCAAGGTGTTGATCAGCGATACGCCTGACGCGATTACCAAGAGCCGGAATGCGGCGACTCTGGAGGAGGCTTTTGTCGCATATCTGGAGGATGCTTCGGGTGTGAAAAAGGCGGAGCCTGCGGCAGCGCCCGCCGCGACAGCGGATGTGCCGGCGACGCAACATGCCGGTCCCACCCGCAAACGGTTCTTCGATGTCAGGCGTATGTTCAGCTATACGCGCCGCGAGGCGCTGGAACTGCAGCGAGACCCCATTCGCGGCACGCTGGCGGTGCTTGGCAGCGTCATCCTGATGTTCGTGATCGGTTACGGTATCAATCTGGATGTCGAGGATCTGACCTTTGCGGTGCTGGACCGTGACGATTCCACCATCAGCCGCGATTATGTGCTGGATATAGCCGGTTCCCGTTATTTCATCGAAAAGGAACCGATCCGCGATTATGCCGATATGGACCGGCGGATGCGTGACGGGGAACTGAGCCTTGCCATCGAAATTCCCCCCGGTTTCGGCCGGGATGTGCTGCGCGGCAAGACGGTGGAGGTGGGCGCCTGGATCGATGGCGCCATGCCGCAGCGGGCCGAGACGGTGCGCGGTTACGTGCAGGGCATGCACCAGACATGGCTGGCGAGGAAGGCGAGCGAAATCTACGGCAGTGCGGCGACGCAGAACAGCTTCAGCATCGAAACGCGCTATCGATACAACCCCGATGTCAAAAGCCTTGTCGCCATGGTGCCGGCGGTCATTCCGCTGCTGCTCATGCTTATTCCCGCCATGCTGGCGGCGCTCAGTGTTGTCCGGGAGAAAGAGCTCGGCTCCATTGTCAATCTTTACGTAACGCCAACCACCCGGCTGGAATTCCTTATCGGCAAGCAGCTGCCTTATGTCGCCCTCGGCATGCTCAATTTCCTGCTTCTGACGGCATTCGCCATCTTCATCTTCCGGGTGCCGTTTACGGGAAGTTATCTTGCTTACGCAACGGGAGCCTTGCTCTTCGTCATCATCGCCACCTCGATCGGCCTCGTCATGTCGTCCTTCATGAAGAGCCAGATCGCCGCGATCTTCGGCACGGCCCTGTTGACGCTCATTCCGGCGACGCAATATTCGGGCATGATCGATCCCGTCTCGTCACTGCAGGGTGCGGGCGCTTTCATCGGTAATATCTACCCCGCCACCTATTTCATGACGATTTCGCGCGGGACCTTTTCGAAGGGGCTGGATTTCGCCGGCCTTTCCGGCTCTTTCCTGCCGCTCATCATCGCCATTCCGCTGTTGCTCATCGCCGGCGCCGCTCTCTTGAGGAAACAGGCGTCATGAAGCTGTTTTCATCAAACATCTTCCAGCTCGGCATCAAGGAACTGCGCGGGCTTGCGCGTGACGGCATGTTGCTGCTGCTGATCGTCTACGCCTTCACGCTGCAGATCTATACCGGCTCCAGCGCGCTGCCGGAGACGCTGAACAATGCCGCCATCGCGATTGTCGATGAGGATCAGTCGCCGCTTTCGGGCCGTATCAGCACGGCGTTTTATCCGCCCTATTTTGCGCCGCCAAAGCAGATTTCGATTGCTGAAATGGACAAGCGCATGGATGCGGGGCTCGATACTTTCGCGCTCAACATTCCGCCGGATTTCCAGCGCCGCCTGATGGCGGGGCAGCAACCGGCCATTCAGCTCAACATCGACGCCACCCGCATGAGCCAGGCTTTCAGCGGCGGTGGATATGTCCAGACCATCGTGACCAGCGAAATCCAGGAATATATGAACCGCTATCGTGGTGCGACCTCGGTGCCGGTGGACCTGACGCTGCGCTCCCGCTTCAATCCGGAACTGGACAAGTCGTGGTTCGGATCGATCAACAACATCATCACCGCCATCACCATGCTGTCTATCGTGCTGACGGGGGCGGCGCTCATTCGCGAGCGGGAGCATGGCACGGTCGAACATCTGCTGGTCATGCCGGTCACGCCGCTGGAAATCATGCTGAGCAAGGTCTGGTCCATGGGCCTCGTTGTGCTGGTGGCCTCGGCATTTTCGCTGTTCGTCGTCGTCAGGGGGCTGCTCGCCATTCCGATTGAAGGCTCGCTCTCGCTTTTCCTGCTTGGGACCGCCCTGCAACTCTTTGCCATGACCTCGATGGGCATATTTTTAGCGACGGTCGCCGGTTCCATGCCGCAGTTCGGCATGCTGCTGATCCTGTTTCTACTGCCATTGCAGGTGCTCTCCGGGGCCATGACGCCGCGTGAGAGCATGCCTGACATCATCCAGTATCTCATGCTTCTCGCACCTAACACCCATTTTGTCATTCTGGCGCAATCGGTGCTTTTCCGCGGGGCCGGACTGGATGTCGTCTGGCCGCAATTGCTGGCCCTGTTGGCCATCGGCAGCGCGCTTTTCGTTTTTGCGCTTCGCCGTTTCAGGCGATTCCTGCGCTGAACACGTGATAAATGCCCGTTTTTTGGCCAATTCGCCCGTGTTGAATTTATTGTGTTCGGTAACGGTATGTTCGCCTTCGGGGAATATGCCTATGAGGACGGCTGGGTAAAGCGGGCTTTGTTCAGGAGTAGCAGAATGAATATTGCAGCACGTCTGTCGCTGGCGGCCATGATAGCACTGGCCGCGACATCATCTTTCGCGTCGGAGGATATGACGTCGGAGACGAGCGAAGCGATATTCGGCTTTGCCGGCGCCATGACGAAGGAAGACATGCTGAAAAGCGCGGCTCTCATTCCGGTGGAATATGAGAGGAACGCCATTATTGGTGGCGGTTACCAGTTTTATCCCTACAGCATCGGCAATGTGAAGCTGGGCGGCGAAATCGGCATTGCCGCCAGATTTGGCAAGGGTTTCACCGGCGAGGTCTGGGCGGGGCCGGTTGCGCGCTATGAGCAGATCAAGCTCGGAGAACGGCTGTTCGTCACGCCAAGCTTCACGGCGGGCCTGAGCCTCGTGAACGATGCGCAGCGAGGCCGTGAGCGCGAACAGGAAATCAAGGATGATGGCAACGCCAATGTCCTGTTTTATCTGGGGCCTGAGATCAACGTTTCCTTCAGCGAGGATTCCTCGACGGAATTCTTCTGGCGTCTTCACCACCGTTCCGGCGGCGGCAAGACGCTGGGCAATATGAAGGGCGCAACAAACGCCAACGTCTTTGGCGTCCGCTACAAATTCTGAGGCGGCAGGGGCGGTCAAGTGCCCGGCGAACCGTCTGAATTTCGGTCACGTTTCTATTCTTCCGCAAACCGCCATGGGGAACCCTTGCGTCTGGCGCATGGGTGGATTGCCTTATTCTGCCTGTTCATTGGGCATGAGAAAGCGCATATAGAGCGCATCAAAGGACGCCGGAACGAAAACGTTGCTGACGTCACCTTAAACCTCAGAAAGGGTCATGTCATGAACGTAGCACGCAGCTTCAACAATTGGCGCAAATATCGTCAGACGATCAACGAACTGGGCCGCATGAGCACCCGTGAACTGCACGATCTCGGTATCGATCGCAGCCAGATCACCAGCGTTGCCCGCGCCGCAATCGGCAAATAATCAAGACGGTACAGCCGCTTCTGAATGTCCAAACGCCCGCTTCGCGGGCGTTTTTGTTTTTTGGAAGCCTCTCCTCCGTCATCCTCGGGCTTGACCCGAGGATCCATTGCTTTCAACGGGGTATGGATCCTCGGGTCAAGCCCGAGGATGACGTTGAGTGTATGCAAAGCGGTGTCATTCCCCAGGCGTCGCTCT
>QFOL01000286.1 GCA_003241215.1 Agrobacterium fabrum
GGAGTAATCCCCGAACAACCGGACGCGCGGAAGAACCCTGTTCTTCCGCGCGTCTTTTCAGGAAAAAACCATGATCCGGTTCATTCTCGGCAAACTTCTTTATCTCGTTCCGACATTCCTCGGGATCACCATTGTCGCCTTCGCCTTTGTGCGCGTCCTGCCGGGCGATCCCGTGCTGCTGATGGCGGGTGAACGCGGCATTTCGCCCGAAAGGCATGCGCAGCTCGCCGAACAGCTCGGCTTCGCCCAGCCTGTCTGGCAGCAATATCTGCACTTCCTCGGACGGCTGCTTCAGGGCGATCTCGGCAATTCGCTGGTCACCAAGAAACCCGTTCTCACCGAGTTCCTGTCGCTCTTCCCCGCGACGGTCGAGCTTGGTCTTGTCGCCATCATCATCGCCACCCTCATCGGCGTGCCGGTCGGCGTCATCGCCGCCATTCGCCGTGGCTCGTGGTTCGACCAGATTTCCATGACGACGGCGCTGGTGGGTTTCTCCATGCCGATCTTCTGGTGGGGTCTGCTGCTCATCATCATGTTCTCCGGCATCCTGCAGTGGACGCCGGTGTCGGGACGTATCTCGCTGATGTATTTCTTCCCCTCCGTCACCGGTTTCATGCTGATCGACAGCCTGATTTCGGGACAGAAGGGCGCTTTCGTCTCGGCCCTGTCCCATCTCATCCTGCCATCGGTGGTGCTTGCCACCATTCCGCTTGCCGTCATTGCGCGCCAGACGCGCTCGGCCATGCTGGAAGTTCTGGGTGAGGATTACGTGCGCACGGCACGGGCAAAGGGTATGTCGCCCTCCCGCGTCGTCGGCATCCATGCGCTGCGCAACGCCATGATCCCGGTCATCACCACCATCGGCCTGCAGATCGGCGTGCTGATGGCAGGCGCCATCCTGACCGAAACCATCTTTTCCTGGCCGGGCATCGGCAAGTGGATGATCGATTCCATCTCGCGCCGCGACTATCCGGTCGTGCAGAGCGGCCTGCTTTTGATCGCGGGTCTGGTGATGATCGTCAACCTGCTTGTCGATCTGACCTATGGCCTCATCAATCCGAGGATCCGTCACAAATGACCGATGTGACCACCACCCCCGGCGTCCGCCTTTCGGACGCCGCCATCCGCCGCCGGATGATCGCCGATTTCTGGTTCTATTTCCGCCAGAACCGCGGCGCCGTCATCGGCCTTGCCGTCTTCATTCTTCTGGTGCTGGTGGCGGTCTTCGCGCCGCTGATCGCCCCGCATGATCCGACCCAGCAATATCGCGATGCGCTGCTCGTCCCGCCGGTCTGGCAGGAAGGCGGCCGCGCCGGCTTCTTCTTCGGCACCGACGCGGTTGGCCGCGACATGTTGTCCCGCCTGATCTACGGCGCGCAATATTCGCTGTTCATCGGCGTCGTCGTCGTTTCCATCGCCCTTGTCGGCGGCATCGTCATCGGTCTCGTCGCCGGCTTCTTCGGCGGCTGGGTGGATACCGTCATCATGCGCGTGATGGACGTCATCCTGGCGTTTCCATCGCTGCTTCTGGCGCTGGTGCTGGTCGCGATCCTCGGGCCGGGCCTCACCAATGCCATGATCGCCATCGCCATCGTCTACCAGCCGCATTTCGCGCGTCTGACGCGTGCGGCCGTCATGAGCGAACTCAGGCGCGAATATGTCACCGCCGCCCGCGTGGCCGGCGCCGGCAATTTCCGGCTGATGTTCAAGACCATCCTGCCGAACTGCCTTGCGCCGCTGATCGTGCAGGCGACGTTGTCCTTCTCGTCTGCGGTTCTCGATGCCGCCGCTCTCGGCTTCCTCGGCATGGGCGCGCAGCCGCCCGCCTCCGAATGGGGCACGATGCTGGCGGAAGCGCGTGAATTCATCCTGCGCGCCTGGTGGGTTGTCACCCTTCCCGGCCTGACGATCCTGATCTCGGTGCTCGCCATCAACCTGATGGGCGACGGCCTGCGCGATGCGCTCGATCCAAAACTGAAGCGGAGCTGAGCGATGAGCCTGCTGAAAATCAAGAACCTCACCGTCAAATTCGCCACCGCCACCGGCGCCTTCACGGCCGTTGACGGGATCGATGTTTCCGTGGACAAGCACGAAGTGCTGGCGATCGTCGGCGAGTCCGGTTCCGGCAAGTCGGTTTCGATGCTCGCCGTCATGGGGCTTCTGCCCGATACGGCGATGATTACCGCCGATGAGATGACCTTCGACGGCAGGAACCTTTTGGCCATGTCGCCGCAGGAGCGCCGCAAACTGATCGGCCGCGAGATCACCATGATCTTCCAGGAGCCGATTGCTTCGCTCAACCCGTCCTTTACGGTCGGTTTCCAGATCGAGGAGGTTCTGCGCCTCAATCTTGGCATGAGCGGTGCCGCCGCCCGCGCCCGCGCTCTGGAACTGTTCCGTGCTGTCGGCATTCCCGAGCCGGAAACCAAGCTCAAGGCCTATCCGCACCAGATGTCGGGCGGCCAGTGCCAGCGTGTGATGATCGCCATCGCGATTGCCTCCAAGCCGCGCCTCCTGATCGCCGACGAGCCGACCACCGCGCTCGACGTGACGATCCAGAAGCAGATCCTCGATCTGCTGATGAATCTGCAGGAAGAATATGGCATGGCGCTGATCCTCATCACCCATGACATGGGCGTTGTGGCGGAAACCGCTGATCGCGTCGTGGTGCAATATAAGGGCCGCAAGATGGAGGAGGCGGATGTCTTAAGCCTGTTCGAGGCCCCGCAGCATCCCTATACCAAGGCACTGCTTTCGGCCCTGCCGGAAAATGCTACCGGCGACCGTCTGCCCACGGTTTCCGATTTCTTCGGCAAGGAGGGCGTTCAATGAGCATTGTTGTCGAAGGCAAGGGCATCACCCGCCATTATCACGTTCCCGGCGGCATTTTTGGCGGCGCCAAGACGGTTCAGGCCCTCAAGGGCATCGATTTTGCCGTCGAGCGCGGCAAGACGCTCGCCATCGTCGGCGAATCCGGTTCGGGCAAGTCGACGCTTGCCCGCATCATCGCGCTGATCGATCCGGCATCCGGCGGCGAACTGAAGATCGAAGGCAAGCCGGTGGATATCGCCAAGCGCCGTCCCGATACGGCAATGCGCTCCAAGGTGCAGATGGTGTTCCAGAACCCCTATG
The DNA here is from genome assembly GCA_003241215.1 of Agrobacterium fabrum. Lineage (GTDB taxonomy): Bacteria > Pseudomonadota > Alphaproteobacteria > Rhizobiales > Rhizobiaceae > Agrobacterium > Agrobacterium fabrum_A. Next base: position 3,133 of record QFOL01000286.1, read on the forward strand.
GCAGCCTCAATCCGCGCCAGAAGGTGGGCGACGTGCTGATGGAACCGTTGGTCATCAACACGAAAATACCGGCTTCCGAGCGCCGCGAGCGGGCCGAAGCCATGCTGGTGAAGGTCGGCCTCGGCCCTGAGCATTTCAACCGCTATCCGCACATGTTCTCCGGCGGCCAGCGCCAGCGCATCGCCATTGCGCGCGCGCTGATGCTGAACCCGGCGCTGCTGGTGCTGGACGAGCCGGTCTCCGCGCTCGATCTCTCGGTTCAGGCCCAGGTGCTGAACCTGCTTGCCGACCTTCAGGAGGAATTCGAGCTGACCTATGTCTTCGTCAGCCACGATCTTTCCGTGGTACGCTACATCGCCGATGACGTGCTCGTCATCTCCAAGGGTGAGGCAGTCGAGCAGGGCACGCGCGAGGAACTTTTCGCCGATCCGAAGCACCCCTATACGCGCCAGCTTTTTGCCGCGACGCCGATTACGGATGTCGACGCCATCCGCGCCCGCGTGGAGCGCCGCAAGGCGGCGCGGCAGGCGGCCACGGCTTAAGCGCAGGGCATCGAGTTGAGGACAGGCCGGGTTTCCGGCCTGTTCTTTTTTCAGGGCTGCAAAAACATGTCGATGGCGGCGAGCGCGCCCTGCCGCCGGATGTCGCGATAGGCGGCCTTCAGGGCCGCGACGAAGGCCTCGTTGCCGGGCAGATCGTCGCCGAAGGTGCGTTTGAAGGTGAGGAAGCGGTCGACAACATCGTCCGGGGCCATTTCCAGCTGGTCGGGCGCATCCCACTCCCTGAATGCCGGATCGAGAATGGTGATCGGCTCTCCCTTTTCGTTCCTGTCCGCGCAGGACCTGATCCACAGGGCGACGGCAATAATGACGGCGCGGCTTTCGGCCTTTTCCTCCAGCAATTCGCGTAAGGGGCCAAGAATGCGCAGCGGTACTTTCTGCGAAGCGTCGGAGGCGATCTGCATGGTCTTGTGCTGCAGCGAGGGATTGGCGAAACGTTCCCGCAGGCCGGCGGCGAATTCCGCACCGTTGACGGCCGGATCCAGCGTCCGGCCGACTTCGCGCCAATAGGCGTCGATGAAATTGCGAACGGTTCTTTCACCCCAGGCGTCGGCAACCCTCGCAAGGCCGGCAATCTGGCCGATGGCGGCGATGGCGCTGTGGGAACCGTTCAGCATCCTGAGCTTCATATGTTCATAGGGCTCGACATTGCCGACAAATTCCACGCCCGATCTCTCGAGCGCCGGCCTGCCATGGGGAAAGCGGTCTTCGATGACGAAACGGAAATAGGGTTCGGCAACAACCGGCCACGCATCCTGCAAGCCGAGCGCGGCTGAAATCGCCTTCCGGTCGGCATCCGTGGTGGCGGGAACGATCCGGTCCACCATGGAGCAGGGGCAGGCAATATTGGTTTCGATGAATGCGGCGAGTTCCGCATCCGCAAGGCTGGCGAATTCCAATAGCAGCTTTTGCAGCACATGGCCGTTGGCGGGCAGGTTGTCGCAGGACAGGAGCGTCAGCGGCTTGGAACCTTCTTTGCGCCTGCGCCGCGTGGCGGCAAGAATGAAGCCGAAGATGGAGCGTGGCCGCCCCGGGTTTGCGAGATCATGGACAATGTCGGGATGATCGCGCAGCAGGCTGCGGGAGGCGAGATTGGTGAGATAACCTTTTTCCGTCACGGTCAGCGTGACGATGAGGATGCGCGGATCGGACAGCCGCTCCACCAGCCGCTCGGGGTCTTCAGGCGCGACAATGGTTTCGAGAATGGAGCCGATGATACGCAGTCGCTCGCTCTGGCCGTCGCGCAGGCAGAAGGTATAGAGATTATCCTG
>QFOL01000287.1 GCA_003241215.1 Agrobacterium fabrum
AAATCGGCGAAAGCCCGCACGCTCATCGACAATGAGCGTTACCAGAAATGGTATCAGGAGAGCGTCGAGGATCCGGAAAAGTTCTGGGACAAGCACGGCCGGCGGATCGACTGGTTCAAGCCCTATACCAAGGTCAAGAACACCTCCTTCAAGGGCAGGGTTCCGATCAAGTGGTTCGAGGATGGCCTGACCAACGTCTCCTATAACTGTATCGACCGGCACCTGAAGACGCATGGCGAACGCACGGCGATCATCTGGGAAGGCGACAATCCCTATATTGACAAGAAGATCACCTATAACCAGCTCTATGACTATGTCTGCCGTCTGGCAAACGTGCTGAAGAAGCACGGCGTCAAGAAGGGCGACCGTGTGACCATCTATATGCCGATGATACCCGAGGCGGCCTATGCCATGCTTGCCTGCGCCCGCATCGGCGCCATCCATTCCGTCGTGTTTGGCGGCTTCTCGCCGGAAGCGCTGGCGGGCCGTATCGTCGACTGCCAGTCTACCTTCGTTATCACCTGCGATGAGGGCGTGCGCGGCGGCAAGCCGATCCCGCTCAAGGAAAATACCGACAAGGCGATCGATATCGCCGCCAAGCAATATGTCATCGTCAACAAGGTTCTGGTGGTGCGCCGCACCGGCGGCAAGACCGGCTGGGCGCCCGGCCGCGATATCTGGTACCATCAGGAAATCGCCACCGTGAAGCCGGATTGCCCGCCGGTGAAGATGCGCGCGGAAGACCCGCTGTTCATCCTCTATACCTCCGGTTCCACCGGCAAACCGAAGGGTGTGCTGCATACGACCGGCGGTTACCTCGTCTATACGTCGATGACGCATGAATATGTCTTCGACTACAAGGACGGTGAGGTTTTCTGGTGTACGGCCGATGTCGGCTGGGTCACAGGCCACTCCTATATCGTCTACGGGCCGCTGGCGAACTGCGCGACGACGCTGATGTTCGAAGGCGTTCCCAACTTCCCGGATCAGGGCCGTTTCTGGGAAGTGATCGACAAGCACAAGGTCAATATCTTCTACACCGCGCCGACGGCGCTCCGATCGCTGATGGGGGCGGGCGACCAGTTCGTCCAGCGCTCGTCGCGCTCCAGCATCCGTCTTCTCGGTACGGTGGGCGAGCCGATCAATCCGGAAGCCTGGGAGTGGTATTATCATGTGGTCGGCGAGGACAAGAGCCCGATCGTCGACACCTGGTGGCAGACGGAAACCGGCGGCATCCTCATCTCGCCGTTGCCGGGTGCGACCGATCTGAAGCCCGGTTCGGCGACAAGGCCCTTCTTCGGCGTGCAGCCGCAGCTGGTCGATGCCGAAGGCAATGTGCTGGAGGGACCCGCTGACGGCAATCTCTGCATCATCGACAGCTGGCCGGGTCAGTCGCGCTCGGTCTATGGCGATCATCAGCGCTTCATCGACACGTATTTTTCGACCTACAAGGGCAAATATTTCACCGGCGATGGCTGCCGGCGTGACGAGGACGGCTATTACTGGATCACCGGCCGCGTCGATGACGTGCTGAACGTTTCCGGCCATCGCCTTGGTACGGCGGAGGTGGAATCGGCGCTGGTGTCGCATCACCTCGTTTCGGAAGCGGCGGTGGTCGGTTATCCGCATGCCATCAAGGGGCAGGGCATCTATTGTTATGTCACGCTGATGGCTGGCCAGAACGGTGATTACGCGTTGCGCGAGGAGCTGATAAAGCACGTGCGCAACGAGATCGGACCGGTTGCGACGCCCGACAAGATCCAGTTCGCGCCGGGCCTGCCCAAAACCCGTTCCGGCAAGATCATGCGACGCATCCTGCGCAAGATCGCCGAGGATGATTTTGGTGCGCTGGGGGATACATCAACGCTCGCCGATCCGGCTGTTGTCGAAGATCTCATCGCCAACCGGCAGAACCGCACGGCGTGATCATTTGGAAAGGCTGCTTCGGCAGCCTTTTTTCTGGTTTGAGTTTTCCGCAAATAAAAACACCCGGAGGCGGAACCTCCGGGTGTTTTTCGTTTCAGCTGGATGGGGCTTACTGGCCGCGGATCTTCTTCAGGTCCGCCAGAACGGCGTCGACCACGTCGGCACCGATTTCAGCCTTGTGCTTTTCGTAAACGACCATCGACTTTTCGCGGATACGGGTCTGCTCTTCCGGAGACAGGGCGTTCACTTCAAGGCCGGCAGCCTTGATCTTCTCCAGCGACTTCTGGTTCAGTTCGCGGATGACCTTGCGCTCTTCGTCGCGGCCGACGACTGCGCATTCACGCAGGGCCGCCTGTTCTTCGGGCGTGTAGCTGTCGAAGATCGGCTTGGAGAAGAGGAAGAGGAACGGCGTGTAGGCGTGGTTCGTCTCGGTGATGTACTTCTGCACCTCGTAGAACTTGGAGGTGTCGATCGTCACATAGGGATTTTCCTGCGCGTCGATCGCATTGGTTTCAAGCGCCGAGAAGACTTCGCCGAAAGCCATCGGCGTTGCATTGGCGCCGAGGTTCTGGAAGGTGTCGAGGAAGATGTTGTTCTGCATCACGCGAACCTTGAGGCCGGAGAAGTCTTCCCACTTCGTAACGGCATGCTTGGAGTTCGAGAGGTTGCGGAAGCCGTTTTCCCAGTAAGCCAGGTTCACGAGACCCTGCTCTTCCAGCTTCTTGTTCATCATGTCGCCGAAGGCGCCATCCATGACGGCATCGGCTTCCTTGTCGTTGGCGAACAGGAACGGCAGGTCGAAAACGCCGAGCGAGGGGATGAGACCAACGAGCGGCGAGGACGACGTGACGACGGCTTCCTGAACGCCGGAGCGCAGGGCCTGGGTTGCCTGAAGGTCACCACCGAGAGCGCCGCCCCAGAATGCCGTCAGCTTCAGCTTGCCGCCCGACTTGTCGTCGAGGCAGGCCTGCATGGCCTTGATGCCGTTGCCGACCGGGTGATCCTGGTTGATGCCGTTCGAAACACGGATGTTACGGCTGTTGAATTCGGCCATTGCCGGAGCTGCGGCGCCAACGGCGAAAGCGATGGCCGTGGTGGTCAGAAGAAGCTTTCTCATAATATCCTCCCTTGGATTGTGTTCGAGAAACAGGTTGCGGGTTAACGGAGATACTGCAGCGGTACGAGGACGATGTCCGGGAAAATCACCAGCAGTGCCAGCACGATGGTTTCGGCAACGAGGAACGGCCAGACGCCGATCGTGACCTTGCCGAGCGGGATGCGGCCGACGCCGCTGACGACGTTCAGCACGACGCCGACCGGAGGGGTAATCAGGCCGATGGCGTTGTTGATGATGAAGAGAACGCCGAAATAGACCGGGTCGATGCCAGCCTGCTTGATGATCGGCATCAGAACAGGCGTCAGGATCAGGATGGTCGGTGTCAGGTCGAGCGCGGTGCCGACGACGAAGACCAGCACCATGATGACGGCCATCAGGAGCATCGGACGGTCGATCAGCGGCTCGATATAGCCTGCGACTTCGTTCGGGATATTCGCTGCCGTGATGAGCCACGCGGAAACGAGTGCTGCGCAGACCAGGAACATGATGATCGAGGTGCTCTTGGCGGCGCGCAGGAGCACGTGGAACAGGTCCGCCGGCTTCAGTTCGCGATAGATTACCATGCCGACAAAAAGCGCGTAGGCAGCGGCGACGACGGCGGCTTCGGTCGGCGTCATGATGCCGGCCTTGATGCCGCCGAGGATGATGACGGGCATACCGAGCGCCCAGCCGGCGCGTGCCGTCGCCGTGATGCGCTCCCTGGCCGAAGTTTTGGGTAGAGGCTTGACGTTATCCTTGCGCACCACGATCAGCCAGGCGGTGATCAGCGAAATGCCCATCAGAATGCCGGGGACGATACCGGCCAGAAAAAGCTGGGTGATAGAGACGTTGGCGGCCACACCGAAGACGATGAAGGCCATCGACGGCGGAATGACCGGGGCGATGATGCCGCCTGCGGCGATAAGGCCGCCGGAGCGCGGAATATTATAGCCGGCCTTCGCCATCATCGGGATCAGGATTGCGGCAAGGGCTGCGGTATCGGCCGCAGCCGAACCGGAGATGCTGGCCATGATGATGGCGGCGACGATCGCCACGATGCCGAGACCGCCCCTGATGTGGCCGACCAGCGCGATCGCAAAGTCGATGATGCGGCGGGACAGGCCGCCGGAATTCATCAATTCACCGGCGAGGATGAAGAAGGGAATGGCGAGCAGCGTGAAGGTGTCCGCGCCCGAGATCATGTTCTGTGCGATGATCGCGGTGTTGAACATGCCCATGTACCACATGAGCACGACACCGCAGAACATCAGCGAGAAAGCGACCGGAACGCCAATCGCCATGGCTCCCAGCAGAGAGCCGACAAAAACGAAAAGTGTCATGGTATCAGCGCTCCGAAAGCTGTTCGATCGTCAGGTTCTCACCCGCGAACTGGGCGATTTCATCCTCTGTCACGCGGCCGGTGAGCTGGCGGTACAGGCGCTCCAGTGCGATGATGAACATCAGGCCGCCGGTGAACATGCCGATGCCGTAGACCCAGATCATCGAAAGCTTGGTGACGGGCGCATGCATGCTGGCGTTGATGCCTGATTGCTTCCAGGTCCCCCAGAAGAAGATGGCGGAACAGGCCAGGATGATGATGTTGGACACGATCATGCAGACGATACGGGCGCGGCGCGACAGGAACATCACGAGCGTTTCGATGCCCATGTGGCTGTTCTCGCGGAATGTCAGCACGGCGCCGATGAAGGTCAGCCACACGAAGAAATAACGCGACAGTTCTTCAGAGATGTTGATGCCGGAATTCATCGTGTAACGCATGACGACGTTGACGAAGACCATGATCGACATGCCGGCGAGCAGCAGGACGAGAATGATTTCGAGAATCCGGTAAAAAAGATTGATGGTCTTTTGCATTTTCCCCTCCCGAAGAAATATCTAGAGCAGCCCTCGTTTCGCCAGGTT
>QFOL01000288.1 GCA_003241215.1 Agrobacterium fabrum
GGAGGTGCGCCGGGTTCTTGAAACTGACTGACAATTGGGAGGAGGAGTATTGTCAGTCCAATCGGGCGACGCTGGGAGGAGGAGTGCGTCGCTTCGATGATTTGAACATACAGGATATCAGCTTAAAAAACAGACGCCTCATCGCAGCGCAGCATTGCGAAAAATGCATAGCTGTTTCGGGGTGACTTGAAGCTTCTCCGCGTAACGCCTAATAAATACGCATGTCTATCGAATCCGTCAGAGCCTTTTTCACCGAGAAGTCGCCCGAAGTGGCCGTAATTGAAACCGAAGCGAGTTCGGCGACGGTTGCGCTGGCCGCCGAAGCGCACGGCGTCGAGCCCGACCAGATTGCGAAAACCATCTGCCTGAAGGCGGGTGACACCATTCTTCTCGTCGTCGCCGCCGGTACGAAGCGGCTCGACAACCGCAAATTCCGCGATCATTTCGGCGCAAAGCCGCGCATGCTGGGACCGGAAGAGGTGGTTGCGGTGACCAGCCATCCCATCGGTGGGGTGTGCCCCTTCGGCCTGCCCTCCCCGCTTCCGGTGTTTTGCGACATATCGCTGAAAAACTATCATGAGGTGGTTCCGGCGGCCGGCGCCACCAATGCGGCGGTGAAGATTTCGCCGGAGGTGATGGCCGAATTGACGGGTGCGGAATGGGTCGACGTCTGCCAATGACGCCGATTTGATCCGGCCAGGACTTAACCCCGCCTTAAATTGCCGCATTTAAACTCTTCATCCTGGATTAAGGATCGCGCAGGCATAGAAGCCTCAGACCCGAATGGGATACGCGCGATTTAGCGAATAGGAGCGATTTCGGCTGGATGGCAGGCAAGGGTAAATCACGCGAAAGGGTAGAGCCCTCCTTCGGGGATTTCCACGATTCCGGTGACGATCTGCGCCTTGACGCCAGCGAACGCATCAGCGGAACCACAAAGCAGCAAGCCGGGAGGCCGAAGCCGGCATCCGTCCGCACCAGATCCAGGAAAAAGGAAAAGCGCACCCGCAGCTCCGGCCGTGGCGCGACGGGCTTCATTCGCTCGCTTGTTTACTGGTGCATCGTCCTCGGCATCTGGGGCGGCATCGGCGTTGCCGGTCTTGTCCTTTATTATGGCGCGCGCATGCCGAGCGCCAGCAGCTGGTCCATTCCCGAACGTCCGCCGAATGTGAAGATCGTTTCGGTGAATGGCAGCGTGCTCGCCAATCGCGGCACCACCGGCGGCGAGGCTCTCGCGCTGGAAGACATGTCGCCCTATATTCCACAGGCCGTCATGGCAATCGAGGACCGGCGGTTCTATTCGCATTTCGGGGTCGATCCGCTCGGCCTCGGACGCGCCATCGTCACGAATGTGCTGACAGGACGAACCGTGCAGGGTGGCTCGACTCTGACGCAGCAGCTCGCCAAAAACCTGTTCCTCTCGCCGGACCGGACACTGGAACGCAAGGTTCAGGAAGTGCTGCTGTCCTTCTGGCTGGAGCATGAATTCACCAAGGACCAGATACTCGCGATGTATCTCAATCGCGTCTATTTCGGCTCCAACGCCTATGGTGTCGAGGCCGCCTCCCGGCGCTACTTCAACAAATCAGCCCGTGACGTCAATCTGGGCGAGGCGGCAACGCTTGCCGGGCTTCTTAAGGCGCCCTCGCGGCTTTCACCGGCGCGCGACCCGCAGGCGGCGGAAGAGCGGGCGCAGGTCGTGCTGCAATCCATGCGCGATGTCGGCTTCATCACCGATGACGAAATCAAAACCGCCATGTCGCAGCCGCCGACCAAGGCGAAACGTTTCTGGTCGGGCGCCGAACACTACGCCGCCGATATGGTGCTGGAGGAAGTGCGCAGCCTGGTCGGAGAGGTCAAGCAGGACATCGTTGTCGATACCACCATCGACCCCAATCTCGAGCGTGACGCCGAAAAGGCGCTGACCCACGTGCTGCAGGGTGATGGCAAAAAGCAGGGCGCTTTGCAGGCGGCGCTGGTCTCCATCGATGGCACCGGCGCAATCCGGGCCGTGGTGGGTGGGGCGGATTATGCCGAAAGCCAGTTCAACCGCGCCGCCAAGGCAAAACGGCAACCCGGCTCGGCATTCAAACCCTTCGTTTACGTCGCCGCGCTCGAATCCGGGCTTTCCCCCTATACCATCCGCAATGACGCGCCTGTTCGTATCGGTAACTGGACCCCGGAAAACTACGAGAAGAATTTCCGTGGCGAGGTGACACTCGCCACTGCGCTCGCCAATTCGCTGAACACGATTGCCGCGCAGCTGGTGATGGAGGTCGGCCCCGAGCGGGTGACGCAGGTGGCCCATCGTATGGGCATCGAATCGGAGCTGCAGAACAATGCGTCCATCGCGCTCGGCACCTCGGAAGTGTCGCTGATGGAGCTCACCGCCTCCTATGCCCCCTTCATGAATGGCGGTTACAAGGCGACGCCGCATATCGTCCGGCGCATCACCGACGCCGACGGCAAGGTGCTTTACGAAAACAAATACGACAATCCGCCGCGCGTTCTGAGTGAAGAGATTGCCGCGACCATGAACGGCATGATGTCACGCGTCATCACTGAAGGCACCGGCAAGGCCGCACGCCTGCAAGGCTGGCAGGCTGCGGGAAAATCCGGCACGACCCAGTCCTTCCGCGATGCGCTTTTTGTCGGCTACACAAGCAACCTCACCACGGGTGTCTGGTTCGGCAATGACGACGGCACCTCGATGAAAAAGGTCACCGGCGGCGGACTTCCGGCAAGGGCCTGGAAGGATTTCATGACCGCCGCCCATTCCGGGCTCTCGCCCTCACCGCTTTTCGGCCTCGGCGCAGGCGGCGTGCCGCCGCTTGGGGAAATGCAGCAGCCGGCACCGGAAACCGCCCCCTCATCCATCGGCGATATTATTTCCAACGCGCTAGGCGGTGGAACGACCGACACGCGGGCCTATCCCGACGCGCCCGTTTCACCAAACCAGCCGGGTATGGCCATGCCGCCTGCGAATATACCCTCCCGCGATATCGAACCCGGCTACCAGGCCGGCAACGGGCCTGTACCGCCGGCCGATATAGGCGGTCAGGCGCCCGCACCATCGGGCCCAAAACAGACGACGCTTCTCGATATTCTGATGGGGAATTAACCGGCACCGGACAACGGACCGGCCGACACCATGGGGGATAACTCGGCAGCGGTGACCCGTTCGCCTTCTCACAGATCCCGCTTTTCCGGAGACTTGGCCTGTCGCATCCGCAGCCATGGGCGGCGAGGATATGAAACACGCAACATATGCGTGCGCAGCCATTAACCCTAGATTGCCATTTGCACAAAGGTGGCTACATTTCGAGTGACTTTTTAGGGTAAATGAATTACTAATGGTTCATATAAATTAATTTTCTTGTTTCAAAATAACTTTTCAGGGTTCGATATTATGCTGGGTACTAAAAGCTCATCGCATGCCGTTTTTTACGGCGCTCCCTATTCTGCCGCCGCCGCCTTTGAAACGGCGGAAATACAATCACCCCTGTCGGGAAAAAAACCATCAAACTTGTTGCGCAGCCAGTTTGCGCTCAAAAGAACCATCGATATTACAGGGGCGTCCATCGCCCTTGTCGCACTTGCGCCGGTATTGGCGACCGTTGCATTGCTGGTGAAGCTCGACAGCAAGGGCCCGGTCCTGTTCTCGCAGGTCCGCTGGGGCATGAACGGGAGAAAAATCCGCGTCTATAAATTCCGCTCGATGCGGGCCGAACTGGGCGACGCCACCGGAGTGGCGCAAACGGTGAAGAACGATCCGCGGGTAACCCGTATCGGCGCCATTCTCCGTCGCACCAATATCGACGAACTGCCGCAGCTGATCAATGTGTTGAAGGGCGACATGTCGCTGGTGGGGCCTCGCTGCCACGCCATCGGCATGCTGGCGGCCGGCCGGCTTTATGAAGAACTGGTTCCCCATTACCATATGCGGCACCGGATGCGGCCGGGTATAACCGGACTTGCACAGATGCGGGGACTGCGCGGCCCGACCGATCGCAGCGACAAGGCCCGTGCCCGCATCGTTTCCGATCTTTATTACGTCGACAATTTTTCGGTCTGGCTGGATATCAAGATCATGGTTGGAACCGTGATTTCCGAATTACGCGGCGGCAAGGGCTTCTGATTCACCGGAGGCCGTTCTCGCAGCCTCAAATCCGCCCGCAAATACGGAAAAGCCCGGCAGCGATGCCGGGCTTTTATCATGAAATCATCATGACAATCAGTTTGTCGGCGCGGGAGCCGCAGCAGGATCCGGAAGCGGCGCCGGGTTGGCCGACAGCGTCCGCAGATAAGCGATGAGATCGGCGCGTTCCGTTTCCTTCTTCACACCCGCAAAGCCCATGGCCGTGCCGGGGACGTGTTTCTTGGGAGCTTCGAGGAAGAAGCTGAGATGATCGTAATCCCAATGCACGGAACCGCCCTTGGAGAAATCCTTCATCCCTGCGGAATAGCTGAAACCTTCATGGCTGGCGATCGGCCGGTTGACGATATCGAAGAGATTGGGGCCGACCTTGTTTGCACCACCACTCTCTCCGGTATGACAGCTCGTACACTTCTTGAAGACCGTCTCGCCCTTGGCGGCATCGGCGCTGGCAAGCAATTGCGCGATCGGCGTCGCCACGGCAGCAGCTTCCCCGCCGCCAGCCTCACCGCCGCTCTCTGCTGCGGCAATGGCGTAACCTTCCTTTTCGGGCGCAGGCGCATGGAAAATGCCCTCAGACGCAATCGACACCGACATCAGGACGAAAACCGTGCCAAGCAACGCCCCAACGCCCATATTTACATAAGAATTCATCTATATGCGCTCCCTCGCATCCGCTTGATATAACGGGCATCTTGAAATTGCTCGAAAGCTATGGCTTTTGCACAGCCTGCGCAACTTGAATAATGCTCCCCACACCGTGACGTTTTGACACTTTT
>QFOL01000289.1 GCA_003241215.1 Agrobacterium fabrum
GAGGATATCCCGATCGCCTATCTGCCGGGCGGCGCTCGCAGGGTGCGTGTAAGGGTCATCGGCGATATCGCCTTCCATTGATGGTAAGAGGCCCTGCGGGAGCGGGGTGACGAGGGAGTGAGTACATGACGAAGATCGCACTGGCCATTCACGGTGGTTGCGGCGTGATGCCGGAAGACAGCATGACCTCAGAGGAGTGGGCTGCTGCACGCGACGATCTGGCTGCGGCGCTGCGTGCCGGTTATGGCGTGCTGAAGGCTGGCGGAACGGCGCTTGAAGCGGTTGAGGCGGCGGTCGTCGTCATGGAGGACAGCCCGCATTTCAACGCCGGCCACGGGGCGGCGCTCAATGAAAACGGCATTCACGAACTCGATGCCTCGATCATGGATGGTGAAACGCTGGCGGCGGGTGCGATCAGCGCCTCCCGCGCCATCCGCAACCCGGTAAAGGCAGCCCGTGCGCTGATGGCGGATGAGCGTGCCGTCTATCTGACGGGGGAGGCGGCTGACCGTTTCGCAAAGGAAAAGGGACTCGCAACCGAGCCTCAATCCTATTTCACCACGCAAAAGCGCGTGGAGGCACTTGCGGCGATGAAGCGTCATGCTGCCACGGGCACGGAAGCCACTGAGAACGAAAAGCACGGAACCGTCGGCGCAGTTGCGCTTGACGCTTCGGGGCATCTCGCGGCGGCCACTTCGACCGGCGGCTACACCAACAAGCCGGATGGCCGGGTGGGCGATAGCCCGGTGATCGGGGCTGGCACCTATGCGCGGGATGGGGCTTGCGCCGTTTCCGGCACCGGCAAGGGCGAGTTTTTCATCCGTTATGTCGTTGGCCACGAGATCGCATCGCGTGTCGCCTATCTCGGGCAGGATCTGGAGACCGCCGCCGGCGATCTCGTCCACAAGGATCTGGCGCCCTACGATATCGGTGCCGGGCTAGTGGCGATCGATGCTGAAGGCGGCATATCCGCGCCCTATAATACATCAGGCATGTTTCGCGGCTGGGTGACGCCATCGGGAGAGGCGCGTGTGGCTACCCACGACACGATCTATGAGGTGGAATTGTAACCGGCGACCGTGCCGGCTAAGTGGCGGCGTTAAAAAAACGGTGACATCAAGACTTATCGGCGGCAAAACGTCTGAACCGAAACCGGCTCGTCTCTTCACCCATGGTGCTGGCCTCATGAACATCAAGCAGCTCGAAGTCCTGCGCACGCTTCTTTCCACCGGCTCGACCATCGCCACCGCCAAAGCCATGGGTCTCAGCCAGTCCGGTATCAGCCGGCTTCTGGCTCAGCTAGAGGCGGATTTGTCGCTGACGCTGTTTGCCCGCGACAAGGGGCGGCTGATACCGACACCGGAGGCGGTGCTGCTTGCCCGGGATGCGGAAAACGTACTGCTTGCGGTTGATCGCATGTCCGGCCACGCCGAGGATTTGCGCAATGGCGCGGCCGGTCCGGAAATCGTCCGCATCGGCCTGCCGAGCAGCATGTGGGAAAATTTCGCGCCTGCCATGCTGATAGACTATGTCAGGGATTTCCCCGGCGTGCGCATCGAGACTTTTTTCGAAACGACGATCGCCATCAACAAGCTCGTCGGCGAGCGGGTGATCGATCTCGGTTTCCTGCGGATGGAAGGCGAGATCGGGCCGGGCATCGATATCGAGCGTGTTGCGACCGGCAAGAGCGTTTGTGTGGTGCGAGAGGATCATCCCTTGGCCAAACTCGACGAAATCACCGTCAAGGACCTGCGCAATGTTCCACTCATCCTGATCGGCCGGCAGCGGCCGAACCGCATGGCGCTCGATCAGGTTTTCAAGAAGGCCGGCGTCAAGCCGATGGTGAAGATCGAGACCCACACCAACAGTTCCGCCTGCGCCTATGTCGCGCATGGGTTGGGGGTCACGATTATCAGCAGTTTTTATGCGAATCTTTACCGGCATCTTCCCGTCGTCGCCCGGCCTTTCATCCCGCAGTCAACGCAGGAATTCGGTCTTGCCCGCGTCTCCGGCGCCCCGCTGTCCATCGCCGCGCAGGCGCTCAGCGACGCCTTGAAACAGCAAATCCAGCTTTCGCAGAAAACCGACTGAAAACAGGATTTTTCCCGGAAGTCCTCATTGTCCGTGTCAGGATGAAACGCGCCATCATTCTGCATAGATATATGACGTTTATGCATAATATTGCGACTTATTTATCAATCCGTCATAGTCAACAGCAACGAAACCGATAGAGGCGGGAAGCCATTCCCCGCCATCAATCGTGGGGAACCGATGATAAGATTCATACTGAGCCGTCTTTTGATGGCGCTGCCGACGATCGCATTCGTGTCGATCACGGTCTTTGCGCTCATCCGCTTCATTCCGGGTGATCCGGCTGCCCTGATGCTGGGCGACATGGCGCAACCGGAACAGATTGAAGCCATGAGGACCGAACTCGGCCTCGACAAGTCCATACCGCAACAATTCCTCATCTGGGCCGGCAATGTTGTGCAGGGCGATTTCGGTCGCTCCATCGTCAATGACGAAGCGGTGTTGCCGCTGGTGGTCTCGCGCTTTCTCGTCAGCGCCGAGATCGTCGTGGTCGCCGTGCTGCTCGCCAGCCTGATTGCGGTTCCGGCCGGTGTGATCGCCGCCTGGAAACAGAACAGCCTCACCGATCTGGCACTGGTGGGAACGGCAACCCTGCTTTTGTCCATTCCGACATTCTGGCTGGGTCTTCTGCTTCTCCTGTTTTTCGGCCTCAAGCTCGGCTGGCTGCCGGTGCTGGGATATGTGTCGATCAGCGACAATCTCGTCGGCGGCATGCTTTATCTCGTCCTGCCCGTCATGACGCTGGTGATCCATGAAATGGGCGTTCTGATCCGCATGGCGCGTGCCTCCACACTGGAAGTGCTGCGGCTGGATTACATCACCCACGCCCGTGCCAAGGGCCTCTCGGAAAGTGCTGTCCTCTGGCGGCACGCCTTCAAGAACGCCTTCGGCCCGACCTGGACGATGATAGGCCTCATCCTCGGCAATCTCCTCGGCGGCATCGCCGTCATCGAGACGGTGTTCACCATTCCCGGCCTCGGACGGCTGATGGTCGACAGTATTTTTGCCCGCGACTATCCGGTCATACAGGGCTGCCTGCTGTTCGTCTCCCTGTCCTATGTGCTGGTCAACCTGTTCGTCGACCTTCTTTATCCCCTTTTCGATCCGCGTGTGGTTGCCGAATGAAAAAGTTCACACTTAACGGGCTTATCGGCGGCTTTCTCATCGCCCTCCTGCTCATCACCGCCGTGACCGGTCTGTTCTGGACGCCCTATGACCCGATGAAGCTCGGCTTTGCCTCGCGTCTGGCTGGTCCAAGCGCTAGCCATCTTCTTGGCACCGATGAATTCGGGCGCGATGTTTTGAGCCGCCTGATGGTGGGTGCCCGTGCCAGCGTCTGGATCGGCTTTCTGACGGTCAGCTTCGCGACGATCTGCGGCACGCTGATCGGTCTTGTCAGCGGTTATGCGCGCGGCTGGGTGGATGGCGTCATCATGGCCATCAACAATGCGCTTCTTGCCTTTCCGGGCATTCTCCTGGCGCTCGGCCTGCTCGCGGTTTTCGGCGCGAACCAATATGGCATCATCTTCGCGCTCGGCATCGCCTATACGCCATCCATGGCCCGTGTGGTGCGCGGTGCCGTGCTTTCTCTGCGCGAGCGGGAATTCATCGAGGCGTCGCTGGTGATGGGCAATGGTGAGATCTACACCATGTTCCGCCACATCCTGCCCAATTGCATTGCGCCGATCACGGTTCTTGCCACCTCCATGTTCGGCTGGGCCATCCTGTCGGAAAGCGCGCTCTCCTTCCTCGGCCTCGGCGTGCCGCCGCCGGCCCCCACCTGGGGCAACATGCTGGCCGCCGGCCGGCCCTTTATCCAGCAGGCCGTTTGGCTCGGGCTTTTCCCCGGTCTCTGCATCGCGCTGACGCTGCTCGGCATCAATCTTCTGGGCGATGCCCTTCGCGACAGGCTTGACCCGCGCATGAGAGGTCTCAAATGACTGTTAATACACTTCTCACCGTTCGCGGCCTTTCGCTCGAAGTCGCCAGAACCGGCCACCGGGTGGTCAAGGATGTCTCCTTCGATATTGCCGCGGGCGAAATTTTCGGCATCGTCGGCGAAAGCGGCTCGGGCAAGACGCTCGCCACCCGCGCGCTCATCTCGCTTCTGCCACCGGCCATCGCCGTCACCGGCGGGTCGATCATCTACAAGGGCCAGGATGTCATGTCCCTGCCGGTGAAGGATCTTCGGCGTCTGCGCGGCGCGGAGATCGGCGTGGTGTTTCAGGAGCCGATGACCTCCCTCAACCCATCGATGACGATCGGCCGGCAGCTGGAAGAGGGGCTGATCCTTCACACGAAGTTGTCGCCCGAAGAGCGCCGCGAGAAAATTCTCGACATGTTGCGCCGTGTCGGCATCCGCGATCCCGAAGGCGCGTTGACGGCCTATCCGCACGAGTTTTCCGGCGGCATGCGCCAGCGCATCATGCTGGCCTCGGTCATGCTGCTGAAACCGACCTTGCTGATCGCCGATGAACCGACGACGGCGCTTGACGCGGTCATCCAGCGCGATGTCATGGAACTGATGGTGGAGCTGACGCGGGCGGAAGGCACTGCCGTTCTCCTCATCAGTCACGATCTGCCGATGGTGGCACGTTATACCAGCCGCATCGTGGTGATGGAAAAAGGCACGATCGTCGAACAGGGCCGTACCGAGGACCTGCTGGACGCGCCGCAGCACCCCTATACAAAAAAGCTGCTTTCCTCGCTGCCATTCCGCGGCGAGCCGCGCAGTATCGACACCTCCAAGGCGCCAATGGTTTCGGCCCGCGATATCGTTGTGGATTATGCCGGTCGCAAATCGCTGCTGAAAAAAGCCAAACCGAAGCGGGCGC
>QFOL01000290.1 GCA_003241215.1 Agrobacterium fabrum
GAGTTGACCTGCGCTCTCAAGGGCGCGTATCCAAGGTCATGTTCCGGACCTTTGTCATCGAATGATTCGATTTCTTGTAACCATCGCCGTCCTCCTCGCCTTGCCGGGCCTTGCCAATGCCCAGCAATTTCCGTCCGATCTGTTCAACACGCAGATAGACGGCTCCGTCGCGGCATGGATCATCCGCACCTTCGGCCTCTTGACGGTCCTCTCCGTCGCGCCGGGCATCCTGATCATGGTCACGAGCTTTCCGCGCTTCGTGATCGCCTTTTCGATCCTGCGCTCGGGCATGGGGCTTGCCTCGACGCCGTCCAACATGATCCTGCTGTCGATGGCGATGTTCATGACCTTCTACGTCATGTCGCCGACCTTCGACAAAGCCTGGACGGACGGCGTGCAGCCGCTGTTGCAGAACCAGATCAACGAACAGCAGGCCGTGCAGCGCATCGCCGAGCCCTTCCGCACCTTCATGAACGCCAATACGCGTGACAAGGATCTGAAACTTTTCGTCGACATCGCCCGCGAGCGCGGCCAGGAAGTGATGACCGACAATGTCGTCGACTACCGCGTGCTGGTTCCGGCCTTCATGCTCTCGGAAATCCGGCGCGGTTTCGAGATCGGTTTCCTGATCATCCTGCCGTTCCTCGTCATCGATCTGATCGTTGCGACCATCACCATGGCCATGGGCATGATGATGCTGCCGCCCACTTCGATTTCCCTGCCGTTCAAGATCCTGTTCTTCGTGCTGATCGACGGCTGGAACCTGCTCGTCGGCAGCCTCGTCAGATCGTTCAACTGACGGCCGCTGTGCCGGATCGACATCCGTTAACCCAGTTTTTTAACCCCGCGCGCCAGAGGCAGCGGGGTTTTCGCATTTTAATGCTTCGGTTACCATTTTTACTATCGACCGGGTAACTATCTTCATAAATAAAAAAATTACCATTTAACTAAGTCAAAAAGTAACCATAAGTATTTTCCAATATTTCTTAACGCTCAAATTAATAATTGGGCAATTTTTCGCTGCGAATTTCTTTCCACACGCAGCGGGTTTGGTTTCTGAAACTAAGCATTTCCGAACCGAGTGGCATGAAGCCGAAACGTTGCGACCGGTATTATCAAACCCGGTATGTCCCCACTCCAGTATCTCGTAAAAACAAGGGACACATTTATTATGGCAAGCATTCTCACCAACACCAACGCAATGGCCGCTCTTTCGACCCTGCGTTCCATCGCTTCCGACCTGTCGACCACGCAGGACCGCATCTCTTCCGGCCTGAAGGTTGGTTCGGCTTCGGACAACGCCGCTTACTGGTCGATCGCAACCACCATGCGTTCCGATAACAAGGCTCTCGGCGCCGTATCCGACGCACTGGGCATGGGCGCCGCCAAGGTTGACACCGCATCCGCCGGTATGGACGCCGCCATCAAGGTTGTCACCGACATCAAGGCAAAGGTCGTTGCCGCCAAGGAACAGGGCGTCGACAAGGCCAAGATCCAGGAAGAAGTGACCCAGCTTCTCGACCAGCTGAAGTCGATCGGCACGAGCGCTTCGTTCAACGGCGAAAACTGGCTCGTTTCCAGCGCCAACGCCACCAAGACCGTCGTATCCGGCTTCGTCCGTGACGCTGGCGGCACGGTCAGCGTCAAGACGACGGACTACGCACTGGATGCCACGTCCATGCTCTACACCGAAGCAACGCCGGGCACGATCGATGCGAACTCCGGTATCCTGAACGCAACCGGTGCAACCACCACCGTCGGCGCCAAGACCTACACTCAGATCTCCGTTCTCGACCTGAACGTCAGCTCTGACGATCTCGACAACGCGCTCTACTCCGTTGAAACCGCTCTGACGAAGATGACCAGCGCCGGCGCCAAGCTCGGTTCGCTGTCTGCACGTATCGACCTGCAGAGCGACTTCGCCGACAAGCTGTCCGACACCATCGAAAAGGGTGTTGGCCGCCTCGTCGACGCCGACATGAACGAAGAGTCCACCAAGCTGAAGGCTCTGCAGACGCAGCAGCAGCTGGCAATCCAGGCTCTGTCGATCGCCAACAGCGACTCGCAGAACATCCTGTCGCTCTTCCGTTAAGAGTTGAGCTTCTCATAGCCCTTCGGGGCTGGGGGACCCATTTTCTTCCCATATGCATTCGGGGGCTGACCAAATGCATGGACGGATGAAAAGCATAAAGGTTCGAAAGGCTGAATCGAACCGAGTGCATCAGATAGGCCGCATCCCGAATAAGGATGCGGCCTTATCTTTTTTTTAAACTTTTAACGATACGCGCGCGTGCGCGCGAGGGTTGCATTTTTCATTTTTCATAGTGCTGATTTTCTCCCCGCGTTTATCAATTCATTAACCAAAGTCGCGTTACTTAAGCTCATCGAAACGGCGAGCTAACGTTAAAAATCAGCCAGTTAGCAGGCATGATGCTGTGCGCCGTTCCCGGTGAAACCGGAATGTCCCTTCTTTAATCAGCCATTCAAGGGGCACACTACTATGACGAGCATTATCACCAATGTCGCAGCAATGTCTGCGCTCCAGACCCTGCGCTCCATCGGCCAGAACATGGAATCCACCCAGGCACGCGTTTCCTCCGGCCTTCGCGTTGGCGAAGCTGCTGACAATGCTGCTTACTGGTCGATCGCGACCACCATGCGCTCCGACAACATGGCGCTCTCCTCCGTTTCCGACGCTCTCGGCCTCGGCGCCGCCAAGGTAGACACCGCTTCTGCCGGCATGGAATCGGCTATCGAAGTCGTTAAGGAAATCAAGGCAAAGCTGGTTACCGCCACCGAAGAAGGCGTCGACCGCACCAAGGTTCAGGAAGAAATCGGCCAGCTCCAGAAGCAGCTCGCTTCGATCGCGCAGGGCGCTTCCTTCTACGGCGAAAACTGGCTCGTTGGCGTTTCGACGCTCGGCGCGGCAACCCCTGGCACGGATCCGGACAAGTCGGTCGTTGCCGGCTTCGTTCGCTCCACCGGCGGCGCCGTCAACGTCACGACCACGAAATATGCCCTCGACAACACCGCTACCGGCAACACTCTTTTCGGTTCGGTTGACGCCACGGGCGCCCCCGACACGACCGGCATTCTCGGCACGACCGGAACGTTCACGACCGTCACCGCCCAGTCCGTCTACACGCTTGATATCACCCAGTATGCAGCCGCAGACCGCGCCACCAACATGGCCGAAGCACTGACGCTGGTTGAAAACGCCCTGAAGGCGATGACCAGCGCCGCAGCGAAGCTCGGCTCGCTCTCCATGCGTATCGGCCTGCAGGAAGACTTCGCCTCCAAGCTGTCCGACTCCATCGACAAGGGCATCGGCCGCCTCGTGGACGCTGACATGAACGAAGAGTCCACCCGCCTCAAGGCCCTGCAGACCCAGCAGCAGCTCGGCGTTCAGGCTCTCTCGATCGCCAACAGCAACTCCGAAAGCATCCTGTCGCTCTTCCGTTAATCGAAAGCGTCAGCCGAAAAAATCAACCGCGCCGAAAGGCGCGGTTTTTGTTTGTGCGAGTGACTGCAAAATTCATAAATTTCTCGATTAAGACTTCATTAACCAAATCACCGCTAAATCAAGCCATCGAAACGACTCGTTAACCAAGACGAAAAAGAGGTTAACAGGCATCACGCCGCGCTGTCGTTTCCGGCGATCCCGGAATGTCCCTTCCCATTTAGCCAGCTCAAAGGGGCAATTATGACAAGTATTCTGACAAACACCGCCGCCATGTCGGCGCTTCAGACACTGCGTGCAATCAGCGGCCAGCTCGAAGACACACAATCCAGAGTTTCTTCCGGACTGCGCGTGAAGACGGCTTCCGACAACGCCGCCTACTGGTCGATCGCGACCACCATGCGTTCGGACAACATGGCGCTTTCCGCGGTTCAGGATGCACTGGGACTCGGCGCGGCGAAGATCGATGTGGCTTATTCCGCAATGGAAAGCGCCGT
Organism: Agrobacterium fabrum; assembly: GCA_003241215.1. Taxonomy (GTDB): domain Bacteria; phylum Pseudomonadota; class Alphaproteobacteria; order Rhizobiales; family Rhizobiaceae; genus Agrobacterium; species Agrobacterium fabrum_A. Next base: position 3,958 of record QFOL01000290.1, read on the forward strand.
CGAAGTCGTCAAGGAAATCAAATCGAAAATCGTCGCCGCAACCGAAGAGGGTGTCGACAAGACGAAAATCCAGGAAGAAATCGATCAGCTGAAAAAGCAACTGGAATCGATTGCGCAGGGCGCATCTTTCAGTGGAGAAAACTGGCTGCTGGGCACCGGCGACAAGACGGTCGTCTCAGGCTTTGTTCGTGACGGCAGTGGCACGGTCAGCGTGACAAAGACCGATTACACCCTGGTTGACACAACGACCGCCACCGAGACGGCCAACGTGATTTTCGGCCTGACCGGCACACCGGCGACGGTCGATACGACAAAGGGCATCATCGGGCAACCCGGCACGGCCTCGAGCATTTCCGTATGGGATATCGACCTCAAGCTTTTTGACAGCGCGACGCCGCCAGCCTACACGATCGGCAATCTTCTCACCGATGTCGAAACCGCGTTTCAGTCGCTCAGCAGCGCATCTTCCGCCTTGGGCTCCATCAAGATGCGCATCGGCCTGCAGGAAGACTTCATCTCCAAGCTCACCGACTCCATCGACAGCGGCATCGGCCGCCTGGTGGATGCGGACATGAACGAAGAATCAACGCGTCTCAAGGCATTGCAGACACAGCAGCAGCTGGGCATCCAGTCGCTCTCCATCGCCAATACCAGTTCCGAAAATATCCTGTCGCTATTCCGTCAGTAAGCGGCGCCCGATGGCTACGGGCGGTTTCGTCCCGCTCTGGCAGCAACAGAATATTCGGATATGGAAACCGCGCTTCGCAAGGGGCGCGGTTTTCCATTTGTCGATGATTGCGCAGTGCGCACATGCGTCAACCGCCACAGGCAATCGGCTCAACAACCAACGTAAACATTTGAAGTTTTGGAAAGAATGGTGCTGCTAGAGAGATTTGAACTCTCGGCCTCTCCCTTACCAAGGGAGTGCTCTACCCCTGAGCTATAGCAGCATCCGGTGC
>QFOL01000032.1 GCA_003241215.1 Agrobacterium fabrum
GCGAGCGCCTCCGAGACCGCTATCTCACCATCGGTCACCGCCTTTGCTGCCGGGTAAGGCTGCCGTGTCACACCGGGCCAGGCATCCAGCAACTCTTTGGTGGCGGAATCGAAATCCCCGACCCACAACTCCGGTGTGAGGCCAAGCGGCCGTGCGTGGCGCATGCCGCCATCAGCCGCGATCACGCGGCTACCCGCGACCACGTCCCTGAGACGATCAGTAACCGTAACATCGCCGCCGAGCAGAATGGTGAAGTGCGCTTTATCCATGCCCTGCCTTATCGCACCTCGGCCGAAAATGGAAAACCGTCCATATTGATTTTCGTCGGCTTCGGGATTATGAAACGCCTTAGTGGTGATTTGCCGACCGGCTTGCAGCCACTTTAAAGAAGTCGCTAAAGGGTCGAGGAAAAAGGCAATTTCCTGGGACCGGTCGCGATTTCCGCTGCCGGTTTTTTTGTTTTCGCAACGTTCTTTACGTGATCCGGAAAAGAGAGTTCGACATGCCGATCAAGATTCCCGATACGCTTCCCGCCTTTGATCATGAGGGTGTGCGGGTCATGACCGAAACGGCTGCTATCCGGCAGGATATCCGCCCGCTCCAGATCGGGCTTCTCAACCTCATGCCGAACAAGATCAAGACGGAAATCCAGATGGCGCGCCTCGTTGGCGCTTCACCGCTGCAGGTGGAATTGTCGCTCATCCGCATCGGCGGCCACCGCGCCAAGAACACGCCGGAAGAACATCTGCTCTCCTTCTATGAGATCTGGGAGGAAGTGCGCCACCGCAAGTTCGACGGTTTCATCATCACCGGCGCGCCCATCGAATTGCTGGACTATGAGGACGTGACCTACTGGAACGAGATGCAGAAGATTTTCGAGTGGACGCAAACCAACGTCCACTCGACATTGAACGTCTGCTGGGGTGCGATGGCCGCCATCTACCACTTCCACGGGGTGCCGAAATACGAACTGAAGGAAAAGGCGTTCGGTGTCTATCGCCACCGCAATCTCTGCCCTTCGTCGATCTATCTCAACGGCTTTTCGGACGATTTCCAGGTTCCCGTCTCACGCTGGACGGAAGTGCGCCGCGCCGATATCGAAAAACGTCCCGAACTCGAAATCCTGATGGAATCAGAGGAAATGGGTGTGTGCCTGGTGCATGAGAAGGCTGGCAACCGGCTCTATATGTTCAACCATGTCGAATATGATTCGACCTCGCTTTCCGACGAATATTTCCGCGACGTGCATGCCGGCGTGCCGATCAAGCTGCCGCATGATTATTTTCCCCATAACGACCCGGAACTTGCCCCGCTCAACCGCTGGCGCAGCCACGCCCACCTGTTCTTCGGAAACTGGATCAACGAGATATACCAGACGACGCCCTACGACCTCGAATCCATCGGGCAACTGGCCGCGTAAAGCGCGTTGTCTCAAGCATGTCTTTACCCCACAAACCGCAGGACATTTTCGGGAGACATGCTTTGAATTGCGGGATTGCGAATTGCCGGAAAATGACGCAACGTCCGCCCGGCAATTCACGACACCAGGGAGAATGATGAGATGAGCGACGGTGCGGCACGGGAGAATTTCGGTTTCACGGCAACCGGCGAAAAGGTCGAACGCGTCACCATCTCCAAAGGCGGTTTGACGGCGAAAGTCATCACCTGGGGCGCCGTCATTCAGGATCTGCGCCTTGAGGGCCACCAGCCGCCGCTGGTGCTCGGCTTCGATAAATTCGAGGATTACAAATATTCCTCCTATTTCGGCGCCACCCCCGGCCGCAACGCCAACCGCGTCGGCAACGGCCGGTTCTCCATCGACGGACACGAATACCAGCTGGAGCTCAACGAAAAAGGCGTCACCCATCTGCATGGCGGCAGCGACGGCATGGGCAGGCGCAACTGGATGCTGATGGAACATGGCGAAAGCCATGCGGTTCTGCAGATCATCGATCCCGATGGCCGCGCCGGTTATCCCGGCAATTGCACGGTCACGGCCACCTATACGATCCGCGACGGCGGCGTGCTTTCGGTGGTCTATGAAACGGTGACCGACAGGCCGACCATCGCCAATGTCTGCCAGCACTCCTATTTCAACCTCGACGGTGCGGATACCGCACTCGGCCATGAGATCAGCATCGCCGCCGACTTTTACCTGCCGACGAACGAGCAGCAGATACCGACCGGCGAAATCCGCTCCGTCGATGGCACCGTCTTCGACCTGCGCCAGCCGACGCCGATGCGGCGCAAGGAGAATGGCGAGCAGGTTCTCTACGACCATAATTTCTGCCTGTCGCCCGAGCGCCGCGCCAAGCGCAAGGTCGCCCGCGCCTATTCACCGGCCTCGGACATCGCCCTTGACGTTCACACCACGGAACCCGGCGTGCAATTCTATTCGGCCTTCAAGCTGAATGTTCCCGTTCCCGGCCTCGATGGCCGCCATTATGGTCCCTTTGCCGGCTTCTGCCTGGAAACGCAGATATGGCCGGATGCCGTCAATCATCCCGATTTCCCGCACGCTGTCCTGAGGCCGGGTGAAACCCTGCGTCAGGAAACCGATTATATTTTCAAGAAAGGCTGAGTGACTGGAAGGATCAGTCCAGCACGCAACCGACATAAGCGCCCGAGGCCCGGGCACGTCGCTCGATAAGGGCGGCCAGCCGTTGCAGGCCACGCCCCGGCTTGCTGGCGACACGGTCGATGGGATTGGGCAGAGAGACTGCCAGCAACGCAGCCTGACGCGAACTCAGCTTTGCGGCCGGTACCTTGAAATAATGCTGCGCAGCGGCCTCGATGCCGTAAATGCCCGGCCCCCACTCGGCAACGTTGAGATAAATCTCCATCATCCGCTTTTTGGACCAGACGAAATCGGCCGCAATCGCCAGCGGCAATTCGAGTCCTTTGCGCAGGAAAGAGCGGCCGTTCCATAAAAACAGGTTTTTTGCCGTCTGCATCGGAATGGTGCTGGCGCCACGGGTGGAAGCACCATCGAGTGCATTGCTGACGACGGACTGCATCTGGTTCCAGTCTACTCCGCCATGGAAACAGAATTGCCCGTCCTCGGACATCATCACGGATTGCACGAGGCGCGGCGAAATATCCTCAAGCGGCACCCAGCGCCTGTCGTAGCCCTGCAGGGTGACCAGATCAGCAAGCATCAGCGTCGAGACAGGACGTATGAATGGCAGCGCATAAACGGGAATCAGCAGGTAAGGCAGGATCAGCAATGCCAGCAAGGTCATGATGATGCGCTTTGCCAACCTGCGAAAATCCACCTTTCGACTGCTCCGGTCTTCCGCCAGCACGGCGTAATCTGCGTCGCTTTCAGGCGTACTGCTCAATATCCGTCTCAGCCCCGCGCCAATTTAAGCCTTTCATAGTCCATTGCCGTGTTCAAGGCGAGTCCAGTCACACTGTTGCGGCATTGGAATCACGAAAAGGTTGCTTGACCCCGCGCGGCATGCCAAAGAGCGCGACATGGACGCTCAGATGATGAATTTCGAAACGAGGCTGCGCGAAAACGCGGCAAAAACCGAAACCTTGCTTGGCCGCCTGCTCTCCGGCGAAGCGCGCGCGGACGAGATCACGCGTCCCAAAAACCTGCTCGACGCCATGCGCCATGGCGTGCTGAACGGCGGCAAACGCCTGCGGCCCTTCCTCGTCATTGAAAGCGCTACCCTTTTGGGTGGCGATGCCGACGCTGCCCATTATGTCGGCGCGGCGCTCGAATGCCTGCATTGTTATTCGCTGGTGCACGACGATCTGCCGGCCATGGACGACGACGACCTGCGCCGCGGCCAGCCGACCGTACACCGCAAATTCGATGAGGCGACCGCCATTCTCGCCGGTGACAGCCTGCTGACGCTCGCCTTCGATATCATCGCATCGGATGAAAATCCGCTGCCGGCAGATCGCAAGGCGGCTCTCGTGCTTTCGCTTGCCCGCGCGGCGGGCATTGGCGGCATGGCGGGCGGACAGGCGCTTGATCTCGCTGCGGAAAAGAAAGCGCCCGACGAAAAGGGCGTGATTACATTGCAGGCTATGAAAACCGGTGCATTGCTGCGTTTCGCCTGCGAAGCGGGTGCGATCATCGCCGGCAGCGATGTTTCCGAAAGACAGAGACTGCGCCTTTTCGGTGAAAAGATCGGCCTCGCCTTTCAGCTCGCCGACGATCTTCTTGACCTGACCGCCGATGCCGCCACCATGGGCAAGGCGACCGGCAAGGACGCCGCACGCGGCAAGGGAACGCTGGTGGCATTGCGCGGCGAAGGCTGGGCGCGCGGCAAGCTTCAGGAACAGGTGGCGGAAGCCTCCGCACTCCTGGCCTCCTATGGCGAAAAGGCCGCGATTCTCATCGCGGCCGCAAGATTCATCGCCGAACGGAAAAACTGAGCCGGTTCCCCACTCAGCTTCCCTGTATCCAATCAGCCCTTGAGCGGCGAAATCAGCACTTCGACGCGACGGTTCTGGGCACGGCCATCCGGCGTTGCATTGGATGCGATCGGCTGCGAAGGGCCGAAGCCGAGCGTCGAAATACGGCGCTGATCGACGCCGCGCGCACCGAGATAGTTGGCGACGGAAGCGGCACGGCGCTCCGAAAGGCCCTGATTGTAACCGGCGCTACCGGTGGAATCAGTGTGGCCGTTGATGTCGATCAGCGTGCGGTTGAACTTGTTCAGCACGATGCCGACGGAATCGAGCGTCTGATAGAAGGGCGGAATGACCTGATCCTGATCCGTCGCGAAGGTGATGTTCGACGGCATGTTGAGAACGATGCTGTCGCCGCGGCGGGTGACCGAAACGCCCGTACCCTGAAGCTGGGCGCGAAGCTCGGCTTCCTGGCCATCCATGTAGTTGCCGATGGCGCCGCCGGCGAGCGCGCCGATGCCGGCGCCGATAAGCGCGGCATTACGGCGGCCGGTCGGCGAACCGCCGACAGCCAGACCGCCCAGAGCACCGACCACGGCGCCGATGCCGGCGCCGCCGGCCGTGTTCGACATCTTCTGCTCACCCGTATAGGGATCGGTGGTGGTGCAGGCGGAAAGATAGGTTCCGCAAAGGGCGACGATCGCGATTTTTTTGATCATGTGTTTTGATGCTCCGAGAGGTTCAGGAGGTATGACAGTGGAATTCCGGCCTTTTCACGGTACTCTTTACTCCGCCGCATCTTTCCGGCCAAAACGCTTTTCGATGTAATCGATCACAAGCGCTTCAAAATCGGCAGCGATATTGGGGCCACGCAGGGTGAGCGCTTTTTCGCCATCGATAAAGACGGGGGCTGCCGGGCTTTCGCCGGTTCCGGGCAGGGAAATGCCGATGTCGGCATGTTTGCTTTCGCCGGGGCCGTTAACGATGCAGCCCATGACGGCGACATTGAGCGCCTCAACGCCGGGATATTTCTCACGCCAGACCGGCATGTTCTTGCGAATATCGTTCTGGATATTCTGGGCAAGTTCCTGAAAGACGGTGGACGTGGTGCGCCCACAGCCGGGACATGCCGCTACGACCGGAATGAACTGACGGAAACCCATGACCTGCAAGAGTTCCTGCGCCACCTGCACCTCCCGGGTGCGGTCGCCATTCGGCTCCGGCGTCAGCGAAACACGGATCGTATCGCCAATGCCGTGCTGCAACACATAACCCATGGCCGCTGACGAGGCGACGATGCCCTTCGAGCCCATACCCGCCTCGGTGAGACCGAGATGCAGGGCATGGTCAGAGCGTTCCGACAGCATCGAATAAACGGCGATCAGGTCCTGCACCTGGCTGACCTTGGCGGAAAGGATGATGCGGTTGCGCGGCAGGCCGATCTCTTCGGCGAGCTCGGCGGAAATCAGCGCCGACTGGACAATCGCCTCGCGGGTGACCTGACGGGCGGAGAGCGGGAAACCCTCCTCCTTGTTCTTGTCCATCAGCGTGGTCAACAGTTCCTGGTCGAGCGATCCCCAGTTGACGCCGATGCGCACGGGCTTGTCATAACGGATCGCCATTTCGACGATCTCGCCGAACTGCTTGTCCTTCTTGTCCTTGAAGCCAACATTGCCCGGATTGATGCGGTACTTCGCAAGAGCCTCGGCACAGGCCGGATGATCGGCCAGAAGCTTGTGGCCGATATAGTGGAAATCGCCTATCAACGGCACATCCATGCCCAGACGCAGCAGCCGCTCGCGAATTTTCGGCACGGCTGCGGCACTCTCGTCCCGGTCGACGGTGATGCGCACCATTTCCGAACCGGCTTTGAACAGCGCCGCCACCTGCTGCACCGTGGCGTCGATATCCGCCGTGTCGGTATTGGTCATGGATTGCACGACGACAGGCGCACCGCCACCGACGATGACGCCGCCCACGTCGACGGCGACGGATGCGCGGCGGGGCTTTGGATCATAATCGGCGTGTGACGTCATGGCGGTCTCTGGAGCTTGCGGCAAGGTCTGGCAATTGAGGTGAAACAAGGGGGCCTGCTTGTCAACACCCAACGCATAAGAGCTTCTACTTTACCGCAATCATGGCAAAATTCGAGACGCCTATTCCTTGCCCGCACCATCCGCATGCCGGGCGAGCCGCGAAAGCAGCAAAACCACCACATGCAGCAACGGCAGCGCGAGAAACACGCTGGCAAGGCCGGTATGTTCGGCAATGAAGCCGATGGCCGAGGGCGCTACCAGAATGCCGGAATAACCCATGGTGGTGACGACCGACAGGCCGATGCCGGGCGCCAGTCCGGGCATATTGCCCGCCGCCGAAAAGGCGATCGGCACCATGTTGGAGATACCGATGCCGGCAATGGCGAAACCGATGATCACAAAAGTGGAGTTTCCCGCAAGGCCGGCAATCAGAAGACCGGTGATCGACATGACCGAGCAGAAACGCAGGGTTCGGACGGCCCCGAACCTGTCGCGCACCAGATCGCCGGCAAAGCGCATGATCGCCATGGTCATGGAAAATGCCGCGAAGGCGAAACCGGACTGAGATACGGAAGCACCGAGTTCGTTGCGCAGATAAAGAGCACCCCAATCGAGGATCGCACCTTCCGGAACCATTGAAAACAACGCCATCAGGCCGATGATCCATGGCAGAGGCGTCAGCGGCAAGCCGCCTTTCGGGCGCTCCGCCTCGGCATGCGGACGATCCGCAAGAACGCGCGGCCAGGCAATAACCAAGAGGATAAGAGCGATAATTGTCAACGCGATCGCATGGCCCTGGACGCCGATTGCCGTGATGAGGTAACCGCCAAGACCCGCACCGATCAGGCCGCCGAGGCTCCAGAAGGCGTGGCAAGACGACATGATGGCGCGGCGCATGTCGCGCTCGACCGCCACGGCATTGGCGTTCATGGCGACATCCATCGCCCCCGTCAGTCCGCCGAACAGGAAAACCGCGATCACGCCCGCCCATACCGTGCCCGCCCAGGAGATGAAAAGCAGCGTCGGCAAAAAGATCGCCGCCGTCACGAGACTGACCGTGCGCGAGCCAAAACGGGCGATCTGCGAACCGGCGATCGGCATGAAAACCAGCGAACCGATACCAAAAACCAGAATGATCAGGCCGAGCGCACTCTCACTGAGCGATAAGCGCGCCGCAAACTCCGGAATCTTCGGAGCCCATGACCCCATCATGAAACCATTCATCAGAAACAGCAGGGAAACGCCCAGCCTGTGCCGCGTCAGATAGGATGAGCGTGCGCCTGTCGGCGAAAATGTCGTGGGGCCATTCATCGGCAATATCCTTCAGACTTGACCATGAGAAAACTGAACGGCGTCATCTTCGCCGCAATGAACCTGTACGCCTTTTGCCGACAGCGCCTCGACCAATGCGCGATCGGCGTCCTGTTCCAGCACGAGGGAAAGAGGCGGGGAAAAATCATGCACGTGGAAAGCAGCCTTATGGCCGAGCTTTTCCGTGGTAATCGCGGCGATGATCCGCTGGCTTGCGCTGCATGCGAGCCGCTTGAACACGGCGTCTTCGAAAACATCCGCCGACAGACCCGTCTCGACCGCAACGCCGCAGACACCGAGAATACAGAGATCGGGCCGCATCAACTCGAGCTGCCGCAGCGCCATGGCGTCGATCGCAGCACCTACCGCTGGATCGACCTTGCCGCCGATCAGCACCAGATCGATATCGGCCCGGCCCGTCAGTTCGGCGGCAATGGCCGGCGTATTCGTCACCACCGTGAGACTGAGACCCGCGGGGAGCGCCCTTGCAATGGCGAGATTGGTGGAACCGGCATCAATGAAGACAACCATGCCCGGTTCAAACAGCGGAACGACAGTGCGCGCCAGCATGGCCTTGCGGTCGGCATCCTCGGCAATCCGCGTTTTTAGCGGCACCGTCGTGCTGTCGGAAAGCAGCGCGCCGCCGTAAACGCGCAGGCATTCCCCGCGCGCCGCCATCTCGCGCAGGTCGCGGCGCACCGTATCTTCGGAAACCCCGAAGTTCTGGGCCAGATCCTGCGCCAATACACGACCGCTCTGCCGCAACTGCGCAAGGATAAGCGCCTGCCGCTCACTGACGAAATGATCACTCATGGGGACTCATGCATAAACAGGAATAAACGTGCACGAACATGCATATTCGAGTTTTTGCCGAAGCGCAATAAAAAACGCCCGCCTTTCGGCGGGCGTCTGTCACTCTGTCGAAGGGTCTATATGCGCTTATTCCGCGTAAGCGATCAGCAAATCCTTCGCGTCGATCTGGTCACCGGGGCGCACGAGAACTTCAGCGATCTTGCCGTCACGTTCGGCGTGCAGCGCGGTTTCCATCTTCATGGCCTCGATGGACAGCAGCACGTCGCCCGCCTTGACCTCCTGGCCCTGATTGACGAAGACGCGACTGATGACACCTGGCATCGGCGCGCCGATATGGACGGCATTGCCGGGTTCGGCCTTGCGGCGCGCGGCAGAACCGGAAGCGCCATGGGCACGATCCGGCACCTTGATGCGGCGGGGCTGGCCGTTGATCTCAAAGAACACCGTCACCATGCCCTTATCGTCAGTGCCGGAGGAGGCCTGATTGACGATAACAAGCGTCTTGCCACGCTCAATATCGGCAAACAGTTCCTCGCCATCTTCCATGCCGTAAAAATAGGCATGGGTGGGCAGCACCGAAACCGGGCCATAGGTCTCAGCTGTCAGCGCAAAATCAGTGAACACCTTCGGATACATCAGATAGGACGCGAACTCGAAGTCATCGACCTTGCGCTCCAGCTTGGTCTCGATCACCTTCCGCTCCGCGTCGAGATCGGCATCTGCCAGCAACGAACCGGGACGGACCGTATAGGGCGCTTCGCCCTTCAGCGCCTTTTTCTGCAGGGCTGCCGGCCAGCCGCCGGGCGACTGTCCAAGATCGCCCTTCAGCATCGACACGACCGATTCCGGGAAGGAGACTTCACGATCAGGGTTTTCGACATCGGCGACCGTCAGATCCTGGCTCACCATCATCAGCGCCATGTCGCCGACCACCTTGGAGGACGGCGTCACCTTGACGATATCGCCGAACATTCTGTTGGCATCGGCATAGGCCTGCGCCACCTCGTGCCAGCGGCTCTCAAGGCCCAGCGAACGCGCCTGTTCCTTGAGATTGGTGAACTGGCCGCCCGGCATTTCATGCAGATAGACTTCCGAAGCCGGCCCCCTGAGATCGCTCTCAAAGGCGGCATACTGGTTGCGCACAGCCTCCCAGTAGAAGGAAATGCGGCGGATCCATTCGGTATCGAGACCCGTATCGCGCTCCGACCCCGCCAGCGCCTCGACGATGGAGCCAAGGCATGGCTGTGAGGTGTTGCCGGAAAAGGCATCCATCGCGGCATCGACGGCGTCGACGCCGGCATCCACGGCCGCAAGAACAGTCGCGGCAGAAATGCCTGACGTATCATGGGTGTGGAAATGGATCGGCAGACCGGTCGCCTCACGCAGCGCCTTGAACAGAACCCTGGCGGCAGCCGGTTTCAGGAGGCCCGCCATATCCTTGACGGCGATGATATGCGCACCGGCCTTTTCAAGCTCGGCGGCAAGGTTGGTATAATATTTGAGATCGTATTTCGGACGTGCCGAATTCAAGAGATCGCCGGTGTAGCAGATGGTCGCCTCGCAGAGCTTGTTCTCCTCGGCAATCGCGTCCATCGAGACACGCATATTCTCCACCCAGTTCAGGCAGTCGAAGACGCGGAAAAGATCGACCCCGCCCCTTGCTGCCTGACGGACGAAATATTTCACGACATTATCAGGGTAATTCTTGTATCCGACGCCGTTCGCGCCACGCAGAAGCATCTGCAGCAGCAGGTTCGGCGCGCCTTCGCGAATCAGCGCCAGACGCTCCCACGGGTCTTCCGTCAGGAAGCGCATGGAAACGTCGAAGGTCGCACCGCCCCAGCATTCCAGCGAGAGAAGCTGCGGCAGCGCCTTGGCGTAAACGCTGGCGACACGGGCGATGTCATGGGTGCGAACGCGGGTGGCCAGAAGCGACTGGTGTCCGTCACGCATGGTCGTATCGGTGACCAATACGCGCTTTTCATTGCGCATCCAGTCCGCAAAACCCCTGGGGCCAAGCTTGTCCAGCAGCTGCTTGGTGCCGTCAGGCGTCGGCGCATCGATATAGGGCACGACGGGCTTTGCCGCCTTTTCGGGCGGCCTGGCGCGACCCTTGGTTTCCGGGTGTCCGTTGACGGTCACATCGGCAAGATAGGTCAGAAGCTTGGTGGCGCGGTCCTGACGCTTGACCTGCGCGAAGAGTTCCGGCGTCGAATCGATGAAGCGGGTCGTATAGGTGTTGTTGCGGAAGCTGTCGTGACCGATGATGGCTTCAAGGAAGGTAAGGTTGGTCGCAACGCCGCGGATACGGAATTCGCGCAGGGCGCGGTCCATGCGGTTAATCGCCTCATCCGGCCGCGGCGCCCAGGCCGTTACCTTGACGAGCAGCGGATCGTAGTAGCGGGTGATGACAGCGCCGGTATAGGAGGTGCCGCCATCCAGACGGATGCCGAATCCCGACGCGGAACGATAGGCGGTGATACGGCCATAGTCCGGAATGAAATTATGCTCCGGATCTTCCGTCGTTATGCGGCACTGCAGCGCGTGGCCGTTGAGGCGAATATCCTCCTGCTTCGGAACACCCGATTCCGCCGTGCCGATGGCGGCGCCTTCGAGAATATGGATCTGCGCCTTGACGATATCGATCCCGGTCACGACTTCGGTGACGGTATGCTCGACCTGAATGCGTGGATTGACCTCGATGAAGTAGAACTTGCCGGTATCGGCATCCATCAGATATTCGACCGTGCCGGCGCCGATATAATTGGTCGCGGCTGCGATCTTCAGGGAGTAGGCGGCCAGTTCCTGGCGCTGCGCTTCGGTAAGATAGGGTGCAGGCGCACGCTCGACCACCTTTTGATTGCGACGCTGGATCGAACAATCGCGCTCGAACAGGTGCACGACATTGCCGTGTGTGTCGCCGAGAATCTGGCTTTCGACGTGGCGGGCACGCTCGACCAGCTTTTCGAGATAGACTTCATCCTTGCCGAAGGCGGCCTTCGCCTCGCGCTTGGCTTCCGTCACCTCGCGGGCAAGGTCCTCTTTTTTGTGGATGGCGCGCATGCCGCGACCGCCGCCGCCCCAGGAGGCCTTCAGCATGACGGGATAGCCGATTTCCTCGGCCATGCGCTCCACTTCCGCCATATCGTCAGGCAGCGGATCGGTGGCGGGAACAACGGGGACGTCAACGGAAATCGCGAGGTTGCGGGCGGCGACCTTGTTGCCGAGCTGGCGCATCGTATCCGCCGTCGGTCCGATGAAGGTGATGCCGGCCTTGTTGCAGGCCTCCACGAATTCGGGGCTTTCAGACAGCAGACCGTAACCGGGATGGATCGCGTCCGCTCCGGAGAGCTTGGCCACGCGGATGACCTCCTCGATCGAAAGATAGCTCTCGATCGGTCCCATATCCTTGGCGAGATGCGGACCCCTGCCGACCTGGTAGGATTCGTCCGCCTTGAAGCGGTGCAAAGACAGCTTGTCCTCTTCCGCCCAAATCGCAACGGTTTTGATCCCAAGCTCGTTGGCTGCCCGGAAAACGCGGATCGCTATTTCGGAACGGTTGGCAACAAGTATTTTCGATATTTTCAAGACGGTCTCCCCACACGCCAAAACAAAATTTCTGCTGCACTGCGGAATTAAGCAGCAAAACCCGGTCTTGGAAAGGGCAATTCGGGAGAGAACCGTCCTGTCGCCGTTAGCTCAGCAGACCATGACGAAAAGCGAGTGCGACGGTATGCTGCCGGTTCTTGGCGTTGAAACGCCGCTGGATTCCGTTGATATACCAGTCGACCGTGTGGTTGGAGATCGATAGCTGGCGTCCGATTTCAGTGGAGGTCATGCCATCCGCCATCAGCGTCAAAACCTCCATTTCGCGCTTCGTGAGCTCGAGAGCGGAAACATCAGGCGCATTGGTGAAGCCATGAGCCTGCCCGGAAAGATCGAGCAGGCGCCAGAAGACGGCGCGGGTGGCGGCGTCCAGAAGCTCGACCTGCAAAGAGGGCAATTGCCGATCCTGGCCGCCAATGAAGACCGCGCCGATGAAACCCGCGCGGCCGTGGACGGGAAAGGCGTAACCGCCCTGCAGACCGTACCGGCCGGCATCGTGAAAAAACACGCTCGCCCTTTTGCGATGCATCGCACGCGGCAGGCCCTCAAGCGCCTCCTTCCACTGAAACGGCTTGTGCACCATGCCGATCACCTTACGGACGGGATCGACGAGGTTATATTTCTTGGCCCGATAGACCTCCAGCCAGCCTTCGGGCAGATGTTGTGCGAGAACCTGACCGGTTGAGGCGATCTCCCCGGTCATCCGTCTGCTGACGAGAAAATATTCGAAACCATATTCGCGAATGAGCATTGCAAATTCGGAGCGAACGCGGTCGGCGCTTCCTGCCTGGTAACACGCGGAGATGAAGTGAAGAATATCATGCATAAAGACACGGGGTCCGGAGCTTGGCTTGAAGGAATGACACGAGGACATGGTCCCGCGATGACGTCATGTTACTCGGGCGCCGGTCGTTTGAGATTGAACATATCGTCGTTAGCAATCCCTGAAACGAAGATGCGAAATCTTGTGACGGCAGGTCCCGGGAAACATCGGGTTGGGTTTTTTCGGTTCGCACGCGCGGTCAATCTGTTAAGCCGCCATTCAGACAGAAAGAGCGATAATTACACAAAATTCGTCGTCTCATGCAACCTTGCTAAAGTAGCATAACGTTGAGGACGAACCACAAACCGCTTGAAAAGACGCCCGGACTGGATTGAAAATTTGACCTTGTTTCAGGTTTACACACGCGCTCTGCGCTATCTGACCGTTCATAAATGGCGGGTGACGGTGGTCGTCATCGCCAACGTCATTCTTGCAGCGATCACCATCGCCGAACCGGTGCTGTTCGGCCGGATCATCGACGCCATCTCTTCCGGCACCAATGTCACGCCCATTCTCATTCTCTGGGCGGGTTTTGGTGTCTTCAACACTATTGCTTACGTGGCGGTCGCCCGCGAGGCCGACCGGCTGGCCCATGGCCGGCGCGCGTCGCTGCTGACGGAAGCCTTCGGGCGCATCATCTCGATGCCGCTTTCCTGGCACCATCAGCGCGGTACATCCAACGCCCTGCACACCCTGCTGCGCGCTAGCGAAACGCTGTTCGGCCTCTGGCTCGAATTCATGCGCACGCATCTCGCAACCTTCGTTGCGCTGGTGCTGCTTGTGCCGACCGCCATGTCCATGGATCTCCGCCTCAGCTTCGTTCTGATCGGCCTTGGCATCGTCTACTGGTTTATCGGCAAATGGGTGATGGGCCGGACCAAGGACGGCCAGGCTTCGGTCGAAGAGCATTATCACAGCGTTTTTGCCCATGTGAGCGATTCCATCAGCAACGTCTCGGTGCTGCACAGCTACAACCGCATCGAGGCTGAAACGAAGGCGCTGAAATCCTTCACCGAAAAACTCTTGAGCGCGCAATATCCGGTGCTGGACTGGTGGGCTTTCGCCAGTGCTCTGAACCGCACGGCCTCCACCGTTTCGATGATGATCATCCTCGTCATCGGCACCGTGCTGGTGAAGAACGGTGAACTGCGCGTTGGCGATGTCATCGCCTTCATCGGTTTCGCCAACCTCCTGATCGGCCGTCTGGACCAGATGCGTCAGTTCGTGACGCAGATTTTCGAAGCCCGCGCCAAGCTCGAGGACTTCTTCGTGCTGGAGGATTCCGTCAAGGAACGGGAAGAACCGGGCGATGCCCGCGAATTGTCGAATGTCTCCGGCACCGTGGAGTTCCGCAATGTCAATTTCGGTTTCGCCAACACCAAGCAGGGGGTTCACGACGTCTCGTTCACGGCCAAGGCCGGTGAGACCATTGCGATCGTCGGACCGACAGGCGCCGGCAAGACCACACTGATCAACCTTCTGCAGCGTGTCTACGATCCCGATTCCGGCCAGATCCTGATCGATGGGACCGATATTTCGACGGTGACGAAAAATTCGCTCCGCAACTCCATCGCCACGGTGTTTCAGGATGCCGGCCTGCTGAACCGCTCCATCCGCGAAAACATCCGCCTCGGCCGGGAATCGGCAACGGATGCGGAAGTGGTGGAGGCAGCGGCAGCGGCAGCGGCGACGGACTTCATCGACAGCCGTATCAACGGCTATCTGACCCAGGTGGGTGAACGCGGCAACCGCCTGTCTGGCGGTGAGCGCCAGCGTATCGCCATCGCGCGCGCCATTTTGAAGAACGCCCCCATCCTGGTTCTCGACGAGGCGACCAGTGCACTGGACGTGGAAACCGAAGCCCGCGTGAAGGACGCCGTGGATGCGCTGAGAAAGGACCGTACGACCTTCATCATCGCCCATCGGCTGTCGACGGT
Organism: Agrobacterium fabrum; assembly: GCA_003241215.1. Classification (GTDB taxonomy): domain Bacteria; phylum Pseudomonadota; class Alphaproteobacteria; order Rhizobiales; family Rhizobiaceae; genus Agrobacterium; species Agrobacterium fabrum_A. The sequence continues at coordinate 14,895 of QFOL01000032.1, forward strand.
CCGCGATGCCGATCTCGTGCTGTTCCTCGATCAGGGCCGGGTCATCGAGAAGGGCACCTTCGACGAATTGAGCCAGCGTGGCGGGCGTTTCACCTCGCTGCTGCGCACCAGCGGCCTGCTGACGGAGGATGAAAGCCAGCAGCAGCCCCGGCCAAAGGCCATAGCCTCCTGAGGCTTTGGCTGACGGAATGAAGACAAGGGCGGACAGCATGCTGTCCGCCCTTTTTCTTTGTGCGCCACCCGAGGATCGTGACAACAGGTCGTTATCGGAGAATTCCGGTCAAAGAACTTGCCAGCCAGAAATCAATCTGCCCGAATGGAAGGACATTTCCCAGAAAGGCGACAATACCTGCGGCGAGATTGGTCAAGAAAACTCCGAGCACGACGCCAAGCGCTATCCCAACGCTGGTCTTCCGTGGGTAACGCGCCAACCAACACGACAATGCCAGGGAAAGAATGGCGAGCAACACCATCAGTGCAAGTTCTGTGAAAGATGCACGGAATTGCAAGGTACCCCCTTTCCAATCGGCCGATCACTGACAGCCGCTGTTTTTCCCGAAAAGATAAACGACAGGTTAGACCGGGCGACCCGGCACCGCACCATCAAAGCCATCGCCGGGATGACCCTATCTCGGTGCTGCGGCAGCTTCCAGCCAATCCTGCGAAGGAGACCGGGCTTCCGTGCCATGATTCCACCGGTATACCGAGTCGGAGGTCCGGGCAGCCCCATAAAAATTCAGGCCCCCGCGTCACCGCGGGAGCCTGAGTTTAAAGGCGAACGGAGACCCGATCGTCTCAGTCGAAGGGGATCACCCTGTCATCTGCCGCCAGGGCCTTGCCATCGACGGAAACGGAGACTTCCGCCGTGCCGGCCTTGCGGCTGACGACGATGTCCCTTGCCTTCCCGTCGAGCGTGATCTTCACCGAGAAACCGCTCCAGTCTTCAGGCAGCGACGGCGAAATATGCAGCTTGCCGTCGGTGCGGGTGATGCCGAGAATACCCTCGACAGCGGCACGATAGAGCCAGCCGGCGGAACCCGTGTACCAGCTCCAGCCGCCACGGCCCGCATAAGCGCCTTCACCGTAAACATCCGCAGTCACCACATAGGGTTCGACCCGATAGGTTTCCGACGCTACCGCATCGAGCGCGTGATTGACGGGGTTAAGCAGCTTGAAGCAGTTCCAGGCTTCCCGCGCGCGGCCCTGCTTGGCGAGCGCAAGAACCACCCAGGTCGCCGCATGGGTATATTGTCCGCCGTTTTCGCGTACACCCGGCGGATATCCCTTGATGTAACCAGGATCATGCGGCGCACGCGAGAAGGGCGGCGTGAACAGCCGGATAATGCCGGTCTGCTCATCGACCAGATGCTCCATGACGGCATCCATCGCCTGCCGCGACCGGCCTTCCTCACCCTCACCGGAAAGAACACTCCAGCTCTGGCCGAGCGAATCGATCCGGCATTCCTCGCTTTCGGCGGAACCGAGCGGCGTGCCGTCATCGAAATAACCGCGGCGGTAATAGCTGCCGTCCCAACCCGCTGTTTCCAGCACATTGCGCAGCCTTTCCCGGTGCGCCGCCCATTTGCCGACACGGTCGTTATCGCCACGCTTTTCCGCGATCTCGATGAAATCGCGCAACGCCCCCGAAAGGAACCAGCCGAGCCAGACGCTGGTGCCCTTGCCGCCCACGCCGACACGATTCATGCCGTCGTTCCAGTCACCGCCGAGGATCAGTGGCAGACCGTTTTCGCCGGTGCGATGAATGGCGAGATCGAGAGCCAGCGCCGCATGTTCATAAAGGGTCGCGGATCTGTCGCTCGTCTCCGGCTGGAAGAAGGCATCGTGCTGACCGGGCATCAAGGCCGGCCCCTTCAGGAAGGGAATGCTTTCATCGAGGATGGCGGTGTCACCCGTGGCCGAGACATACTGGTTGATCGCATAAGCGAGCCAGACCACGTCGTCGGAGATGGTGGTGCGAACACCGGCGCCGGTCAGCGGCAACCACCAGTGCTGCACGTCCCCTTCCGGGAACTGCCGTCCCGCCGCCCGCAGGATCTGCTTGCGGGCAAGATCCGGCTGGTAGAGCAGGAAGGCGAGCGTATCCTGCAACTGGTCGCGGAAACCGAAGGCGCCGCTCGACTGGTAAAAGGCGGTGCGCGCCAGAATGCGGCATGCCAGCGCCTGATACGGCAGCCAGTTATTGACCATGTGGTTGAAGCCGGCATCGGGCGTGGAAACCTGCAACTGGCCGGTAAAGCCCGTCCAGAAAGCCTTGCTCGCATCCAGCACCGTCTGGAAGTCCGCCTTGCGAACATCCTTCACCAGTGCTTCGGCCTCTTCCGCATTGTCGGCATCGCCGAGAATGAAGGTCATGTGCCGTTCTTCACCGGGCTTCAGGTGGATTTCCTGCATCAGCGCGGCGCAGGGATCGCCATCGAGCTCGGTGCTGCCGCTGAGTGCGGCACCGGATACGATGCCCTGCGGCGCCTGCGCCGAACCAAAGCGTCCGATGAATTCCCGGCGGCTGGTGGTGAAGCCACTCGCCTCGCTGTCGAGCGTCAGGAACGCGGTGCGGGCACTATAGTCGATGCTGTAGGGGTTGGATGCGAAGATCGCATTGCTGCCGGCATCGTGTCTGCTGAGAATGAACGGCGCGGATTTCTGGCCGTTATTGCCGAGCACCCATTCCACATAGGCGTAGACCTTCAGACGGCGGCTCTTCGAACCCTTGTTGCGAACGATGACCTGCGAGAGCTTGACCGGCTTTTCACGGTCCACGGTCTGCGTCAGCTCCACTTCAAGCGTATCGACCACACCTGTCATCACGGAATAACCGAGACCGTGACGGGCTTCGAACAGGGCTTCGGGATCGCGCGACAGCGCGGCGCAGGGCGTATAGAGCTTTCCTGTCTCCACATCGGCGACATAGAAGGCCTCACCCGGCCGGTTGATGACCGGATCGTTGCTCCAGGGCGTCAGCTGATAGTCGCGCGAATTGCGGCTCCAGCTGAAACCCGCGCCTTCAGCCGAAATATGGAAGCCGAAATTCTCGTTCGAGATGACGTTGATCCACGGATGCGGCGTTGACTGCCCGCCATTGAGGCGCACCACATATTCCTGTCCGTTCCTGGCAAAGCCGCCAAAACCGTTCCAGAAATCGAGATCACCCGCATCCTCGACCGGCTCCGCAATCGGGAAGGCCGGAACAGGCAGACGGGCCTGTGCAGCATCCGTCGTGCCGTCAGGGCCGCGATGAGCCGCAAACAGCGACACCGCGCGGTTGATCTGGTCAACGATCTTGCCGTTGCGCACGTGCAGGACAACGCGGGAGGCGGCGAGAAGCGCGCTCCAGGTCTCTTCGTCCATCAGATCGCGGCGCACGGAGAAGACGTGCGGACGACCGCCATCTGCGGGATTGATGCGGCGTTGCGTCTCGGAAATATGATCCAGCGCATGCTGCATGTCCTGCGCATAGGACGCAGCACGTTCATTGACGATGACGAGATCGAAGATCACGCCGCGCGAACGCAGATATTCATGGGCGCTCAGCGCCTCACGGGCAATATCCATGTCCATGTCGTCGTTGATGCGCAGGCTGAAGATCGGAAAATCACCTGAAATTGCAAGCGGCCAAAGGGCGCGCTGCGAGGCGAGACCGGTTTTCAGGGTTTCCGAATCCGCCCGCAGATGCATGTCGGGATAGGTCAGATAACGGCCGAGATGCTGGAAGGCGGCCGCCTGCTGCGAGGTGACGCCGACATGGCGCATCTGCACCTGCGTGCGCGTCCAGGCATGCACGAGTTCATGCGCGAAGGCGTCCGGATGACGATAACGGTCGATCGCCTTGTCGACCTCCTCGCGGCTCGGCGCGGCGATCGTCCAGAAGATCACGCTCACCTTCTTGCCCGCCGGCACGCGCACCGTGCGACGCAGCGACAGGATGGGGTCGAGCGTGAAACCATCGGTGCTGGAGAGCGTCGCACCGGCATCGAAAGCCGCCGCTTCGCGCAGCGAACGGCCGCGACCGATGAACTTGGCGCGATCCGTCTCGAATTCCGTCGGGCGCGACGGGCCGGCATTGTCAGCGGCCAGATGCGCAATGACAGTGCCGGGCTCGTTCGGACTGCGGCGGTTGCGCCAGGCGCGGATAACGTCACCGCGCCGGCCGATCTCCGTCTGCACGAACATGCGCGAGAACAGCGGATGGGCGTTATCGTCGTCCTCGGAGGCGATGACCGGCTCCATATATGAGGTCACTTCGATGTAACGATCCTCGGAACCGACGTTCAAGAGGGTGATACGCCGGCCTTCGGCATCGTGCTCGGTGGCGACGATACATTCGACCACGCTCTGCAGATCGCCTGTTGTCTTGTGGAACTCGGCCTTATCGTCGGTAAAGATCGTCTTGGTCTTTTCACCTTCGATGACGCGCGGTTCCGCCGTCGCACTCCACCATTGTCCATTGGTGGTATCGCGCAGGAAGATGAAGGTGCCCCAGCGGTCTTCGGTCGGATCAGCCTTCCAGCGGGAAATCGCCTGGCCATTCCACTTCGAATAACCGGCGCCGGTGGAGGTGAGCATCGTCGAATAATGGCCATTCGACAGGAACACCACTTCGCGGTCGCGCGACGCCGGGTCAGCGATGGACCGGACTTCCGCACGCAACAGATCGGCCTGCTCCTTGCCGGGGGTTTCCGGCTCGTATTTGGCGCTCATCACCGGCACTTCGCGCGGTGCCTTTTCCTGCAGCAGCAACTCTGCCGCCTCGATCACCGGATCGGAGTGGAAGAGTTCGCGCAGTACGCCGTCAAAGGCAACGTTGGCGACGGCGGCAATCGACATGCCATGATGGTGGGCATAATAATTATAGACCACCGCGCAGACCTTGCCATCGGGCACACGCGTCGGCGTGAAATCGACAGCATCGTGGAAGCCGTACTGACCAAGCGCGCCAAGCTTGCGCAGCTTGTCGAGGTTTTCCAGCGCACTGTCAGGATCGTACTGGCTGGCGAGGATCGACGCATAGGGCGCGATCACCGCATTCTGGCCAAGGCCGCGCTTGAGACCGAGCGTCGGCACCCCGAAGTTGGTGTACTGATAGTTCATGTTGTGATCGCGGGCGTTGAACGCCGCTTCGGAAATGCCCCAGGGCGTGCCGAGACGACGGCCGTGGTTCATCTGTTCCTTGACGATCAGATTGTTGGTCTGGTTGAGAATACCACCCTGACGCTCCTGCATGACAAGCGGCGGCATCAGATATTCGAACATCGAACCGGACCAGGAGACCAGCGCACCCTGTGCGCCGATCGGCACGACTTGGCGGCCGAGACGATACCAGTGCTCGGTCGGCAGATCGCCCTTGGCGATGGCGAACAGGCTGGTCAGGCGGCATTCGGAAGCCAGAAGGTCGTAGCAGGCCTCGTCCAGTTCCTTGCTTTCGACGCGGTAGCCAATCGACAGAAGACGGCGATCCTTGCGGTAAAGGAAGGTGAAATCCATCGAGAAGGCGAGGTTGCGGCTGCGGTCGCGCAACGATGCGAGGCGCTGGCGCAGCGGCTCCATATTGGTGAGGTCGATGGCGCTGTCGGAGATATGCGCTTCGCAGGATTCCACAAGCAACTGCGCCCAGCGGGTCACTTCCGCGCTCTGCGCAGACTTGACCTCATGATCGACATTGGTTGCGAGTTTCTGGATATCGCGCGCCAGCACCGCAAGATTGATGACGCGGATGGAAGCGAATTCATGCTCGCGCTTGACGGAAGCAAGAGCGTTCGAAAAGCCGATGATGCGCTCTTCCAGACGACGATGCAGCGGACGCAGGTTCTTGCGGTTGTCGGGCAGAGCTTTCAGCGTTTCGCGCAGAATGCCGGCAACATCACCGATACCGTCAAGATTGCCCTGAAGATGGGCCGACGGCGCTTCGGCCCAGTCGCTGCAGGCGGATGAAACCGCAATCAGATGGCCGGCGAGATTACCGCTGTCCACCGCCGAAACATAGCGCGGTCCCAGCGTCTGCAGGGTGTCGGTATGATACCAGTTGTAGAGATGGCCACGATATTTTTCCATCTTCTCGACGGTCTGGATCGTGTTCTCGATCCGCTCCAGCGTATCGGCAAAGCTGATCCAGCCGAACTGGCGCGCCGAAATGATCGAAAGCAGATAGACGCCGATATTGGTGGGCGATGTGCGCGAAGCGACAATCGGCTCCGGCGTTTCCTGGAAGTTATCAGGCGGCAGGTGGTTTTCCTGCGGCGTCACGAAGGCCTCGTAATAACGCCAGGTGCGGCGTGCGATCTTGCGAAGCTCGAAAGAGACGTGTTCCGAAACGAACAGCCGGTCTTCGGTTTCAGCCGACTGGCTGACATACCAGGCGACGGCGGGGGACAGAACCCAGAGCAGCGTGAAGGGAATGCCGATCAGGAAAGCGTTGTCGCCCGGCAGCGCCGCAAACAGCAGGCCAAGCATCGCCACCACGGGCGCATGCCACATCTGGCGGTAATAGTCGATGATGCTGCCCTGCGCGCTCGACTGCATGCTGGCGGCGGTACGCCATTCCAGCATCAGCTTGTGGCTGACGAGCAGGCGGTAAAGCGAGCGGGCAATCGCATCCGTCATCATGCAGGCGGCATCGGCGATGAAGACGATGCGCAGCGCAACCTGTGCGTTGGTGGCGCGGATTTCCGACCAGATGGTATGGAAATGCGCCTGCGGCACAATATCGGTGGAGCGCGGCACGAGACCGGACAGCAGGGACAGCGTGGGCGCGACAAACAGCGAGAAGATCAGCAGAATCTGCCAGATCAGCGCACCAAGCGGATCCATGAAATACCAGCCGAGGATCGAGGCGAAGAACCAGGCGATCGGTGTGAGCGAACGACGCAGATTGTCGACCATCTTCCAGCGGCCGATGGCGGTAACGCCGCGGGCACGATCGAGGATAAAGGGCAGAAGCTGCCAGTCGCCACGCGCCCAGCGATGCTGGCGCGACACTTCCACTTCATAGCGGGTCGGGAAGTCCTCCACCAGCTCAACATCGGTCACCAGTGCGCAGCGCGCAAAGGAGCCTTCGAGCAGATCGTGGCTGAGAATGGAATTCTCTTCGATCCGGCCCTTCAGCGCCGCCTCGAAGGCATCCACATCGTAAAGACCCTTGCCGGTGAAGGTGCCTTCGGAGGTCAGGTCCTGATAAACGTCGGAAACGGTGAAGACGTAAGGATCGATACCGCGGTTGATCGAGAAGACGCGCTGGAAGACGGAGGCGTCCTTGCCGGTCGTCAGCGAGGGCGTTACCCGCGGCTGCAGCAGGCCGTAGCCTTCGACAACCCGTCCGGATACCGGATCGATCACCGGACGGTTGATCGGGTGATGCATCTTGCCGACGAGCTTGGTCACCGCATCGCGCATCAGGCGCGTATCGGCATCCAGCGTCATAACATATTTGACATCGGCAGGCACGATGTTCGCACCGCCGAGGAATGTCGTGTCCTTGTCGCCGCGCAGCAGCATGTTCAGCTCATGCAGCTTGCCGCGCTTGCGCTCCCAGCCCATCCAGCAGCCTTCGGCCGGATTGTAGATGCGGCGGCGATGCAGGAGGTAAAAGCGCGTCTTGCCATCAAAGGCATAACGGCTGTTCAGCGCCGCAAGCTCGCGCTTGGCATAGTCGAGAATTTCAAGGTCATCGTCGGACTGTTCATATTGCGCATCGCGCCAGTCGCTCACCAGCGAGAAATAAATCTCGCCATGCGGATTGGCGAGATAATGCACCTCGATATTGCGCATCATCTCGTCGACGCTGTCGCGGCTGGTCAGCATGCAGGGCACGGCGACCAATGTGCGGGCATCCTGCGGAATGCCGTTCTTGAACTCGTATCCAACCAGCCGGAACGGTTTCACGAAGAAGGTGACGAGGGTGTTGAAGAGGCCGGTCGCACCTTCCGAGGCAGGCAATGCGAACATCAGCAGGAAGGCGGTCACGACATACCAGGGCATGCCCGCTTGCGCCAGGAACCAGCCGACAGCGAGCATGGCGAGCGCGGTGATCAGCAGCACCGGCGCGGCGATTGCCAGCCAGTTGAACTTGCGCATCGAGCGCACGATACGCTGCGACACCAGCGGCCGGTAACCCAAAGCCTTTTCAAGCTCGAAGCGACGCTGGCCGACAAGCACGGAGCCGACATTGACGCGATGAGTTTCATCTGCACCGGCCGGCGTCTCTGAACGCGCCATTTCGACGGCGGCGCGCGCAACCTCCACCTCGGTCTTGGGGGAACGGCGCGCCAGAAGTTCGATGGTATTTCGGTAGGTGTTGCGCGAACCGAAATCGAGAACCTCGTAATCGGTTTCTTCGCGCAGGACCTTGTCGATATGGCTGACTTCCTCGAACCACACCGACCATTCGGTATCGTCGATTTCGCGCAGGCTCTTGACGATGTTGCCCATCGTCACATTGCCGGATGCCAGGCGGTTATGTTCCGACATCATGACATTTTCGGCATCGGTGCCGGCAGCGTGAAGACGCTCTTCTAGCCAGGCTACCGCAAAACCGGAGGTCTGCGAGCCGTTCCTGAGACGATAAAGGAACTGCGTCGCGAAAGTCGGGTCGTCGACCAGCGAATCGACCTGCTTGAGAAGCGCCGCCGACGCTTCCGCATCGTTCAGACGGATGATTTCATCAACGACCTCGTTCGCCTTCTGGCGCATGCGGCGCGAACGCTCCACGCGGATCGAGATGCGGCGGAGATTTTCGATGAGAACGAAACGGATGATCGACGGCAAAGCCCACAATTCGCCGATCTGTAGCGTCTTCGAGGTCTGGTAGCCATCCACCAGCGCCGTCATGTTTTCGCGCGAAACCGTGCTGTGGGTATGGGCGACATAAAGCCAGCCGAGCGCCATGACCCGCGGGATCGTCACGCCGCCCACCGTCATCGTTGGCAGCTGGCGATAGAACTTGCGCGGAAAATCGCGGCGGACTTCCTGGATCGCCTCTTCGATGACGTAGTGATTGTCGAGCAGCCATTCCGCCGCCGGCGTGATCGTCGCGCCATTTTCCGCATCGACGGCCGTCGTGCGATAGACCCTGAGGATTTCCTTTTCGTTCTCGCGGTGACGCTCGAAGAAATCGAACTCCATGAAGCCGGGAAGACTGTCGGCGCCATCGCGCGAAAGCGCGGCGCCCGCATCATGCAGTTCCTCAACCGTCATATAGGACGCGCGGATCGAATCATTGTGATCGATCTGCTTCGTCTCGGAATCACGGGCGGCGGCGGTCGGGGTAATATGAAATGACATCGGGCTCGTATTCTGAACTTAAGGGAAACCTGTTCGACTTGGCCGGCATTTCGTCCGTGGCGGGAACACACACGAAAATCGGGCCACGCTATATTTATAATCTATCCTGAACCTTCGCTGAACCGGACCCGATACCGCTCGAAACGCATCGCCAGGCAACGCATATCCGCCGGTACGGCATCTTTCAGTGAAATTATTCCAAGGAGTTGGCGGAGCCGGAGGTCGGCACAGACAGGATGTTTTCGATAGGAGGGAGGAAATGGTATCCTGCGGCCCGGCAATGCCGTTCCAACCGGATTTCGCACCCTCCCCGACGGCGAAAACTGTTCGCGCAACGTCCGATAATCCCCCGTTGACAACCTGAAGGGCAACACGGACCGAGAGGACCCGCGCTACATCCGAAAGAAGCTAATGCCCCAGGACGTCAATAGTTCCATGCCACCTGTCGCGGCACGATGCAAGCGCTGAATTTCAGGGCATTTTGGGAAAGCCCGCGCCCCTTACGCATGCCTGCATATGCTGCTATGTCATTTGCAAAAGGCGCCGGAAAAAACGGCCGAACCCGGGACTTAAAAATGACCAGACAGACCGCGAATATCGCATCCTTTGCCAACCACATGCCGGATGTGGTGGCCATTCGCCACCACCTGCACCGCAACCCCGAAATCGGCCTTTCGGAATTCAAGACCTCGGATTTCATTGCCGAACAGCTGGCGGAGATGGGCTATGAGGTGACGCGCGGGCTCGCCGGAACCGGCGTGGTTGCGACGCTTCGCAATGGCGACAGCCCGCGCACGCTCGGCATTCGCGCCGATATCGACGCCTTGCCGATCCACGAGGAAACCGGCGCGGATTATGCCAGCGCCAATCAGGGCGTGATGCACGCCTGCGGCCATGACGGTCACACCGCCATGTTGCTGGGGGCGGCGAAGATCATCGCCGAACGCAAGAATTTCGACGGAACCGTACATCTGATCTTTCAGCCGGCCGAGGAGAATTTCGGCGGCGCCCGCATCATGATCGAAGATGGGCTGTTTGATCGTTTCCCTTGCGATGCGGTTTTTGCCCTGCACAACGAACCCGGGCTTCCCTTCGGGCAATTCGTCCTGCGTGACGGGCCGATTCTTGCCGCCGTCGACGAGTGCAAGATCACCGTCAACGGTTATGGCGGCCACGGCGCCGAACCGCAGGATGCGGCCGACCCCATCGTTGCCGGAGCGAGCATCATCATGGCCCTGCAGACGGTGGTATCCCGCAACATCCATCCTCAACTGTCGGCCGTCGTTACCGTCGGCGCATTCCATGCCGGTGCGGCCAGCAACGTCATTCCTGAAACGGCGGAGATGCTGCTCACCATCCGCTCCTTCGATCCGGGCGTGCGCGACGAACTGGAGAAGCGCATCCGCGCGATAGCCGAAGGCCAGGCGGCCAGCTACGGCATGAGCGTGACCATCGATTACGAGCGCGGGTACAATGCAACGGTCAATCACAAGGCGGAAACCGACTATGTTGCCGATCTCGCCCGCCGTTTCGCCGGCCCCGAAAAGGTGGGCGAAATGCAACGCCCGTCGATGGGGGCGGAAGACTTCGCCTACATGCTGGAGAAACGGCCGGGCTGTTATTTCTTCCTCGGCACCGCACGCACGGACAACGATCCGCCGCTGCATCATCCGAAATTCGATTTCAACGACGATATCCTGCCGATCGGAACCGCTTTCTGGGTGGATCTGGCAGAGGACTATCTCAAGGCGCGATAAACATGAAAAAGGCCGGTCGAAGGAGCGACCGGCCTCTTGTTCTCAAGCTTCCTGATGGGTAAAGTCGGGAGGATCAGGGAACGAGACCGAATATCACGGCGACGACAAAGGCCACGCAGACACCGACAAGAGCCGCATGAACCGAATCTCTCCAGTTGCGCGGCGACTGGGGCTGCGAAACAAAGTCTTTTACTTTTCCTGCCTTGGAATAAGACATTGTACGCTCCCTTCCTGCTCGGCCCTTCAAACGGGCATTGCTCATCTCCCCTAGAGAATAGCTTTATTCCCCACTGTTTCAGTAGAGATAAAATTCCATAAGATCGGCGCATCGGGAAAAATACGGATCGCGACTTGCCTGCGGGCAAGCATCAATCTACCCATTGCCCGGGATCAACGCGGCGAAGGGCATTCCCGTTCAAAATCATCGGCGGGCTCGGACAGGACCATGACGGATATCGACGCCATCATCATCGGAGCCGGGGTGATCGGGCTGGCGAGCGCCCGCGAACTGGCGATGCGCGGCCTCTCCGTCATCATCCTCGAAAGCGAAATGGAGTTCGGCTCCGCCACCTCGTCCCGCAACAGCGAAGTCATTCATGCCGGGCTTTATTATCCGGTCGGAAGCCTGAAGGCCCGGCTCTGCGTGGCGGGCAAAAAGCAGCTCTATGCCTTCTGCCAGAGCCACGGCATTGCGCACCGCCGCTGCGGCAAACTCATCGTGGCGGCGGACGAGGCGGAAACGGCCCTGCTGGCCGCGTTGAAGGCCAAGGGTCAAACCAATGGCTGCGACGACCTCGAACTGATCGACGCGCGGCAGGCGCTCTTACTCGAACCTGCTCTTGTCTGCGCAGCCGCCCTGCTCTCCCCCTCGACCGGCATCATCGACAGCCATGGCTACATGCTGGCGCTGCTGGGCGATGCGGAAGACCATGGCGCGGCCCTTGCCCTCAACGCGCCCTTCGAAAGGGCGGAAGCAACAGGCAATGGTTTCCGGGTCCATGTGGGCGGGAAAGAACCTATGAGCCTGACGTGCCGGCTGCTCGTCAACTCCGCCGGCCTTCTGGCGCCGATGGCGGCAAAAAAGATCGAGGGATTGCCCAGGAATGCGATACCGGAAGCGCGTTTCGCCAAGGGCAGCTATTTCTCGCTCACCGGCAAGTCGCCTTTTTCACGGCTCATCTATCCTGCGCCGCACACCCACGGCCTTGGCGTGCACCTGACGCTTGATCTTGCCGGCCAGGCCCGTTTCGGGCCAGATGTGGAGTGGGTGGACACCATAGATTACGCCGTCGACCCCAAACGCATGGAATGTTTCGGCGACGCGATCCGCCGCTATTGGCCGGGCCTTCCCGAACGAGCCTTGATTCCGGCCTATTCCGGCATACGCCCGAAGATTTCAGGGCCCGACGAGCCGGCCATGGATTTCCGTATCGATGGACGGGAAAAGCACGGGCTTTCCGGCCTCGTCAATCTTTTCGGCATAGAAAGCCCCGGCCTGACCGCCTCACTGGCAATCGCCAGCGAGGTTGCGGCACGGCTCGAGGCCTGATTTCAGCCGAAACGGGCCAGCGCATCGGCCATGATGCCAAGATCGACGTTACCGCCCGAAGCGACCGCGATCACCGTTTCGCTCTCAAGCTCATCGCCGTGAAACAGGGCTGCAGCCAGGGCCACCGCACCGCCGGGTTCGACAACGATCTTCAACCGGTTGAAGGCAAGAACCATGGCCCGCAGCGCTTCCTCCTCGGTCACGGCGATGCCTTTTCCACACAGCCCCGCCATGATCGGGAAAGTAATGTTACCCGGTTGCGGCGTGACGATCGCGTCACAGATCGAACCCGAGGCCGTGGCGTTACGCTCGATCTTACCCGAGGCAAGGGAGCGCGCCACATCGTCGAACCGCTCCGGTTCTGAAGTCCTGACCTTGTAATTCGGTGCTTTCGCCGCAAGCGCAAGGGAAATGCCGGATGTAAGCCCACCGCCGCCGCAGGGCACCAGAACCTCGGCCGCGCCGATACCCAGCTCCGCGCCCTGTTCGGCAATCTCCAGCCCCACCGTCCCCTGCCCGGCAATGACCAGCGGTTCGTCATAGGGCCGGATCAGCGTCAGCCCACGCTCGCGCGACAGCCGGTCGCCTATGGCGTCGCGGTCTTCATTCGCCCGGTCATAAAGCACAACCTCCGCGCCATAGGCGCGGGTATTGTCGATTTTGATCTTCGGCGCATCGGACGGCATGATGATGACGGCAGGAACGCCGTGCAGACGGGCGGCAAGCGCCACGCCCTGCGCATGGTTGCCGGAGGAAAAGGCGATCACGCCCTTTGCACGCACCGCCGCCGGCAGGCCCGATACCGCAGACCAGCCGCCGCGAAACTTGAAGGAACCCGTCCTTTGCAGGCACTCCGCCTTCACGAACAGCTTTCGCCCGGCTATCTCGTCCAGAAAATGTGACGACAGGAGCGGTGTCCGCACCGCATGGTTGCCAATGCGCTCGCGCGCCGCCTCGATCATCGAAATATCTGTCATGTCCTGCCCCGGGGGTAATGCGGATGTGATGCGGATTCGCGGCTACATTAGGAGGTCGCAATGAAATGCGAAACCGCCTCAACAAGAAAAATCCCCGGTCTGGGCCGGGGATTTTCTGTCATGTTCGGTCAGTGATTGTGCCGGGGCATCTTCTCGGCAATCCGGCGGAAATCCGCCGCCCCCTCGAGAACCGCGCCATCCGAAAGCTGGGTGACGGATTGGCGATAGATGCGCTGCCACGGCGTCGCGTCCGCAGGCACGGCGGGAATACCATCTGCCCTGCGGGCCGTAAGCTCCGCATCCGCGACCAGCGCGTTGCATTCGCCCTTGTTGAAGTCGATGCGAATCACATCACCGGTGCGAAGCCATGCGAGCCCGCCGCCGGCCGCACTTTCCGGCGAAGCATTGAGAATCGACGGGCTGTCCGCCGTTCCGGACTGACGGCCGTCGCCGATCGTCGGCAGGCTGGTGATGCCTTTTTTCAGAAGCGCGTCCGGCGGCTGCATATTGACGACCTCAGCCGAACCCGGCCAGCCAAGCGGCCCCGCGCCGCGAATGACGAGGATGGTACGCTCGTCAATCTCGAGCGACGGATCGTTGATGCGGGCGTGATAGTCTTCCGAACCATCGAACACCACACATTTGCCGTCGAAAATACCCTCTCGACCCGGCTCGCTCAAATAACGCTGGCGGAATTCCGCGGAGATCACGCTCGTTTTCATGATCGCGAAATCGAAGAGATTGCCCTTGAGGACGAGGAAGCCGGCTCGTTCCTTGAGCGGCTTGTCATAGGGCAGGATCACATCGCGGTCGGTCGATTCACGGCCTTCAAGATTTTCCGCCATGGTTTTGCCAGTCACGGTCGGACAGCGTCCATCGAGCTTGCCCGCCTTGAGAAGCTCCCACATGATAGCCGGTGTGCCACCGGCGCGGTGGTATTTCTCACCCAGCCATTTGCCGGCCGGCTGGATGTTGGCCAGCAGCGGAATGTCGTAGCCGTGAACCTGCCAGTCCTCTTCGCGAAGCTCGACGCCGGCATGTTTCGCCATCGCCGCCAGATGCGGCTGGGCATTGGTGGAGCCGCCGATCGCCGAATTGACGCGGATCGCGTTCAGAAATGCCTCACGCGTCATGATGTCGGAAGGCTTGATGTTCTCGACAACCAGTTCAACGGCGCGGCGGCCTGTGCGATAGGCCATCTGGCCGCGTTCGCGGTAAGCAGCCGGGATCGCGCCGCAGCCCGTGAGCGACATGCCGAGCGCTTCCGCCATGGCGTTCATGGTCGAGGCCGTGCCCATGGTGTTGCAATGGCCGACCGAAGGCGCGGATTCGAGCGCTGCCTGAAGGAACTCCTCGCGGGTAATTTCACCGGCGCCATATTTGCGGCGCATGCGCCAGATGACCGTACCGGAACCGACCAGATCGCCGTCATGATATCCATCGAGCATCGGTCCGCCGGAGAGCACGATGGCCGGAATATCGACCGTGCTTGCCGCCATCAATGCCGAAGGCGTGGTCTTGTCGCAGCCCGTGGTCAAAACGACGCCGTCGAGCGGATAGCCGTAAAGCACTTCCACAAGGCTGAGATAGGCGAGATTGCGATCAAGCGCCGCTGTCGGGCGCTTGCAGTTTTCGAACATCGGATGGGTCGGAAACTCGATGGGGATGCCGCCGGCATCGCGGATGCCGTCACGCACCCGCTTGACCAGTTCCACATGGACACGGTTGCAGGGCGTGAGGTCGCTGCCGCTCTGGGCGATGCCGATGACCGGCTTGCCGGAACGCAGCTCTTCCGGCGTCACGCCGTAATTCATGAAGCGCTCGAGATAGAGCGCCGTCATGTCGAGATGGTCGGGATTGTCGAACCAGTCCTGGGATCGCAGGCGGCGCATGGGTGTCTTGTCGTCGCTCATGAGCCCGCCTCAGCCCCGTTCCCGGTTATTGAGTTTTTCGAGATAGAGCAAGATGCCGCTATGATCGATATCGGCTCCGCCGTCACCGACGAAGTCGTCGAATTCCCGCGTCACCTGCTGGGTCAGCGGCAGGTTGAGAGACAGGTCCTTTGCCGTCGCCAGCACGCCATTCAGATCCTTGAGCTGGAACTTGGACGGACCGCCCGGCACGAAATTGCGCTTCACCATGCGCTCGCCATGCAGTTCCAGAATCCGGCTTTCGGCAAAACCGCCGCGAATGGCGTTGCGGAACCCTTCGCGGGATGCGCCGCCCGCTTCCACCAGCATCATCGCCTCGGCAACCGCGCCGATGGTGATGGCGACGATCTGCTGGTTGGCGAGCTTGCAGAGCTGGCCCGCACCCGAGGGGCCGACAAAAGTGAGCCTGCCCATCGGCGCAAAGACATCCGCAAGACCCGAAATCAGCGCCTCATCGCCGCCCGCCATGATGGCGAGCGTACCGGCCGTCGCGCCCGGCACCCCGCCGGAAACCGGCGCGTCAACGTGATGAATGCCTAGCGACTGAAGCCGGGAGGAATGTTCGCGCGCAATCGGCGGCGCAATCGAACTGCTGTCGATGACAACAGAACCCTTTTTCAGCGCTTCGGCCACGCCGGCCTCAAACAGCACCTCGCCTACCGCCTTGCCGTCGCTCAGCATGGTGATGACGATATCGGCGCCCTTGGCGGCTTCCGCCGGCGATGCCGCCAGAACGGCGCCATCGGCAACCAGCGCCTCGGCCTTATCGACGCTACGGTTCCAGACCGTGACCGAAAAGCCGGCGCCCAGCAGACGCCGGGCCATCGGCCCGCCCATCAGGCCCGTGCCGATAAAGGCAACCGATCGCTTCTTCTCCTCCCCGCCAACACTCATTTCAGTGAACCTCCCAGTTCGTCCTCGATATGAACCTGAATGATCCCCTCGAACGAGCTTTCAGCCGTAAAGCCGAGTTCGCGGGCACGCCTGGCTTCGAAACCGGGGGCCCAGCCTTCGCACATGCGCATGATCATCTCGTTCGGCTCGCGGCGAATGAGGGCGACGGCCTTTTCGCCAGCGACCTTGCGCAGCGCTTCGATCTGC
>QFOL01000291.1 GCA_003241215.1 Agrobacterium fabrum
CGCAGCCTGCCGCTGCCCCGGCCCTGCGTGGCGCCCTGCCGCTTGAGAACCGTCAGGTCGAGAGCCGTCAGGCGCCCGCCGCGACCCAGCCGGGAGCCCCGGCCGGACGGCGCGAAGAAGGCGGCGGCTGGATCAGCGATCTTCTGCGCGGTGCTTCGCGTGACGGTCAGGAAAACTCAGCCGCTTCCACCCCGCGCGCCGGCGCGGAGCAGCAGCCGACCCGCGCGGCCGACACCCGCAATCCGCGCCACATGGTGGAATCGCTGAACTCGCTTTCGGTCGATATCGCCCGCGCCATCGACCACGATGCATCGGTGGAACTGTGGCGCCGTTACCAGCGCGGCGAGCGCGACGTCTTCACCCGTCGCCTCTATACGCTGAAGGGCCAGACGACCTTTGACGAGATCAAGCGCAAATATGAGCGGGAAGCGGAATTCCGCACCGCCGTGGACCGCTACATCACCGATTTCGAGAAGCTGCTTGCCGATGTAGCCCGCACGGATCGCGACCGGACCGTCACCCAGTCCTACCTCACCTCCGATACCGGCAAGGTCTATACGATGCTTGCCCATGCTGCGGGCCGGTTCAACTGAAGTGAATGTCGCTGAAATGATAAAACCCCGGTCAAGGCCGGGGTTTTTCTTTTGGCTTATCAGCTGCTGTGTCGTCGCTTTTCACCGGTGTAAACACACGCGATTACGCTGAACTCAGATCTCGAACTTGCCCGATGCAACGCGCACCGCATGGCCGCCGATGCGGGCCCGGGCGATTTCATTGTCCTTGATATCCATGCGCAGATGGATATGGGACGGTCTTCCCATCTCCACGCCCTGCTCTATCAGGAGCGGATGGTGGCCGTCGGTCAGGCCGTCGAAATGATGGATCGCGCCGGAAAGGGCAGCGGCGGCCGAGCCGGTGGCCGGGTCTTCCGCAATGCCCATATCGGGGGAGAACATGCGGGCATGGAACTTCGCCGCATGGTTGACACCGCCGCGACAGTAGACATAGGCCGCCGTCAACAGGCCTTCGACCAGCGGCGCGGTGCGCAGCCACAGGCTGGCGTCGAAATCCATGTCCCTGATGGCGGCGATATTGTGCATCGGCACCAGCAGGAAGGGTACGCCAGCCGTCCAGATCGACGGTACGTGATTCTCAAACCCGAGATGTCCTTCGCTGACGCCGAGTGCATCGGCGAGCGCGGCGTGATCGAGCGGCAGCTCGACACGGGATGATTTACGCGGCAGGTCGAATTCCGCGAAGCTGACCGCGCCGGCGCGCATCTTTACCGCGCAGCGCACCGGCCCCACCTTCTCCTCCAGCACGCAGACCATATCGACGTCATCATCGCCCTCGCCGCGATTGCGCTCGGCAATGGCGACAGCCGCGCCGACGGTCGGATGGCCGGCAAAAGGCAATTCACCTGAAGGGGTGAAGATGCGCAGCGAAGCCGCATGCGCCGGATTGGTCGAGCGGTTGATGAAGACCGTCTCGGAAAGGTTCATTTCCCGCGCGATCGCCTGCATGGCGGTCTGGGAAAGATCATCGGCGTCATACATGACCGCCAGCGGATTTCCCGCCATTTTCGTCTCGGTAAAGACATCGTAGATATCGTAGTTCAACGCCACATCCGTCTCCTGCCACTCGTCATTCCGGCTGATTTGGCAAACTGCATCACGCCGCCGCGCATCGCAACCCTTGTCGGCAGCCGCCAATCAAGAAGCTGTGGACCGGAAGGGAGCAACCCTTCGCGAGGGAACGCCTGCTGGTCCGAAAGGCCTTGTCCCCGGACGCCGTCTTCATGTACCAAGGATGCGTCTGGCGGCTTGATATCACTCCCCTTGGGGAGGTTTAAAGATTTCGAGCCGCTTCAACGGGTTACAGCGCCTTGCGCCGTTGTCGAGGGAAGCGGATGTCGCATTCTACCTATTCACTGTCCTTCGTCGCCTCCGCAACCGAGGAGGCGCAGACGGCGCTGAAAGAGCTGAAAGGCATTTACGGCGATACGCCGTTCGAAGAGGCGGAGGTGATCGTCGCGCTCGGCGGCGACGGATTCATGCTGCAGATCCTCAACGAGACGATGAATTCCGGCAAGCGGGTCTATGGCATGAACCGGGGATCTGTCGGCTTCCTGATGAATGACTACCGGGTGGAGGGCCTCATCGAGCGCATCGCAGTGGCGAGCGGCAATGATTTCCATCCCCTGCGCATGACGACGACGGATTCCGACGGCGATGAATTTACCGCCCTTGCCATGAATGAGGTCAGCCTGTTTCGCCAATCGCACCAAGCCGCCAAGCTGCGCGTGGAGGTGGACGGCAAGGTGCGGCTGGAGGAGCTGATCTGCGACGGCATGATGGTGGCGACGCCGGCAGGGTCGACAGCCTACAACTTCTCCGCCCATGGCCCCATCCTGCCGCTGGAATCGCCGCTTCTCGCGCTGACCCCCGTCAGCGCTTTCCGTCCGCGGCGCTGGCGCGGCGCGCTGTTGCCGAACAAGGTAACCGTCGACATTCATGTTCTGGAGCGCGACAAGCGCCCGGTGAACGCCGTGGCCGACCACACCGAGGTGAAATCCGTTCGTCACGTTCGGATTGCACAATCCCAGGACAGGACGGCGAGGATCCTTTCGGATCCGGACCGTTCGTGGTCGGACAGGGTTCTCGCCGAACAGTTCAACAATTGAAGCCAAATTGCCATGCATGTGAAAAAATCGATCCTCGTTGCCCTTCTTCTCGCCGCCGCCGTGCTGCCTGCACGGGCGCAGACACAGGCGATCGATATGCTGCCGGTCTCCGCAATATTCGTCGTCAGCAGCGGAATGTGGGAAGACCGGAATCTCGAACCGGTGAAAGGCCCGGACGGGCAGCTGCGGCCGCCGCCTGCCTCGCCCACGCGCGGTTATTACAAGGTCATTGCAATCCGCCAGGGCGACGGCACGGCAAAAATTTACCTGCAGCGCATCGCCTATACGGCGGATGGACCGAATCTTCTGGAAAATGTCGAGCTTGAAGAGTTCAACCAGATGAAATCCTATGTCACGGATATTCGTCCCGAAAGCTCCAACGGCGCATCCGCCTCACCCGGCCTCTTCGTCACCGTTTATCTGAAAACGGACCCGATGGCCAAGGAAGCGGAAAGCTGGACGATCCTGATCGACGAGCTGGGTGAGATGGAGATCGAGAGAGCCTCGAACTGATCGGGACGGCGGGGAATGTCCGGCTCACCGCCATGTGTTCAGTTCATGCGGACCGGCCAGAACCGCGCCGAAATGATGTTTCCACAATCGTGCGCCAAGCTCTCCGCTGCGGTCGAGACTGGAGCCTATCGTCAGCCACGGCAAAAGCGTGGGATGCAGCCCCGCATCAAAAAGGGCAAAACCAGCGGCCAGCACGCAGGTATCAGCCTGAATGCCGCAGACCAGCACCCTGTCGAGTTTCAGCGACAGGAGATAGCTGACGACATCCCGGGGCGGCGCATAACCGTGCTTGATGAATACGCGATCTGCCGCAACAAGCGACTCGTCGTCCCTGCCCGGCTTCCAGCCGAGTTGCCGCTCGAAGGGCGTCACGCTTTCATCATGACGCTCGACGGTGGCGATGCTGGGCATGGTCAGGGCGAGAGCGGATATTTCCGTCACCAGCGCAGCCGGCGGATTGAAGCTCGGCTGGACATCGACGATATAGAGCGCCTGTTTCATGCTTGTCCTCCAACGAAAAACCCCTCGCAATGGGTTTGCGAGGGGCAACTTTCCAGTCAAGACGCGGAGCGTCCTAGTCGATATCCGCCACTTCCACATCCGCGCCGCCGCTGATGCGATGGGCGAGAGCGGCTTCCATGAATTCGTTCAGGTCGCCATCCAGCACGTTGCCGGGTGCGGTGCTTTCCACGCCGGTGCGCAGGTCCTTGACCAGCTGGTAAGGCTGCAGAACGTAAGAACGGATCTGGTGACCCCAACCGATATCGGTCTTGGAGGCAGCCTGGGCGTTTGCCGCCTCTTCCCGCTTCTGCAGTTCCACCTCGTAGAGGCGGGCGCGCAGCATGTCCCACGCCTTGGCGCGGTTCTTGTGCTGCGAACGCTCCTGCTGGCAGGCAACGGCAATACCGGTCGGAATATGCGTGATACGCACCGCCGAGTCGGTGGTGTTGACGTGCTGGCCGCCCGCGCCGGACGAACGATAGGTATCGATGCGGCAATCGCTCTCATTGATGTCGATCTGGATCGAATCGTCGACAACGGGGTAAACCCAGACGGAAGAGAAGGATGTGTGGCGACGCGCATTGCTGTCATAGGGCGAAATGCGAACGAGGCGATGCACACCCGATTCCGTCTTCAGCCAGCCGAAGGCGTTGTGACCCTTGACGAGGATCGTCGCCGACTTGATGCCGGCTTCTTCGCCGTCGTGAACTTCGAGCACCTCGACCTTGAAACCTTCGCGGTCGGCCCAGCGGGTATACATGCGCAGTAGCATGTTCGCCCAGTCCTGGCTTTCGGTGCCGCCGGCGCCGGAATGTACTTCGAGATAGGTATCGTTGGTATCGGCTTCGCCTGACAGCATGGCTTCCACCTGACGGCGGTTCGCCTCGCTCTTCAACGCTTTCAATGCGTCTTCGGCGTCCTTGACGATCTCGTCATCGCCTTCCATCTCGCCGAGTTCGATCAGCTCGATATTGTCGCGGAGCTGCTGCTCGAGCGCCTTGACGCCATTGATGCTGTCATCCAGCTGTTGGCGTTCGCGCATCAGCTTCTGGGCTTCAGCGGCATCGTTCCAGAGGGTCGGATCCTCTGCCTTGTTATTCAACCAGTCCAGTCGTCTTA
Organism: Agrobacterium fabrum; assembly: GCA_003241215.1. GTDB lineage: Bacteria > Pseudomonadota > Alphaproteobacteria > Rhizobiales > Rhizobiaceae > Agrobacterium > Agrobacterium fabrum_A. The sequence goes on from QFOL01000291.1 coordinate 4,817, forward strand.
TCGCCTGGTCCCAGTCAAAGATGCCTCCTCAGCAGGCTTATGGCCTGCTTGATTTCGTCGACTACGTTCACGATTTCCAAATAAATGCGGGGGGCGCGGATGTAAAGACCCGCGCCCCCGCCAAACGTCATGGCTGATGTCAATAAAGGCCGCCGCCACCGCCGGTGATGGCCTGCTGCGCCTGCGGCGAGGTCTTCAGAATATCTTCCTGCGACATGTAGCCTTCAGCACCGATGACCGAGAAGCTATCGGCCGGGCCTGTGCCGGGCTTAAAGGCTTCCATGATCGTGTCCGGTTCGCCTTCCGCTGCCGCCATGCCGGTCTTGCGGTTGACGGCGACGAAGTTCATGCCTGCAGGCACGATGAACTTGCTCGGCTGGAGATGCTTGGCCGCATCGGCGATGAATTCACCGAAAATCGGCGCAGACAGCGAGCCGCCGGTACCACCGCGACCGAGCGGTGCGGGCGAGTCGAAACCAATGTACAGGCCGGCGACCATGTCCGGGGTGTAACCGACGAACCAGGCATCCTTTTCATCATTGGTGGTGCCCGTCTTGCCGGCAACCGGCAGATCGACCTTGATCTTGCCTGCGGCCGTACCGCGCTGCACGACACCTTCCAGCATGGAGGTGGTCTGATAAGCGGTCATCGGGTCCAGAACCTGTTCGCGGTTGTCGACGATCACAGGCTCATCCTGGTTCTGCCAGCTGGTAGCGTTGCAACCTTCGCAGGCGCGCTCCTCATGACGGAATATCGTCTTGCCGTAACGGTCCTGAATGCGGTCAATCAGCGTCGGCTTGATCTGCTTGCCACCATTGGCGATGACCGAATAGGCCGAAACCATACGCATCACGGTGGTTTCACC
>QFOL01000292.1 GCA_003241215.1 Agrobacterium fabrum
TTTTCAAGCCGCGTTCCTTGGCGATCTTCGCCAGTTCCCCTGCGGTAAACCAAACATTGGCTGTCATCGTTTTGCTCTCCTGCGGGTATCGAGCGCCCGAATACGGGCGTCGATTTCCTCGCGATGTTCTTCCAGAAGGCGCTGCTCAATCAGGTCGGCATACTCGTTCTCGATCACGGTCAGCCCGAACTGCCCCGGCACAAAGCCGAGCAGGTCTTTCGCGCCGGTGGCGTGAACGAGTGCGATGAAGGCATCGAGCGGGATGCGGTGGCCCTCCGAGCCTTCGGAGGTCCACTTGTTGAGCATTTCCACCGATACCTTCCGGTCGAGAAATTTGCTGATCTGCTGGGCGATTTCATCGCGGCTGAAGCCGTCCTCGCGGGCATCACGAAGGGCATGGGCAATCAACCGTGCAATTTTATTTTCCAGCCGCCCGCGACCGGCCACGTCATCGCTGTAGCCGACAGCCACCTTGGGAGGCTCCCAGCTGAACAGGTCTTTGGTGAGGGGATCGCGGCGGCGGGCCATTATTGGATGCGTCCCCGGCGCTTGAGCGAAGCGATGACGCGGTCTTCATTCTGGTCGATGACGCTATCCAGATCGTCGTCCTTCAGGTCAGCAAAGAACTTGCTCAGGATCGCGATGTTCTTCTTCATCTCCGCGATGCGGGCATCGACTTGCGCAGACACCGCCGCGTCAGCGACGGGTGCAGGAAGGGAATTCAGGGTGCGCTTGACGGTCTCCAGCTTCTTTTCCGCTGGTGTCATCGCTGTTCCCTTGCGGAAAATCGTCACCGCCTCGCTGACCGTAGACGCGGCAGGGGTGTCAGAAAGAAGCAGGTCCAGAACACCAGCCTGAGCAGCCGGTGATTGCTCGGAAAGCTCTTTCAGGCCAGACTGGTGATTTGCCAAACGTGTTCCAGCCAAGCGCTGGCGGCTTTCCGGGGTCAGGCCAGTCCAGATTTCAACGGCAAGCTCAATGGAGCGGCGGGACATGCCGATTTTCTCAGCCATCGTGGCGGCAAAACCGAAGATTTCCGGGTTTTCCGCATCAGAACGCAAATTTTGCGTTCTGATTTCCGACTTGCGGTCGCCACCATTTTTGCTTTCCGGATGCAGGCGTTCATAGACCTGCTTCAATTCGTAAAGGTGCTGGCAGCGGTCGAGTTTGTTAAGATCGTACCGGCCAAGGTTCTCCATCACCTCCTCAAGCCGTGCATCGTCGTCGGTTTCCGCATTCGAAACGGTAGAAGGGATTGCCTCCCATTCGAGAAGGCGGATTGCTTCGAGGCGTTTGCGCCCCGCAACCAGACGAAAACGGTTGCCCACGGCGCGGACACGGATGGGATGCTGAAGGCCAGAACTGGCAATGACGAAGGCAAGCGCCTTGGCTTCGTCAGGATCGAACGAGCGGGCGCGGTTTTCGGGAATGTCGATCTCGGAGAGGGGAATGTCACGCACCTCTTTCGTGCGAACATCAATCTTGGCGACGTTTTGCGGTTTGGGCATCTATGAGACCTGAAATATAGGTGATGTTGTCTGAGCGGAGCCGCCAGCGGGGGACGGCACGGCGGCTCCGCAGGATCGCGCCGGACGCAAGAACCGGATCGGCGCGATGAAAGAGAAGGATCAGGCGGCGGAAGCGTCGTATCTGTCCGCGATCTCACGCAGGCGGCTGGCCACAAGCTTCGCGGCCTTGGCCTCAGCGTCACGTCTGATTTCGGCAAGGGTTGCGGCGTACAGCTGCGCAGCGAGTGTGTCGAAGTCGCTGGACGCAGGGATTTCCGTAATCATCGCAAGCACGCTGATCCCACGCGTCTCGGGATCGATTTCAGGGACAATCGATGGGCGAACTGGCCCCGCACTCTCCGGCACTGCCACCATGGCATCGACCGCATGGACCGCAAACTCCGCTTTCGCCTTCACCGATGACGGCTGAAATTCAGGCAGCGCGGCTGCAAGCTTTTCCTGCGCGGTGGCGCGACGGTGACGGCGGTCGTTCTGCGATTCCCATCGCTTTTCCTGCTGGGCGGTGGACGCAACCGGAACGGAAATAGCGGCGTTTGGCCCCTCGCCACCTGGGCGAGGAATGAGGTTTGCCTGAACACCGGCAATCCAGCGCTTCACAATGGCGCGCGGCGGCGGCTCGATATGGAGGAAACGCAAATCCTGAGCGAAATCCTGATAAGCAGTCTGGCCGTTGTAGCTGGCAGACTGCGCTTCATCCCATAGACGGGCGGCAGACGAGATGGCGGGTTTAGGCAAGTCATGGAAAAAAGGAATGACTTCACTGTCAGCAGAGCGAACGGAGTTGGACAACATGTTGCTCATGCTGCCACCCGCGTGTCAGCCGCCGCGTTAGATTTTTGACTTTCTAACGGAGGGTACTTTGCTGTATCCAAGATGCCGGAGCTTTTCTTTGGGTAACGATTCGGCCAGAGGTGTTCGGGCTTCTGTTCTATGAACGAAGCAAGAGTTGCCTGACCTTCGTAGTGCGTGATGGTGTTCAGTTTTCGTAGCAGGGAGCTATGCAATCCAGAACGAATTGCGAGTTCGGTTAGCGTCATGCCTCTACGGTGGACTTCGGCCTTTATGGCTTGCCAGTCCATCACCGGCTTTGATTTGCTCATAGGTTTTCTCCGCTGAGAAAACGGGCGTTGCAGCGCCCGTTTTTTTGGGACTTCTTTGGTACAAGTGCGAACCGCGTAAGCGCTTCGCAGTTAGGAGTATTAGCAGAGATTCTCTGTTTTGAAAACAGTGTTTTTCTGTTTTGCTATGGCGCGCACAGCAATTGCAAAAACGCCTTTAGGTCAGAGACTTACCAAGGTGCGAGAAGCTATAGGCTTCCCGCATAGGAAGGCTTTTGCCGAAGAGATCAGTATAAATGCTGAAACTCTGGGAGGGTATGAGCGCGGCGATTCGGAACCAGACATTGCATTCCTTTCAACCTACAAACAGAGATACTCTGTTAATCTCGACTGGCTCATCACTGGTGAGGGGGAGATGTTCTCGCCAAAAGATGTAATTCGCGAGCTAAGCAGCCGCGTCATTGACCCCACATCCGGATCGGGAAGTTTTCTTGTTGAAGCCGCTCGCTACACCGAAGAAAACCGGACAGAGCGTCTGCCATTTGAGCTGAAGAAGGCCGATTTTGTTAATCTGCCTCAATATGATGTAAGGGCGTCGGCTGGTCGCGGCCTTATTCCGATCAACGAAATGCCAGTCTCAGAAACAGCCTTCGAAAGAGCGTTTCTGAGGAAAATGGGCGGCGCACCCGATTTTTGCTTTATGATGTGGGCAACTGGCGACAGCATGTTGCCGACGATTAATGACAATGCGCTGTTAATTGTCGATTCAAGTCAGCGCGTTGTGGATCATGGGCGAATTTACGTCTTTGCGGTGGGAAACGCTGTCTTGGTGAAGCGTGCAAAATGGCGCATGGATGGCACCCTTGAACTGACGTCAGACAACGTTGACGGAAATTATCCTGTCGAGACTTTCCGTGCTGATCGGGTCGAAGACCTGACGGTTGTGGGACGAGTAATCTTTATCGGTCATCAGTCGTGATTTAGTTTCTAACGCAGGAACGCAGTTCTTGGCTGCCGACTTATATTTCTGCGCATAAAAATGCCGCCTGTCGGAAATCTATTGAAAAACAGCATCTTAATTCAAGTCGGCAATCCGCCGTCTAAGTCGGCGCAAACTGCCGACTTAACAGCTTTCGTCCACCGGAAATCTTCGGCGATGGAAGCGCGTGAAGTAGCTGTTCTCTATTTCTCGCTTGCCCTCTCAGACGACGAAACGCCTTATGCAGCAAGGTTTTTTGCCCGATGAGTGGACGCGCATATCAATGAGCAATCTTTGCCAGCAGAATGCGCGATAAATGGTTTGAAATGCGCGATTTCGGCCCGCCTTTGGACAGCCATTTGCAATCCTGTCCAGCCCCCGCGTTAGCGTATACGAGCGATTTCCCCTTATTTCACAAGCCTTTGTGAGTTCCTATGGCTGGATAGCTAGTGTCCAGAAGGTATTACCCCCCTACACTCGGTTGGGACGAAATGCTCGGCGCAACGATAGGCGAACCCCTGTGCTTGCCACAGGGATCCAGCCAGCCCAAGTCCTTGGGCTGAAAAGAGTCCTCGCGTCGCGCAGACGCGCGCCGGCTGGATTCCTGTGACAAGCACAGGAATGAGGGAACACAGAAGCGCTGGCGAGAAAAAGCAAAGCTGCCTTGTAGGAAACCCCTCAGCCGTAAACCCTGAGCGGCTCCTCAAAACCCTCATCTTCCACCGAAGCGGCCGGCATCGCAGCCTCACATTTGCGCCAGCCGATCTTGCCCTTCAGCCGCTGGTGCACGTCGTCGCCAATCGGCACGACGAGCACCCGGTTCGGATCGACCGGACCCGGAAAGTCGAGCGCCGCATAAGCGACCTTTTCAAAACCGAGCGGCATGTAATAGGGCGGATCGCCGATCAGGATCACGGCCTCGGAGCCCTTGCGCCTTGCAGCCGCAATGGCGATCCGGACAAGTTCCCGGCCGATGCCCATATTCTTGTGTGAAGGCCTGACGGCAAGCGGGCCAAGCATATGGCCCTTCACCCCACCCGCCAGCACCGGCGTCATGCGCACCGAAGCGATGGTCTCGCCATCATCGGCGCAGACGAAGGACAGCGACCGGTCATGCGGCCCCTGCTCGCGGATGCGCGCCGCCGCACGGGTGTGCCGGCCGGGACCGAATGCTTCTTCGTTGATGACGTCGATGATGGCGTCGTGCGACGCGTCCTCGGTGAGGTAGACAAGATCGTGCTTGGACATGAAGAGACCGAAACTTCCAGAATGCGGATGCGACAATAGA
>QFOL01000293.1 GCA_003241215.1 Agrobacterium fabrum
GAAATCTTCAGATGCGGAATGACGGGCAGCGGCAGGAAAGCGACCTGCAGGAAGGGTTCTTCCAGCGTCGTGCCGAGCGCATAGGCTGCTTTTCTGAGCGTATGCAGCGTATCGCGCACGGTTTCATAGGGTTCGAGGCTCATCAGCCCCGCCACGGGCAAAGCGATCTCGCCCGTCACCCTGCCGTCTTCCACCACCACGAAACCGCCCTTGATTTCGCCGAGCCGGTTGGCGGCCAGCGCCATGTCGTCTTCGCTCACGCCGACAACGCAGATATTGTGGCTGTCATGGCCGACGGTTGAGGCGATGGCGCCTTTCTTCAGGCCGAAGCCCTGAACGAAACCATTGGCATGGTTGCCGTTCTTGCCGTGTCGTTCGATGACGGCGACCTTGATGATGTCGTTCGCGAGATCGATGGTGGTCTGATTGCCGTCCGTCGGCAGCCTGTAGCGGCGGTGCTCGGTGATGATCTTGCCGGGAAGCACGCCCATGACGGGGCTTTCGCCTTCCGTGACCGGCACGCCGAAATGCGAGGCGAGCACGGGTCTTGCCTTGACGCTGTCGAGGCCGACGGGTGCGACCGGTTTGCGCGTGGCAAACAGGGCGTCATCGACGATTCGCCCGCCGGACAGCACCATGCTGGCCTTGCAGTTCTGCAGGCTGTCGACGATCACGAGATCGGCGCGCCAGCCCGGTGCGACAAGGCCGCGGTCGCGCAGGCCAAAGGCTTTCGCGGCGGAAATCGAGGCGGCGCGGTAGATGGCGAGCGGCTCCACGCCGCTGGCGATCGCCGTGCGGATCATATAGTCGAGATGGCCCTGTTCGGCGATGTCGAGCGGGTTGCGATCATCGGTACAGAGCGCCAGATAGGGCGACAGGCGTTCGGTGATGATTGGCATCAGGGCGTGCAGGTCCTTCGAGACCGAGCCTTCGCGCACCAGGATATGCATGCCCTTGCGGATTTTTTCGAGCGCTTCGGCGGCGCTCGTGCATTCATGTTCGGTGCGGATGCCGGCGGCGAGATAACCGTTCAGCGCCGTTCCGGACAGAAGCGGTGCATGTCCGTCGATATGCTGGCCCTGAAAGGCCTCGAGCTTTGCCATGCACACCGGGTCCTTGTGGATGACACCCGGAAAATTCATGAATTCGGCGAGACCGATGACCTTTGGGTGCCCTCGGAACGGCAGCAGCTTTTCGATCGGCAGATCGGCGCCCGATGTTTCCAGATGGGTGGCGGGCACGCAGGAGGAGAGCTGCACGCGGATGTCCATGACGGTTTCCATGGCGCTGTCGAGGAAGAACTGAAGCCCTTCCACGCCGAGAACATTGGCGATCTCATGCGGATCGCAAATTGCGGTCGTGACGCCATAGGGCAAAACGCAGCGGTCGAATTCGTGCGGCGTGACGAGGGACGATTCGATGTGGAGATGTGTATCGATGAAGCCCGGGACGACGATTTTTCCGGAAATGTCGATTTCGCGCCGGCCTTTGTAGCCCTCCGAGGTTCCAACGATCATGTCGCCGCAGATGGCGATATCCGATGCGACGAGTTCTCCGGTGACGAGGTCGAAGAAGCGACCGCCCTTGAGAACCATGTCCGCCGGCTCGCGGCCCGTGCCCTGGTCGATGCGTGTTTCAAGTCTGGAATTCATGCGGGTTTCTTCGGCTCCTGATTTACGTCGTATACGAGAGTTTTTATTATTTACATTCAAAGGTTGTTTCTTGGTCTATTCAGGTTGATTCCTTGAGTTTTAAATATATCCTGAGTAAAAAATTTTCATATTTGTGTTATCTAATCTACCGGGGTTCAAGTTTAGGCGGCTTTGGGAAGGCTTGACTTCACCTCTATAGTCTAGCCGGTTTCAGGCCGACTTTTTTGCGAATTGTGGTTCAGGTTATCATTCCCGGGAAGGAAAATAAAAGCGTCTGATGCTCAAACGAATTTCCACCCAGCAACTGACGCTTGGCATGTTTGTCGAAGCGGTCGAAGGAACGCTTTCGAACCAGAGATTTTCGCAGCGGCACCGCTTTCTTTTGCGGCATGAGGAATTGATGCGTCAATTGAAATTGAGCGGCGCCGAGAGCATCATCATCAACACGGCCAAGGGATATGACGCCGGAAGCAGTGCCCGTTCCGCAGCGGTCTCGCCGCAGCCGGACAATTGCCCGGAAACCGTTGCCGCCGTCACCCACGCCGTGCGCTCCGCCGCCGATGCGATTGCCGAGACCTTTGCCTCCGCCGAGGCCGGCGGTTCTGTTTCGCTGAAAGGCATGGCAACGGCCACCGGCAAGATTTCCGATGCGGTGCAGTCGAATCCGGCGATTTTCATCGGCGTCACCCGCCTGAAATCGAAGGATGAAACGACCTTCGTGCATTCGGTCTCGGTCAGCGGGCTGATGATCCTTTTCGGGAATTATCTCGGGCTCGACAGGGGAACGGTCGATCTGCTCGGCATCAGCGGGTTGCTGCACGATATCGGCAAGGTGGAAATCCCGTCATCGATACTCAACAAGGCGGATGGGCTGAACGCCAACGAGCGGGAGATCATCAATCTCCATCCCGCCTTCGGCCGGGATATATTGTCGCGTAATGCGCAGATGCCCGAAATGGTGATCGATGTCTGCTTCAATCATCACGAGCGGATGGATGGCGGCGGTTATCCAAGCGGCCGCGCGGGCGGCGAGATCAGCCTTTACGCGCGGATTGCAGCGATCTGCGATGTATACGATGCCGTCACCTCGGTCCGGCCCTACAAGAAACCTTGGACGGCGAATGACGCGCTGACCTGGATGCTGCGCCGGGACGGGCATTTCGACACGCAGCTTCTGAAGAAGTTCGCGCTCTGCATCTCCGCCTCGCTGCCGAGGAGTTAGCTGCCGAAGACGATCGCCATGTTCAGGCTGTCGATGTAACGCCCGTCGATCAGAACGGCATCGCGGCTCCGGCCTTCATGCACAAAACCGGTCTTTTCATAAAGCGCAATTGCTCTCGCATTGTCCGCATGTACGCTTAGCTCGACGCGATGCAGCCCGCATTGACGTGCGGCATCGAGTGTCCGCCGCATCAGCCGCGCGCCAAGTCCCTTGTCACGATAGGCGGGCAGGATGCCCATGCCGAGCGTGCCGCAATGGCTGCGGGTTGCCCTGCTCCCGCGGCGAATATCGCACCAGCCGGCCACTTCGCCATCCGCAATCGCCACGAATTGCGGATGGTCGTTTTCAATCATGTCGAGAACGAAGGCGCGAACCGAATCGAGCGGCGGCGCCTCCAGGAAGCTCAGATATTTCCGCTCGCGCGATACCGCATCGAGAGCACGGTGAAAGCTTTCAACGTGCTCCGCCCGGATGGGGTCGATGCTGATGGCGTCGGCAGCAGCCATCATGCAGCCTTTGTCTTCGCCTTGCGGGTCAGATGCACCACGACGTTCTCGATCATCCGCATGCCGGCGTCCTGGCCGAGCGTCATGATCGATTCCGGATGGAACTGAACGGCGGCCACCGGCTCCTTGGCGTGTTCGATGCCCATGATCGTGCCGTCCTCGCTTTCCGCAGTGATGATGAAATCACGCGGAAGCGTGGTGGGGTCGGCGAAGATCGAATGGTAACGGCCGACCGTCACTTCCTTGCCGAGGCCGGAGAAGACGAGGCCGGGCTCCAGCACGCGGATGCGCGAGGGCTTGCCGTGCATCGGCACCGCAAGCTGGCGAAGCTCGCCGCCATAGGCCTCCGCCAAAGCCTGAAGACCGAGGCAGACGCCGAAGATCGGCAACTCGCGGGCGCGGGCGGCCTTGATCGTCGCCTTGCAGTCGAAGTCCGTCGGGCTGCCAGGTCCGGGCGAGAGCACGACGAGGTCGGGCTGGAAGCGATCGAACACCTCTGCGGCAACCGGGGTTCTGACGGTGGAGACGGTCGCGCCCGTCTGGCGGAAATAATTCGCCAGCGTATGCACGAAGCTGTCCTCGTGGTCGACGAGCAGGATCTTCACACCGGTGCCCACCTTGGCCGCATCGCGCTTGGTGGCAGCGGCGTTGGTGCCCTTGGCATCGCGAATGGCCGATATCATCGCGGAAGCCTTCAGTTCGGTTTCTGCTTCCTCTTCCTGCGGGTTGGAATCGTTGAGCAGCGTCGCACCGGCGCGCACTTCCGCGATGCCGTCCTTGATGCGGATGGTGCGCAGCGTGAGCCCGGTATTCATGTCGCCGTTGAAGCCAACCATGCCGATTGCGCCGCCATACCAGGCGCGCGGGCTTTTCTCATGGCCTTCGATGAAGCGCATGGCCCACAGTTTCGGCGCACCGGTGACAGTGACGGCCCAGGCGTGGCTGAGGAAGCCGTCAAAGGCGTCCATATCGTCGCGCAGGCGGCCCTCGATGTGGTCGACCGTGTGGATCAGGCGCGAATACATCTCGATCTGGCGGCGGCCGATGACCTTCACCGAACCCGGCTCGCAGACACGGCTCTTGTCGTTGCGGTCGACATCCGAGCACATGGTGAGTTCGGATTCGTCCTTTTTCGAATTCAGCAGCTTCAGGATCTGCTCGCTGTCGGCAATCGGATCGTCGCCGCGCTTGATGGTGCCGGAAATCGGGCAGGTCTCGATGCGGCGGCCGGAGACGCGCACGAACATTTCCGGCGAGGCGCCGACCAGATATTCCTGATGGCCGAGATTGATGAAGAAGGAATAGGGCGAGGGATTGATCGCCTTCAGGCGGCGGGAGATCGCCGATGGATTGCTTTCGCAACGTTCCATGAACTTCTGGCCGGGAACGACCTCGAACAGATCGCCGCGGCGGAAGCTTTCCTTGGCCTTCACGACAAGTTCGGAATATTCGCCGGGACGGTGATCGCCCTTG
>QFOL01000294.1 GCA_003241215.1 Agrobacterium fabrum
AGAGCAAGACGGCCGCCAAGCCGAAGGCAGCGGCCAAACCCAAGAAGGCAGCAGAGTGAGCAAAGCGCCGCGTCAGAGACAGGGTTCCGCCAGCGACGGCTTCGGACGCACCGGGCGCGGCAAGCGGGTGAGTGAAGGCGAAGGCATCATCCATGGCGAGGTGCCTTCCCGCGACGTGCTGCTGAAATTCATCGCCGACCATCCGCAGCAGGCCTCCAAACGCGAAATCGCCAAGGCTTTCGGCCTGAAGGGTGAAAACCGCGTCGTCCTGAAAGCGCTGCTGAAGGAGCTTGAAACCGACGGCATGGTGCAGAAGAGCCGCAAGTCGCTGACGCGGCCGGGCGGCCTGCCGCCGGTTACGGTTCTCGATATCACCACCCGCGATAAGGACGGCGAGCTGATTGGCCGCCCGGCGGAATGGCCTGACGATATGGGTGCGGCTCCGGCGGTGCTGATCCGCCAGTCGTCGCAGGATCGTGGCAAGAAAGCGCCCGCAGCCGGTCTTGGCGACCGTATCCTTGCGAAGATATTCCCCTCGAAGGAAAGCACTGGTCCTGCCTACACGGCCCGTGTCGTCAAGCTGATCGACCGCCGACAGAATGCACTGCTCGGTGTATTCAAGGAGACGGCGGGCGGCGGCGGACGGCTGATGCCGATCGACCGGCGCGGCGAGGAAATGGTCATCGACCCCGATGGCATCGGCGACGCCAAGGACGGCGATCTGATCGAGGTGGAAACCTCGCGCAACAGCGGCCGTTACGGGCTGACACGCGCCAAGGTCCTGTCGGTCATCGGCTCGGTTGCCTCGGAAAAGGCGATCTCGATGATCGCCATCCATTCCCACGGCATTCCGCATATCTTCCCCTCGAATGTTCTGGCCGAGGCGGATGCCGCCAAGGCGGCCAGCATGTCCCACCGCGAGGACTGGCGCGACCTGCCGCTCATCACCATCGATCCGGCCGACGCCAAGGACCATGACGATGCGGTTTATGCCGAGCCCGACACGTCGCCCGACAATCCTGACGGTGTCATCGTCACCGTCGCCATTGCCGATGTCTCCTGGTATGTGCGTTCCGGTTCGCCGCTGGACCGCGAGGCGCTGAAACGCGGCAACTCCGTCTATTTCCCCGACCGCGTCGTACCGATGCTGCCGGAGCGGATTTCCAACGATCTCTGCTCGCTGAAGGAAGGCGTCGACCGCCCTGCCCTTGCGGTGCGGATGATCTTTTCGAAGGAAGGCCGCAAGGCCGGCCACACCTTTCACCGCATCATGATGAAGAGTGCTGCCAAGCTCTCCTACAGCCAAGCTCAGGCCGCCATCGACGGGCGGCCGGACGACAAGACCGGCCCCTTGCTGGAGCCGATCCTGAAGCCGCTGTGGCACGCTTATGCCGTGATGAAGCGCGGCCGCGACCGCCGCCAGCCGCTGGAACTCGACATGCCCGAGCGCAAGATCCTGCTTCGGCCTGACGGGACGGTGGACAAGGTCGTCATTCCCGAACGCCTCGACGCGCACAAGCTGATCGAGGAAATGATGATCCAGGCGAATGTCGCCGCCGCCGAGACGCTGGAGAAGAAGAAGCAGCCGCTGGTCTATCGCGTCCACGATGCGCCCACACTTTCCAAGCAGGAAGTGCTGCGCGAATTCCTCGGCACCATCGGCATTTCCATGGCCAAGGGAGCGGCCATGCGCGCCAATTCCTTCAACGGCATTCTGGCCCGCGCGCTCGATACGCCGCACCAGATCATGGTCAACGAAATGGTGCTGCGCAGCCAGAGCCAGGCGATCTACAGCCCGGAAAACATCGGCCATTTCGGCCTCAACCTGATGAAATATGCGCATTTCACCTCGCCGATCCGCCGTTATGCCGATCTCATCGTGCATCGCGCGCTGGTGGGGTCGCTTGGCCTCGGCGAAGGCGGCATCACGCCGCAGGAAGAGGCGACGCTGGACGATATCGCCGCTGAAATCTCGACCTTCGAGCGCCGCGCCATGGCAGCCGAACGCGACACCGTCAACCGGCTGATCGCGCATCATCTGTCCGAGCGTGTGGGCGAGGAATTCGAAGGCCGCGTCGGTGGTGTCACCAAGGCGGGACTATTTGTCGCGCTGCCGCAGTTTGGCGCGGACGGTTTTGTTCCTATATCTACACTCGGAACCGATTATTTCCTGTATGATGAAGCCCATCAGGCCCTGACGGGGGAAAAGACCGGTCTTGGTTATCAGCTCGGCGACACGGTACAGGTGCGGCTTGCGGAAGCGGTGCCACTGGCGGGTGCGCTGCGTTTCGATATGCTGAGTCCGGGGCGCAAGATGCCTGTCGGCACGCGCTCGTTCCATAAAACCGGCCGGCGGACGTCGCGTCTTACCGCCAAACCCGGAACGCGGCCGCCGAGACGGCGACGTTAGGGCAGCGACAATAAATAAAAGACCGCGTCAGGCGGTTGAACGAACGGGAGAAGGACTTAAGGATGAGTGCACATCAGGGCTCGGAAACGGTCACCTTCGGAGACAACAGCGCGGAACGGCCGCTTGGCCGCTCGATCATGCGGGGAATGGCCAATCGCTGTCCGGCCTGCGGCAGCGGCCGCCTGTTCCGCGCCTGGCTGAAGCCGGTGGACGCCTGCGCGGCCTGCGGCGAGGAAATGCACCATCACCGTTCAGACGACCTGCCGCCCTATATCTCCATCGTCATCATCGGTCATATTGCCGTTGGCGGCTTCATGATGACGGACATGGTCCTCAACATTCCCATGTGGGCGCATTTCGCCATATGGGTGCCAATCACCATTCTGGCCGCGCTTTTGACGTTGCAACCGATCAAGGGCGGCGTCATCGGCCTGCAATGGGCGCTACGGATGCACGGCTTCGACCGAAAACAGCAAAAAGTGCAGATAGACGGCTCGTCGCACTGACGGCGGGCAGGACCTTGCACGTGCCTCAGCCTCCCCGAGACGCCGAAACGGCAAGCGCAGCCATGCGGCCGCGTGACGCCGCCTCCATCATCCTGTTCGACCGTTCCGGCCCGCAGCTCCGGGTGCTGATGGGCCAGCGCAGCAGCGCCCATGTCTTTATGCCGGGCGCCTATGTCTTTCCCGGCGGCAAACGCGACCCGCGCGACCATGCGCTCCCCTTTTCGGGCGATCTGCACCCCGCCGTCCTCCACAGGCTCACCGCTTCAGCCGCGCGGCGGCTCAGCACCGCTGGCGCAAGGGCTCTGGCGCTTGCCGCTGCGCGCGAGCTTTTGGAGGAAACCGGCGTGGATCTCGGGCAAAGCGCCCAAGGTCCGGATCTTTCCCGCTTCAGATATGTGGCGCGAGCCATTACCCCGCCCGGCAATGTGCGGCGTTACGACACGCGATTCTTCTGCTGTTATGCCGACGAACTCCGGCTGGATACCCGGCTAACGCGGGATTCCGACGAGCTGCACAATGTGCAATGGCTTGACATGACAGACCTTTCCGGTCTGAACATGCCGAAAATCACGCGCACGGTTCTCGAAGATGTCACAAAACTCATGATAGGTGATCCCTCATTGCCCTTTGAAAGCCCCGCGCGGCTCTATGTCACGCGCCACGGCCGGTTCATTCGAGACTTTGTATAAAGGCCGTCATGTCACAAATGAAATGCGAAGAAGCGGACGCCATTCACTGGCCCTCACTGATCGCCGCCATTTCCGCCATCAGCGCGGTGGGTGTCGCCATCGGTCTCGGCCTGCCGCTTTTGTCGATCATCCTTGAAAAACGCGGCATCTCCTCCACCATGATCGGGGTGAATTCGGCCATGGCCGGCGTGGCGGCGATGATGGCCGCCCCCGTGACGACCAAGATCGCCCATGATTTCGGCGTAGCCCGAACCATGCTGTTCGCAGTCGTCGTTTCGGCGCTCAGCGCGCTCGGCTTCTATTTCGCCGAGGCCTTCTGGATGTGGTTTCCGCTGCGAATCGTCTTTCACGGTGCGACCACCACGCTTTTCATCCTGTCCGAATACTGGATCAACATGACGGCGCCGCCGAAGAAACGCGGCACGGTTCTCGGTATCTATGCAACCGGTCTTGCGGTCGGCTTTGCTGTCGGCCCGCTGCTGTTTTCCGTGGTCGGCAGTGAGGGCATATTACCGTTTCTTGTCGGCGCGGCGATCATATTGCTCGCCGCCATCCCGATCTTCATGGCGCGCGGCGAAAGCCCGGAGCTGGACGAGCGGCCCAACCACCATTTCGTGCGTTACGTCTGGCTGGTGCCGATGGCCTCGGCAGCGGCCTTCGTCTTCGGTTCGGTGCAGGCAGGCGGCCTGTCGCTCTTCCCGATCTACGCGACGCGGGAGGGTTTCAACGAATCGCAGGCGGCGCTTCTCCTCACCGTGATGGGCATCGGCAACATGGTCTTCCAGATACCGATCGGCCTGCTCTCGGACCGGATGAAGGATCGGCGCACAATGCTGGGGCTGATGGCCTTTGCGGGTGTCTGCGGCACGCTGGCGCTGCCTTTCCTGGTGGAAAGCTGGATTCTGGTGGCGGCCCTGCTGCTATTCTGGGGCGGCCTGGTCTCCGGCATGTACACTGTCGGCCTCACCCATCTCGGATCGCGCCTGAAGGGGGCCGATCTGGTCTCCGCCAACGCCGCCTTCATCTTCTGTTATGCCATCGGCACCATCGCAGGGCCGCAGGCTGTCGGCATTTCCATGGATATTGCCGGAACCGATGGCTTTGCCTGGTCGCTGGCGGTATTTTTCGGGCTTTACGTGGTCCTTTATGCCGTCCGTTTTGTTTTCCGGGCAAAACAGGCTTGACTTTTCAGGCGCGATACGTAGTTTCGCGCCAGATTTAGCCGAGGTGAG